>JANRLA010000033.1:0-8261 GCA_033763015.1 Bacteroidia bacterium
CGGCGGTACCAACTCGGTTAGCCAAGATGGCAATGTAGTGTTAGCCTACAATGCAGGTGCCACGCGTGGTAGAGTCGGGGTAGGCGAACTCACGCCCACGGCATTATTAGACATTGGCACTCCACCTGCTACTACCTCACCGCTGCGCTTACGGCCCCTCGCTACTGCCCCCACGTTCCCCAACCCCGGCGACATCTACACCGACAACAGCACGGTATACTACCGTACGCTTGCCGGTACGTGGCTTGACCTGGGTGCGGGCGGCGCGGCAAGTTTTGTCCCCGCCGCAGCGGCCCAGACCAATAACGCCGCTAGCACGCTCTTCATCGCCAACCAAAACGATATCACCGTTTTCGGCCCCGAGGGTGACCCCTCTGCCACCGGCGACCGCGTGTTTGTGACCGGCGACGTGCGCTTTACCAGTTCGTACAACGTAGCGGGTGCCCAGACCCGCACCATTGGCTTTGGGGGCACCTTCCAGCCAGCAGCCACCCCACTACCCTCGGCTACCGCCGGCCTAGACCCCGGCGATAACCTCCAGATTCTGGGCGACAACGGTCGCAACAATGGCAATGGCGGCGAGGTAACTATTCGTGCCGGTGCGGGCGATGGTTCGGGCACCGGCGGTATACTAACGCTTGCCGGTGGCACCCCTGGGGCCACTGCCAATGGTGGGGGTATTGTAGTACAGGGTGCTAACGGCTCGGGCCTTAACCGCTCGGGTGGTGCCATTAGCCTTACCGCGGGCAATGCCAACGGCGCGGGTACACCTGGGGCCATTACCCTCCAGGCGGGCAACGACAACGGTTCGGGGTCAGACGGCGGGGTCGTCGACATTACCGCTGGCGCCGCTGGCGCAGGCAACGTCGGTGGCCGCGTACAGATTTTGGGTGGCGATGGTACTGTAGGCGGGCCCGGCACAACGGGCGGTAGCCTGTACCTAGCCGGCGGCCTGGGCGGATCGCCCGCACCGGCAGGCAACGTCTACCTCACCATGAACGCTGCCGGCGTGCAGCGTGGCCAGGTGGGTGTGGGCACCGTAGCGCCCGATGCTTCGGCGTTGCTGGACGTGACCTCGACCACGCAGGGCTTCCTCCCCCCACGCATGACAACCGCACAGCGCGATGCCATCAACTTTGGCACCTTTGCTCCAGGCCTGGTGGTATACAACACATCCGCCAATGCCCTGCAGGTATGGAACGGGAGTGCGTGGGTAGACGCTGGCGGCGCAAGTGCGGGTTGGGCTCTTACCGGCAATGCCCTGTCCGTCAACCAGCAGCTTGGCTCTACGTTTGGCTCTACAGGCCAAATTGAGTTCATCCTAGAGGGCAACCCACTGGCGGCCATGACGCTAGATGGCCCTGCCGATAGCCCACACTTCCTTATTGGCACCAACCCAATCCCACCCGGTTACGATGTGCCCGCCAACGTTGGCCTGGTGCTCACGAACGATGTCGGTTTTACACCAGTTATCGGCGGCTCACGCGAGCTTGTAGTAGGCCCCTCGCCCGACCCCGGCGACTCGGGTACCGACCTACTCATCGCCGCCGGCGATGGCAATGGTGGTATACCCGCCGTGGTGGGTGGCGACCTCGACCTACGCAGCGGTAGCGGTGGTACCGCGGGTAACATTAACATTGAGGCTGCCGGCAGTGCGCAAAGCCCCGGTGGCCAGATTAACCTCACCGCAGGTGGTTCGGCCCTAGATGTCGGTGGCGACGTCAATGTCACTGCCGGTACCGCCGAAGCCGGGGGGGGTAACGTTGCGATTCGCGCAGGCGACGCCATAGTTGGGCCATCGGGTGCTGTCTTTATTGTCGGCGGTACTGGCGGTAGTGCGCCTGGCGACATTGTCCTGCAACCCGGCACCGACGGTGTCGGCGTCTTCGGTAAGGTGGGCATTGCCGCGGGCACCCTCGACTCGGCGGCTACGCTCATCGTACGTGGTACCCAGGTCCGCACCACGTTTACGCCAGGGGTAGATGATATCGACAACATTCCTGCGGCTATTCTGGCCGAGAACACCACCGCTGGCAACGCTATCAACTTCGGTCTGCAGGCCGTGGCCAAGGGCGGTTCGTTTGCATCGATTGGTGCCTACCACTTGGCCACCCACGATCAAGGCTTCTTGCTAGGAACGATTACTCGTGTTTCGCCCACCGGAACAGCCGAAGGGACTGGCGCCGACATTTCGGTTCAAAACGTCAGCTCAAACGGTAGTATTCGCGGGATGGATCTCACCGCTCGAAATTTTACGGGCGGCACCTCCAATACAGTACAAGGCGCAAACATCTCGGCCCTCGACTTTAACAACAGCGCTGAAGACGTGGTGGGCCTTTCGGTGCAAAGTGAAGGTGGCGACCCCGGTGCGCCCGTCTTCATCAGCGGTACCCGTGTTAACGCGACCTATACTGGTGCGGGTACGCCTGTAGCCGGTAGCCGTTTGGTGGGGCTGGAGTTAAATGTCTCTCAGGGCCTTTTGCCCAGCAGCGACGCATACTCGGTATACGCTACCAATGGCAAAGCCTATTTCCAGGATGGTGTGCAGTTGGGGGCCGTGACCTTCGCCCCCGGTGCTACCGAGCAGGGTCTCTTGCGCTACAACGCCGGGGCGTTCGAGGGCTGGAATGGCGTTACCTGGCTTACCCTCAGCGGCGGGGCCAGCCTTGAGGGCTTCACCAACGCCAATACCGCACTGGGTGTCAACGCGGGCGCCTTCGGGCCTACGGGCTTCGGCAACGTGGGCATCGGTAGCGGTGCCATGAACTTGCTGGATGTCGGCGACCGGAACACGTTCGTGGGTAGCAGCGCGGGCCAGAGTTCCGATGATGTATCCGATAACACCGTTGTTGGCTTCAACGCTGGGTTTTTCCTTGAGCTGGGGGGCAACAGCAATACCTTTATTGGCTCGCGTGCGGGCGATGCCGTAACCTCGGGCTCTTCTAACGCCTTGATCGGTGCCGATGCCGCGCCAAACCTTACTACCGGTAGTGGCAACGTGGTGATGGGTGGCATTGGCGGTGGCGGCAGTTTGTCTACCGGCACCGACAACGTATTTATCGGCAACGGCTCGGCCACCACAGTGGGTGCCGTTACGGGCGCAATCGCCCTGGGTGCAAATACCCGTGCCGATGCCGACTTCGCCGTTGCCATTGGCACTGGTACCACGGCCAGTCAACCCAACTCCATCATCCTCGGTGATGGCGTAGTCAACTACGACATTGGCATTGGCCTACCTGCCCCCGCCGCCAAGCTGCACGTGGGTGGCGGTACTGCCCAAACCCGCTTTCAACTTACCAACGACGTTACCGGCAACGGATCCGCCAATGGCTTTACCATCACCCAGGAAAACAATGTATTGGGTAACATAGCCATCACCAACCAGCAAACGGGTGGCGGGCTACGACTTGCAAGCGGCCAGGGCAACGGCCCGACCGTGGGCGGTGAGCTTTTTCTTGAGGGCGGCGTCGGGAACGGTCAAAACCCAGGTAACATTTCCATTTTTGGCGGCTCCCGTACCGGGTCTGCGGGTAACGGGGGGCCTGTCGCTGTACGCGGTGGACGTGGCTTTAACACTGGCAATGGTGGGGTAGTTACTGTGAACGGTGGCGACCCTGGGGCGACCGGTCAGTACGGCAACGTTGAGATCGCAACACTCGGGGGGCAAGTCCAACTCGCCAATGCCGCTAGCACCACCAGCCGCGTTTTTGCCAACGTGCACAACAAGACAGTACCCGGTTCTCCCAGCAGCCCCGCCGAGATAGCGAGCTACAAACGCCCGGCGCTTACCAATACAGGATTTGGAGGAACAATAAATAATGCCTTTACGTCTGAGGTGAATGTGATGCGGGTGGGCAACGTGGTCACAGTTTCGGGCATTCTGACCATTAACGATAACGGTACGGGCGGCCCATGGTCTGCCACGTTCTTAACACCCATCCCGACAAACATGAATACTACAGATGATCTGGCGGGAACCGCTGCTTTGTTCAACAGTGCTGGGATACCAGCTACCGACTTTTCGGCAGCCTCTATTTTGGCAGCTAGCACGTCTGAGTTAACGATTTTCGGTTACCATGCCCCTGCTGTAACGGGTTTTCAGCAATACGCTTTCCAATTCACCTACCAGGTCGAGTAAACGATATTTCTAGGATACACACCGCAATGACGACCGACTACCTGGTCATTGGTTCGGGGGTGGCGGGGCTCAGCTTTGCCCTCAAAGCCGCCGCCAGTGGCCGGGTGCTCGTCATCACGAAAGCCGACCGCAGCGAGAGCAACACCCGCTGGGCCCAGGGCGGCATTGCGGGCGTCTTCGACCAGGCCGATAGCTTCGAGAAGCACATCGCCGACACCCTCATCGCAGGCGATGGCCTCTGCGACGAGGCCATCGTGCGCATGGTCGTCGAGCAAGCCCCGGCGCGCATAGAAGAGCTCATGGCCTGGGGCACGGCCTTCGACCGCCGGCCCGACGGCACGCTCATGCTGGGCCGCGAGGGCGGGCACAGCGAAAACCGCATCCTGCACAGCCACGACGCCACCGGCGCCGAAATCAGCCGCGCGCTGCTGGCCGCCGTGGCCGCCCACCCCAACATCACGCTCGTAGAGCACCTCTACGCCGTAGACCTCATCACGCAGCACCACCTGGGCATGTACGTCAACCGGGGGTTCCCGGGCCTGGCGTGCTACGGCATTTACGCGCTAGACCTGGGCACGCGCGAGGTGCTCACTATCCTGGCCAAGGTAACGGTGCTGGCCAGCGGCGGGGCGGGCAACGTGTACTTTACCACGACCAACCCGGCCGTTGCTACCGGCGATGGGGTGGGCATGGCCCTCAGGGCCAAGGCCCGCATTGCGAACATGGAGTTCTACCAGTTCCACCCCACCGCGCTCTACGACCCGGCGGGTACCCGCCCGGCGTTTCTCATTACCGAGGCGCTGCGGGGCAAGGGCGCCTACCTGCGCGACGCCTACCGCAAAGAGCGGTTCATGCACCGGTACGACGCGCGGCTGGAGCTGGCCCCCCGCGACATCGTGGCCCGCTCGATCGACGTCGAGATGAAGCAGAGCGGTAACCCCTACGTGTACCTCGACGCCACGCACATCCCAGCCGACAGCCTGAAGGCCGAGTTCCCAACCATCTACCAACGGCTGCTCGAAAAGGGGATCGATTTCACCAAAGACCTCATCCCCGTGGCCCCGGCGGCCCACTACATGTGCGGCGGCATCCATACCGACGCCGTGGGCCAAAGCTCCATCCAACGGCTCTACGCCATCGGCGAGTGCGCGGCCACGGGCCTGCACGGTGCCAACCGACTGGCCAGCAACAGCCTGCTCGAGGCCCTGGTCTTTGCCCACAACGCCGCCGAGCACGCCCGGGCACAGCTGGGGGCGATCGAGCACCAGCCGGGCATCCCGGCCTGGAACGCCACCGGCACCCAGAACACCGACGAGTGGGTGCTCATCAGTGCCAACCTGCGCGAGGTGCAGCAGCTCATGACCAACTACGTGGGCATCGTGCGCACGAACCTCAGGCTCGACCGGGCCCGGCGCCGCCTGGCCCTCATCTACGAAGAGACCGAGTCGTTCTACCAGCGCACCCAGCTGAGCCCCGAGCTCTGCGAGCTGCGCAACCTCATCGCCTGCGCGTACCTGATCATCAAAAGTGCACGGATACGCCAGGAGAGCCGCGGCATCCACTGCACGCTCGACTACCCCGAGCAGCTACCGCACGCGTACGACACCTGGGTGTAGGCAGCTTGAGGCATTGGGTGCAATTTTGCGACCCTATGACGCCTCCGTTCGATTCGTACCGGCGTTTTGCCCTGGCCTGGGCCGCTGTGCTGGGCCTAACGGGCGTGGTGCTGGGGGCTTTTGCAGCCCACGCACTGCGCGAAGTGCTCCCGCCGCGCACACTTGAGGCCTTTACTACCGCTACCCGGTACCAACTGCTGCACGCGGCGGCGCTGTTGGCACTGGCAGGGGCGCCGCTCAGGGTCCGGTGGGTGGCATTGCTGTGGGTGGTAGGTGTGGGGCTATTTGCGGGCTCTATCTACCTCATTGCCGTTACCGGCTGGCGGTGGCTGGGCCCGGTTACACCGGTGGGTGGGGTCTGTTTGATGCTGGGGTGGGGGTTGCTGCTCCTTGCAGCGCTGAAAGGTGAAACTCATGCGCGGTAGCCTGATGCCTCTTTTGTATACTGCCACCGCAACGGCCGACGCCCCGTGCGTGTCTGTTGCTGCCTGAAACCATGCTGCTGCTCGACGTTCTGCTCGGTATCCTGCTGGCCTTTGTGGCATCGGTACCCTCGGGGCCGGTGAACCTGGCCGTATTTCGGGCCTCGCTCAACGGCCAGCGCACCACGGCGTTTCTCATTGGCACAGGCGCAGCGACGATCGAGATGGCGTACTGCCTCTTGGGCGTGGGGGGCGCCTCGCTGGTGGTCGAAGAGCGCAACCTGTCGCTGGGCCTCCAGGTCGCGAGCGTGCCCATCCTGCTGCTCATGGGCATCGTCAACCTACGCAAGCAGGAGAAGCAGGTGGCCCACGCCGCCGATGAAACCACACCGCCCCCGGTGCGCAAGCGCGGGTTTTTCGTGGGCGCGGGCCTGAACATCCTCAACCCCCTGCTCATCCCGTTTTGGGCCCTGGTGGTGCACTGGCTGGTGGCCAACCGGTGGATGACTAGCGCCTGGCTGGAGACGGTCTTTTTTGCCGGGGGGGTTTTCATTGGCACCCTGGGGTTCCTTTTCACGGTGGCCGAGATTGCCCACAGCCGCCGCAAGGCCTGGAGCACGCGCTCGCTGGTGGTAGTCAACCGCATCATCGGGGTGCTGTTCATCAGCTTTGCGCTTTACCAGGCCTTCAACCTGGTGCGCCTGTGGTGGCTAACCACCTACGGCCCACTCTAGGTGGGTGCGGGCCTCGTTTTCCGTACTACTTTTACGCCCCAAGCCCAAAACAGCCCGTTTTGCGCTGCGTACCATGACCTATACCAAGTTGAACAACCTGGTGGGGTGGGCCGTGTTTGCGGTTGCCACTCTCACCTATGGCCTCACCGTTGAACCTACGGCCAGCTTCTGGGACTGCGGCGAGTTTATCGCCACCGCCAACGAGCTCGAAGTACCCCACCCCCCCGGCGCACCGCTGCACCTGCTCACGGGTAGGCTCTTCGCGCTTGCCGGGCACCTGTTGGGCGGCCCCGAGCAAGTGGCCCTGGCCGTAAACTGGGTATCGGTGCTCGCCAGCGCGGCCCTGGCCCTTTTCATTTGCTGGACGACGACCCTCTTGGCCAAGCGCGTCTTGGCACCCGCGGCCGCAGAACCTGACCGCGGCACCCAGGCCGTTATCCTCTTTTCGGGGGCAGTGGCGGGTCTTACCTGCACCTTCCTCGATACCGTCTGGTTCAACGCCGTAGAAGCTGAGGTCTACGCGTACAGTTCGGCCTTCACGGCCGCTGTGTTCTGGCTGATGCTGAAATGGGAGGCCCGCGCCGACCAGCCCGGCAGCAACCGCTGGCTTATCCTCCTGGCCTACCTCATTGGCCTGGCGGTGGGCGTGCACTTGTTGCCGCTGCTTACCATACCGGCCCTGGCACTCATTTATTACTTTAAGAAGTACAACTACAGCCGTACAGGTGTCGCGGTGGCGTTTGGCGCAGGGGTACTCATCCTGGGCCTGGTGCAGTTTGGGGTCGTGCAAAAGACCTGGGACATCGCCTGGGCCTTCGAACGCACCCTGGTGGGCACCGAGAACTGGGACGGCAACGCCAAGAGCGGCCTCGGTCTGCCCATGGGCTCGGGGGTTCTGCTCTTTACCCTGGTGCTGCTGGGGGCCCTGGGCTACGGCATTTATTACACCTACCGCAGGCAGCGGGTAAACGCCCACCTGGGCCTGTTGGCCCTGCTCATGGTGTACCTGGGCTTTTCGTCGTATGCCATCATCGCCATTCGCTCGAACACCAACCCCGCCATCAACCAGAACGGGCCGGGCAACGTGCTCAACTTCCTTTCGTACGTAAAGCGTGAGCAGTACGGCAGTGCCCCGCTGCTCTTCGGGCAGATGTACAACAGCCAGGTGATCGACTACCAGAAGAAGGGCAAAAACTACCTGTACCTCGATAGCCACGACCGCTACATCGTCGATGGCGACAAACTGGGCTACAAGTACGACCGGGCCAGCCAGCGGTTCTTCCCCCGCATGCACAACCCCGACCACTACGAGTCGGGGCCCTTCGGCTACAAACGCTACGTTTCGAACCTC
>JANRLA010000034.1:0-19966 GCA_033763015.1 Bacteroidia bacterium
CGCCTGGGCATTGGCCACACGCCGCTGCGCGTAACCGGCGGGGGTGCCCACAACCGGTTTCTGATGGCGCGCCTGGGTGAAGCCCTTGCGCCACTGGGCGTTGCCATTGCCGACAACCCGCCGCTCCTCACCGACTACAAAGAGGCGCTGGTGTTTGCCTTTTTGGGCCTGCGGCGTCTTTTGGGCCAGCCCACGGTACTGCCGGGCGCTACGGGTGCCCGGGTGGCCGAGAGCACCGGCAGCGTGCACCTGCCGACCGGTACCGCGCTGTGGGCCGACTAGCGTAACCGGTTGGCTGGCAAGCCGTTTGCGTGCCGCCGGTAGTCGTCTTAGTTTACGGGCATGAGCTTAACACGTGAATTCCGGGCCTTTATCCAGCGGGGCAACGTGCTGGACCTGGCGGTGGGCGTCATTATTGGGGGTGCGTTTGGCAAGATTGTCGCCTCGTTTGTAGACGATATCCTGATGCCGCCCATTGGGCTGCTGCTGGGAGGCGTCAACTTCCGCGACATCGCGCTGACGCTCAAGGCCGCGCAGGGCGAAGCCCCGGCGGTGACGCTGAACGTGGGGCTGTTCCTGCAGGCCGTGGTCGATTTCCTCATCGTTGCCTTCGTCATTTTCCTGGTGGTGCGGGCCTACAACCGGGTGAAGGCCCCCGAAGCCCCGGCGGCCACGGCCGAGCCGAGCGAGGAGGTGCTGCTGCTGCGCGAAATCCGCGACAGCTTGAAGAAGTAGCTTTGGGTTTCGAAGTACTTTGAATACACCCAAACGTCGGTACACCTTTCGGTATACCGACGCGGGGTGTCGCACGAACTGCAACCTTGCGTGCTACAGTAGCACGAGCCCGGCGGTTGCGTTGACCACCTGGCCGGTGAGGGCCGAGGCGTAGTCGGAGGCCAGGTATACCGCGACGTTTGCTACCTCGGCAACCGTAGGGAACCGGCGGGTAATGGGCCGCTGCCGGAGCATCTCCAAGAAGGCCTCAGGTGGCATGCCCATACCTGCGGCGTTGCGGGCGGTGGTTTCTTGGATGGTGCGGGTTTCGACCATCGCGCCGCCGTTTACGCAGTTGACACGTGCACCAAAGAGCGCAAACTCGGCGGCCAGGGCGCGTGTCAGGGCCTCGATGGCACCACACGCGGCGCCAATGCCGGCCATGGCGGGCGCAGGGTCTTTGCCCAACGAAGCGGAGAGCAGCACCACTGCACCCCGCTGCCGCGCGGCAAAGTGTGGGGCAAACGCCTTGGCGGTGAGAAACTGGCTACCCACATGCTGGCGCAGGGGTAGCCAAAAGGCCTCTAGGGGTAGCAGGTGGGCCGGGGTGCCGTACTGGCCCTCGGCGGCCCGGATGCCAATGCCGTTAAAGACCGAATCTACCTGCCCGGCCTGGGCGAGCACGGTACCGGCATAGGCCTGGACGGCGGCTTCGTCGAGGGCATCTACCTGGTGGGTATGCACCTGGGCGCCGGTGGCGGCAAGCTCGCGGGCCAGGCGCTCTACGGCCCCCAGGTCGCGGCCCGAGAGGTAGAGCGTAGCGCCAGCAGCGGCAAAGGCCCGCGCTACGCCGGTACTCACGGCACCGGTGGCGGCAAAAATGACTGCAGTATGGTTGACGAGCTGCATGGGAGTTTGCGAAACAAGGGTTAGAGAAACGTGGGTGTGTAGCGGGTATCGCGCGCCAGCCGCGCAGCGTACATGAGCGCAGCCCCTGCCATGGCGGTATCGCGGAAGGTGCCGATGATGGCCATAAAGCCGCGCTCGCCACCGGCAGCAGCCTGGGGCACGTGCAGCGACACGATGTAGACGAGCATCAGCACCGCCAGGAGCAGGGCCGCGAGCTTATCGAGCTTGCCCAGGTACACGGCTAGGGTGGCCAGGAGCATGGCAATGCCCGAGAGGACTACGCCCGCCACGCCGAGCGGGACGTCGTACTGGGTGGCCAGTTGGCTCGCACCGGTAAGGTGCATGAGCCCAAAGACCCCAAACGGGGTGATGAACAGGAGCCGACCGGCGCGGGCCAGCCCGGCAGACGCGGGGGAGGGTGGGGTTGGGTGTGTCATGGTCACGGGGGGTTAGAGGACGTGATGCACACCTGACGTGGCGGATGGCCAGGAACCGGACAACTCTTAAAGTCTTAGTCGACAAAAACTTGCACCACCCACCTCCGGGCGGGCGGCCTGGGTGCAAAACGGGCCCAGCGAAAGCGCCCAGGGGTTACGGGGGTGCAGCCCTAACTTGCACGGGTCATGGAAGCCATTGCCTTGCCCGAGCGCCACGCGCGCCAGTTCGTCCCCGCCGACTTCACCGTTACCACCTGGGCCGCCGTGCAGCCGCTCTACGACCAGCTGCTGGCCTGGTCGCCCACCACGTACCACGACTACCTGGACTGGCTGGCCGCCTGCGATGAACTGCAGGCCGTGCTGCAAGAAGACCTCGGCTGGCGCTACATCCGCATGAGCCGCGCCACCGACGACGGCGAGGCCCGGGCGGCGTACGCCTACTTTTTAGAGCACATCAGCCCCAAGGCCCAGCCGCTGGACCAGGCGCTGCGCAAACGGCTGTACGAGAGCCCCTTCCGTCAAAAGCTCGATCCCGAGCGTTACGGCATTCTGCTGCGCAGCGTGGGCGCAGCCCTGGAGTTGTACCGCGACGAAAACGTACCCCTGTTGGCCGAGCTCGGCGTTAAAGCCCAGCAGTACGGTGCCATCACCGGTGCCATGACCGTGGCCTACGAGGGCCAGACACTCACCCTGCAGCAGGCAGCCCGGCTGCTGGAGCGGCCCGACCGCAGCCTGCGCGAGCACATCTGGCGCGCGATTGGCGACCGGCGCCTGGCCGACGCCGAGCGGCTGGACGGCCTGTTTAGCGAATTGCTCGAGCTGCGCGGGCGTGTCGCCCACAACGCGGGTTTTGCCAGCTACACCGACTACAAGTTCCAGGAGCTCGGGCGCTTTGACTACGGGCGCGAGGCCTGCCTGGCCTTCCATGAGGCCATCGCCGAAGCCGTGGTGCCCTTTGTAGACGAGCTCTACCGCCACCGACAAGCCCGCCTGGGCGTAGCCGAGCTTAGGCCCTGGGACCTGGCCGTAGACCTGCTGGACGAGCGGCCGCTGGAGCCCTTCGACACCCCCGAAGCCCTCGTAGCGCGCACCCAGGCCCTGCTGGCAGAACTGGACCCCGAGCTGGGCGCCGCCCTGCCCACCCTGGCCGCAATGGGCCACCTAGACCTCGGCAGCCGCGTGGGCAAAGCCCCCGGCGGCTACAATTCCCCGCTCTACGAGACCGGCGTGCCCTTCATCTTCATGAACGCCGTGGGCAGCCAGCGCGACGTAACCACCCTGGTGCACGAAACGGGCCACGCCGTGCACAGCCTCGTGACGCGCGACCTGCCCTACCTGCAGGACAAAGACACCCCCAGCGAGGTGGCCGAACTGGCCAGCATGAGCCTGGAGCTCTTGAGTATGGACGGCTGGGGCCGCTTCTACCCCGACCCCGCCGACCTGCGCCGCGCCCAACTGCAAGAAATTGTGGGCACGGTGACCATCCTGCCCTGGATTGCGACCGTGGATGCCTTCCAGTTCTGGCTCTACGACCACCCCGGCCACACCCCGGCCGACCGCCGCGCTGCCTGGCTGGAGATTTACGGCCGGTTTGCGGGCCAGGTGGTCCGCCGCGACGGGCTGGAGGCGTACGAGGCCTACCTCTGGCAGCGCCAACTGCACCTCTACGAAGTGCCCTTCTACTACATTGAGTACGGCATTGCCCAGCTGGGGGC
This sequence comes from Bacteroidia bacterium, assembly GCA_033763015.1. Taxonomy (GTDB): domain Bacteria; phylum Bacteroidota; class Bacteroidia; order J057; family JANRLA01; genus JANRLA01. The sequence goes on from JANRLA010000034.1 coordinate 3,776, forward strand.
GCTGCAGATCTGGCGCCGCTACCTCACCGAAGACCCCCGTACTGCCGTAGAGGACTACCTGGCAGCACTGCGGCTGGGCTACACCCAGCCCATTGGGGCGGTGTATGGGCGGGCAGGCGTACGGTTTGACTTCTCGGGGCCCCTACTGCAGGAGCTGATGGCCTTTGTGCGGCAGGAGATAACGGCGCGGGGGTACTTTGCCTGAGGCGACGCACCACCTGCTGGCGGTAGACCTGTTCCCCGAGGCGTTCCTGGCCGAGTTGGGCCGACTGCCGGGTGTAACGATCGACTACCGGCCGCTGGCGCCCCACGACGTGCTACTACCACGCCTGGCGGAGGCCGACATCCTCTTGTGCCGCAGCCACCTGCCCCTGGGCGCCGACACGCTGGCCCAGGCGCCCCGGCTGCGGCTGATTCTGCGCCCCGGGGTAGGGCTCGAGCACATAGACCTGGCTGCGTGCGACGCGCGGGGCATTGCGGTGGTAAGCACCCCGGGGGCCAACGCCGACAGCGTGGGCGAGCACGCCGTGGGCCTACTGCTGAGCCTCTTGCACCGGCTTACGCGCGCCGACGGCGAAATCCGGCGTGGTGAGTGGCGCCGCGAGCCCAACCGCGGCACCGAGCTGGGGGCCTGCACCGTGGGCATTGTGGGGTACGGCCACACCGGCAGCGCCGTGGCCCGCAAGCTGCAGGGCTTCGGGTGCCGGGTGCTGGCGTACGACAAGTACAAAACGGGGTTTACCGCACCGGGGCTGGTAGAGGAAGTGCCCCTGCGCCGCCTCTACGCCGAGGCCGACGTGCTCACGCTGCACGTGCCGCTCACCGACGAAACCCGCCACCTGGTAACGGCCGACTACCTGGAGCGCTTTGCCCGGCCCATCTGGCTCTTGAACCTGAGCCGGGGGCCCGTGGTGGTGCTGGAGGACCTGGTGGCGGCCCTGCGGGCGGGCCAGGTGCGCGGCGCGGGGCTAGACGTCTACCCCGCCGAGCCGCCCTTCGACCTGCCGGCCTTTGCCGCGCTGCGCGAGCTGCCCAACGTGGTGCTCACGCCCCACACCGCCGGTTGGAGCCAGCAAAGCCAAGCCAACGAGTTTGCGCGGATTGTGGCGGCGCTGGAAAGCTATGTAGCTGAATAGTAGGCATGCGGGGTTTGTTCGTTTTTTGGGCGCATGTTTGCCTTAGGCATCCTAGCGCTCATGGCCGCGGGGCCACGGACGGCTAAAGCAGCTTTCTACGCTTAAATTCGTGTGGGTGGGCAGGCTAGACCTGCGTGTTCTTGGTACGTTTTGGCCAAAAGGGTAGAGATTTGTCACGGGGCCATAACTGTTTGGCCTCCTTTGATTTGGATGCTATCTTATTTAATTATTAGGATGAGACGTAAAATTAAGTTTGAAACGTATGGGGCACTTTCGCTTTTACTACTATTCGCTCTATTTTTTATAGTCTCTTTTAGATCTTCGCTTTTTTCGATACCCAAAGGGAGTGCCCCTAAGGAGTTTTCTTTTGCAATGTTGGTAACATTTCCTACGATTATTGTAGTGGTATTATTGATGTCCGTTTCACTGTATAGGGTAATCAAAAACAAGAAGCGCTTCAGCGAAACCGTCATAGAGATTACTCCAGCAATATTGGTGGCATTAATTCTAATGTATTTCATAATTAATTTATTATTAAAGGTAGCATAAATAATAGTATAGAGAGATCTCACTATGACTCTCAACGTGCTTTTTAGGGGCGTAAGGCTGCCAAACTACGTGGCTTGGCCTATCACCCCTACCCTCTCCTACTGCAACAGGGGTGGGTTAACAGCACAGTTACTACTTGAAATGGTGGGGGTTCGTATCTAGCGCCATGTCTGTACACCCCCGTTCGAGCAAGCGCGTCACGACGCAGGTGCTGCTCAACCTGAAGGCCGAGGGCCAGCCCATTGCCATGCTCACGGCCTACGACTATAGCATGGCCCGCATCCTGGACGAAGCCGGTATTGATGTGCTGCTGGTGGGCGACTCGGCGAGCAACGTTATCGCCGGGCACGAAACGACGCTACCCATCACCCTAGACCAGATGATTTTCTTGGCCAGCGCCGTGGTGCGGGGCGTAAAGCGGGCGCTGGTGGTGTGCGACCTGCCGTTTGGCACCTACCAGGGCAACAGCAAAACGGCGCTGGAGAGCGCCATCCGCATCATGAAAGAGAGCGGCGCCCATGGGGTGAAGCTTGAGGGTGGCGAGTTTGTGATTGAGAGCATCAAGCGCATCATCAGCGCGGGCATACCGGTTATGGGCCACCTGGGCCTCACGCCCCAGAGCATCTACAAGTTTGGCACCTACGTGGTGCGGGCCACCGAGGAAGACGAGGCGGCCCAACTGCTGAAAGACGCCCAGCTACTGCAAGACGCGGGGTGCTTTGCCGTGGTACTTGAAAAGATACCGGCCGGGCTGGCCGAGCGGGTAACGGCCCAGCTCGAGATACCGACAATCGGCATTGGGGCAGGGCCGGGCTGCGATGGCCAGGTGCTCGTGACGCACGATATGCTGGGGGTGAACCAGGAGTTCAGCCCGCGGTTTCTGCGCCGCTACGCCGACCTGCACGGCACCATGCTGGCGGCCTTTACGGCTTACGCGGCCGATGTAAAGGCCCGGCGCTTCCCGAGCGCCGAAGAAAGTTACTGAGCCTGAGGGCGCTAGCAGTAGCTTAACGCTACGGCAATGTTGAGCCAACAGTGGGGCCGCTAGCTTTGTTACGGTAAGGTTGCCCCTGGGTGTGGAAAGTGTAGGGCGAACGATTGGCCGGGTGCGCCTAACTTGCTGAAACCAACGCGTTTACTCTGCCAACCCACCCCTCCCAGCCACTCACCCCAGTCGTTACGCTATGCAGCAGTACAAAGTGCTGGTGGTAGACGATGAGCCGGATATTCTGGATCTCATCGAATACAACCTCAAGAACGAAGGTTACGAGGTAATCACGGCCGGCGACGGCGAAACGGCCCTGCGGCACGCCAAAGACTTCAAGCCCGACCTGGTGCTGCTCGACATCATGATGCCGAAGCTGGACGGGGTAGAGACCTGCCGCCGGATGCGCGAACTGCCCGAGACGAAGCACGCCTGCATTGTCTTCTTGACCGCACGGGCCGAGGAGTACAGCGAGATTGCGGGCTTTGAGGCCGGCGCCGACGACTACATCACCAAACCGATCCGACCGCGGGTGCTCATGAGCCGCATCAAGGCCGTGCTGCGCCGGGGGCTGGACGAGGGCACCGAAGAGGTGCAGGTGCTCAAGATTGGCGACCTGGAAATTGTGCGCGACGAGCACCTGGTGTACCAAGCCGGGCGGCCCATCACCCTACCGAAGAAGGAGTTCGAGCTGCTGTTCTTCCTGGCCAGCAAGCCGGGCAAGGTCTTCAGCCGCGAGGTGCTGCTGGAGAAGATCTGGGGGACGGATGTGTACGTGGTGCCCCGCACGATTGATGTGCACATCCGCAAGCTGCGCGAGAAGCTGGGCGAGGCGTACATCCAGACCATCAAAGGGGTGGGCTATAAGTTTGCCGGATGAGAATCGGGTTGCCGCAGTGGCTGGTGGGCCTGCTCATTGGCTGCGGCGCGGTACTGAGCACGACCATCATTTTTTGGGTTGCCGCCGGGCGGCCGCCCCACTGGGCGGCGGTAGCTATTGGGCTGGTGTGCACCTCGGTGGTGGCGTGGGGCATTATTGAGTGGACGGTGTACACGCGCATCCGGCTAGTGGAGCGAAGGGTGCGCTCGGTGTTTGAGCAGCGGGGGCTGAAACTCTTCGAGCTTTCGGAAGACCCGATCCGCAACATCTACTCGGGCCTGGCCGAGCTGATTGTGGTGACGCGCAAGGAGATGATCCACCTGCAGGAGCTCGAAAAGTTCCGGCGGGATTTTATTGGCGACGTGAGCCACGAGCTCAAGACCCCGCTCTTTGCCATCCAGGGCTTCATTGACACGCTGCTCGATGGAGCGCTGGACGACAGGACGGTGAACCGCAAGTTCCTGCAGCAGGCCCACAAAAACACCGAGCGGCTCTCGGGCCTGGTGCACGACCTGATGACGATCTCGCAGCTGGACAGTGGCGAGCTGCAAATGAACATTGAGCCCGTGGTGCTCTACGACCTGGTGCTCGACGTGGCCGATTTGCTGGACAACCGTATCGCGAAAAAGGGCAACAATGTACGCTTCAAGCTCGTGGCCCTGGGGCTGGAGCGCACCGAGGTGCTGGCCGACGCCGACCGCATCCGCCAGGTGCTCTACAACCTGATGGACAACGCCATCAAGTACGGCAACCCCGAGGGCGTGGTCGAGGTAACGCTGAAAGAAAGCGAGGGCAAGGTGGTGGTGCAGGTGCGCGACGACGGGCCGGGCATCCCCGAAGAGCACCTACCGTTCCTCTTTGGCCGCTTTTACCGGGTCGAAAAAAGCCGCTCGCGCGACATGGGCGGCACGGGCCTGGGCCTGAGCATCGTTAAGAAGCTGGTCGAGGCCCACGGCCAGCAGATCCGCGTAACGAGCGCCCAGGGCAGGGGCACCACCTTCGAATTTGAGCTGGACCGGGCCAGCGGGGGCGGCAAACGCTAGGGCTTAGCGGTGCGGTTGCGGTAGGTGTGGATGTTGTTCGCTTCGTTGAAGTCGTACACCTCGCCGTAGTTGGGGTTGCGGAAGCGGGCCAGGAAATCGAGCCGGGGTTTAACCTCGGTGGTTTCTTTCAGCAGGCGGTCTTTACCGAAAATGGCGTCTTGCCGGTTGCGGAAATTGTAGTCGTACTCGCCGCTCATGACAATGGCCTCTTCGGGGCACACTTCTTCGCAGAGGCCGCAGTAGATGCAGCGCAGCATGTCGATTTCGAACGTGACGGGGTAGCGCTCTTTGTGGTCGATGGTACCCGCGGGCAGTTCGGCGCCCTGCATGCTGATGGCCAAGGGCGGGCAGGCCCGTGCGCAGAGGCCACACGCTACGCAGCGTTCTTTGCCCTGCTCGGCGACCAGAACGGGGCGGCCCCGGAACTCGGCGCCCAGGACCGGTTTCTTTTCGGGGTACTGCACTGTGACTTTGGGCCGGAACATATGGCCAAAGGTGTAGGCCATGCCCTTAAAGATTTGGCCGAAGTACAGCTTGTGGTACCACTTGAGGTTCCGCTCGTCGGGGGTGCCGTAGGTGAAGGCCATAGGTCGGTCGTTGTGGTTTCGAAACTAGTAACAAAGCGCCGAGTGCGCGCACAAGGTTCGGGGTAGAATGGCTCCAGTGTAGTTTTGCCGCCCACCCCCCTACCCCGATGCGCGACCACCCCACCCCCCTAGAGCAGCTTACAACCGTGCTGATGGACGTAGACGGGGTGCTAACCGATGGCTTCGTGCTGGCGCTGGAGGGGCAAGAACCTATCCGGCGGATGCACATCAAAGATGGGTTTGCGCTCCAGCATGCGGTTAAAGTGGGGCTGCGGGTGGGCGTAATTTCGGGTGGCAGCTCACTGGGCGTCCGCCAGCGGCTGGAACGCCTGGGGGTGACCGAAATCCACCTAGGGGCCAGCCAAAAACTACCCGTATACGAGCAGGTGAAGGCAGCCTATGGCCTAAGTGACCGGGAAATCTGCTACATCGGCGACGATTTGCCCGATGCTACGGTGCTCCGGCGGGTGGGTTACGCGGTGGCCCCCAGCGATGCGGCCACCGACGTGCTGGCTTGTGTGCACCGTGTGACCCGCCTGGCCGGCGGGCAGGGCTGCGTACGCGAGGTGCTCGAAGAAATCTTGAAGGCCAAGGGCCTGTGGTACCGCCCAGAGCTGGATCAGTGGTAGCCGTAGCACTTAGCCGTCGCCCGTAGCGTTGTACCCCCATGTTCACCCCCCGCGATGCCGGCCTATTGGTGCGTATGACGCGCCCGGCCAACGTGGCCATCGCCCTGGCCACATTCACGGTGGCGGGGTACCTGAGCTACCGGGGCAGCCCGGCGCTGTGGGCCGACCCCTGGTTTTGGGCCGAGGCCGGGCTACTGGTGCTCATCATGGCGAGCGGGTACTGGGTGAACGACGTGTACGACTTCCGCATCGACCGTATTAACCGGCCCGAACGCGCCTGGGTGGGGGCCGCCATTTCGACCAAAAAGGTGCTCACGGTCTACTTCGGGGTTGTGTTCGTTTGCGCTGTGGCCAGTGCCCTATTACCGCTCAAGTACCTGCTACTCAACCTGGGGGCACTGCTGGGGCTGGGGCTCTACGCCCGGTACCTGAAGCGCACCCCGCTCTGGGGTAACCTGGTCATTGCCAGCCTGACGGCGTTTGTGGTGCTGGCCGGGGCGCTGCTGCACCTGCTGCGCCTGCCGCTGCTCTGGATGATTGGCTTCGCGTTTTTGGCTACCCTGGTGCGCGAGGTGGTGAAAGATGCCGAAGACCTGCGCGGCGACCTACGCTATGGGCTCAAGACGCTGCCAGCCACCGTTGGGTTGCGTGCCACGGGCCGCTGGGTGGCGCTGGGGTACGGCCTGCTACTGCTGGCGGTGTGGGTACCCGCGGCAACGGCCCTCGCCCGGGGTGCGCCGGTACCCTGGGGCTACCTGGCGGTGGTGGGCACCACGGTGCAACTGCCGGTGGTGGTAGGGCTTGTGCGCCTGCGCCACGCGGCGCGACCGACGGACTACCGGTGGCACAGCCAACTCCTGAAGGCGATTCTTCCGGGGGGGCTGCTGGCCCTGCTCTTGCTCGCCTAGCTACTCGGTAGCGATGCCGGCCGTCTTGAGCGCCTCGAAACCGGCCCCCGCTAGGTAGTAGACCTGGGTAAACCCTTGGGCGACCAGCCGATCGGCGGCGCGGCGCGCACGTACGCCAGCGGCGCAGTACACCACCACGGGCTTCTGCTTATCGAGCAGCGAAAGGGCGGCATCGAAGTCTGGTGCGTTTACGTTGGCTACCGTAGCGCCCTTTACTTTACCGGCTGCGACCTCGGTTGGGGTACGCACATCGAGTACCTGGGCGCCCTTGCCGATGTACGTTTTGGCTTGGGCCACGGTGGCCGGTTGCGCCGACTGGCCACAGGCTACTGAAGTGATGAGCCCCAGGGCCAGGAGTACGAGTACACGCTTCATCGTAAAGTAAAACCCAAAAACCACCGAAAAAGTATTGCCTTAGGCGCGTATCAGGCCCAGCAGGAGCTTCGGCTGACTATCGGTAGAGACCAACAGGTGGTCGGCAACGAGCTTACGCAACTCGCCGCTGCGTGTTTTGTAGCTCCAGGCACGTTCGGGCTCGGGGATGCCGTCTAGAACGGTGTTCAGAATGGTGGTTGCCAGGTCTTGGTAGGTGGGGCAAAACAACTGGGTGAACGATTGGCCCACCAGGCCGGTGGCGTCGTAACCCAGGCGCTCGGCCATACTGGGCCCCACCTCGAGCAGTACGCCCTGGGCATTGGCCAAATAGTAGCCCTCGGGGGCCATACAGGCTGCCAATTCGGCCGGAATGGTGAGGGCGCCCAAACGGGTACGCAACGAGACCTCTGTGGCCATGGCGCAAGATAGCGGGCTGGGGTAGACAGAAGACATGCGCTCGGTTCTTTGCCAGGAAAGTGCCTAGGCCGCCTGGCGGGGCGCCAAGGCCTCAGGTAGCTCAAAATGAACGACTTCGAAGTCGGGGCCCTCGTCACTTTCTTGCCGAAACCAATTGACCAAAATTTTGGCCGGGGTACTGTTCGGCCGCAGGAGCGACCAGACCCGGGCAATTTCGGGTACGCCGCTGCGGACGAGCCGGTGTACCTGGCGCGCCAGGGGCACCTGGGGGGGTGGCAAAAGTTGCAGAAAATCGGTGCCGACGAGCTCGGCTTCGGTCTGGCCCAGCCAATCGGTCAGCCGCCGGCTGAGAGCTATGAAGCGGCCGGCTTCGTCGAGCAGGGCCCAGGCCGCGGAACTGTCCTGGCGGGCATGGTCGGCGAGGGCTTGGGCGACCCGGCCGTAGGTGGGGGTAAAGGCTTCCATTTTCGTGCGCTAGGGATGAAGTGACTTTGCACGCCTAAGTTACCTAGGGCGGGCCTACTGATGCATTATCTGAAATTTAAGCCTTTGTTTATTGCCAATAAATTCTTGAAATTGCGTCTTTTTTAAGAATATCATCATGGTATACACCTACCCCCCATCGCCAGAAGTACCTAGGTGGTTGCGCAAGGCGGCTGCAACACGCCAGTAGGTGTTCCCCTTGTGGGGCCTAGGCAGAATGCACAAGGCACAAGAGGTGTTAAGAGGCCTTGCCGCGGGTGCTGGGGCAGGCCGCACGCGTATTTTGCTGGGTAACCAACCTTCTCGCAGCTACGACGATGCAACACTTGTTACTCCGATGCTGGGGCGCGCTGATGCTCCTAGCGCTATCCTGTTTCTTGGCGAAGGCCCAACCGGTGCCCGAGGCCTTTACGCGCAACATCCCCATCCGGCACATTGGGCCAGGGGCCATGAGTGGCCGGGTAACGGCCATAGCTGCGGTAGACGCCGACCCTAGCGTGATTTACGTAGGCTCGGCCTCTGGCGGGCTCTGGAAGAGCACCTCGGGTGGGGTAGCCTGGCAACCCATCTTCGATACCCTGCAGGCGGCCAGCATTGGTGCCCTTGCGGTGTACCAGGCCAACCCCGATATCGTGTGGGTGGGTACCGGCGAGGGCAACCCTCGCAACAGCCAGACCATGGGCCGGGGCATCTACCGCAGCCTGGATGCCGGGCGCACCTGGCAGCGGATGGGCCTGGAGGGCACCTTTACTATTCACCGCATCTGCATCCACCCGCAGAACCCCAACGTGGTGTACGCCGCGGCGCAGGGTACGGCCTGGGGCGAAACCGCCGAGCGGGGCATCTACCGCACGCAGGACGGCGGCAAAACCTGGGAGAAAGTGCTGTACGTAGACGCCAAAACCGGCGCCGCCGACCTGGTGATGGACCCGGCGAACCCCAACAAACTCATCGCCGCGATGTGGGAGTACCGCCGCTGGCCCTGGTTTTTCAAAAGTGGCGGGCCGGGCTCGGGCCTGTTCATCACCGTAGACGGCGGGGCGAGCTGGAAACGCCTTGGCGAGGACGAGGGCCTACCCAAAGGCGATTTGGGCCGCATTGGCCTGGCCATTGCCCGCAACAACCCCCAGGTGGTGTACGCGCTGGTGGAGGCCACGAAAAACGGGCTCTACCGTTCGAACGACGGTGGCTACCACTGGGAGCTCGTTTCGACCAAAGGCATTGGGGGCCGCCCGTTCTACTACGCCGAGCTGTACCTGGACCCCACGAATGAGAACCGCATCTTCAACATCCACACGACGGTGGACATCAGCGAAGACGGGGGCAAGACGTTCACGAAACTGGTGCCCGACTACGGGGTGCCCAACGGCATCCACTCGGACCACCACGCCTGGTACATCAACCCGAACAACCCCGATTTCATGATCGACGGCAACGACGGGGGTGCAGCCATCACCCACGACCGGGGGAAGACCTGGCGCTACGTCGAGAACCTGCCGCTGGGCCAGTTCTACCACATTGCCGTGGATAACCAGGTGCCCTACCGCATCTACGGCGGGCTCCAAGACAACGGTTCGTGGGTAGGCCCCAGCCGGGCGCACAACTGGGCGGGCATCCACAACTACGACTACCAGGAGATCTATTTCGGCGACGGCTTTGACGTGGTGCCAGACCCCTCTGACCCCGACTACGCCTACGCCATGAGCCAGGGCGGCAACGTGGGGCGTATCCACCTGCCCACCGGCTTTAGCCAGTATGTACAACCCCTACACCCCGAGGGTATCAAGCTGCGCTTCAACTGGAACGCGGGCATTGCCGCCGACCCCTTCAATGCGAAGGGCGTGTACTTCGGCAGCCAGTTTCTGCACTACAGCCCCGACCAGGGCAACAGCTGGCAACTGCTGAGCCCCGACCTGACAACCAACGACAGCACCAAACAGAAGGCCGGCGAAAGTGGCGGCCTGACCTACGACGCGACCAATGCCGAAAACCACACCACCATCCTGACCATTGCCCCCAGCAGCAAGGAGCGGGGCGTAGTCTGGGTGGGCACCGACGATGGCAACGTGCAGCTGACCCGCGACGGGGGCAAGACCTGGACCAACCTGGCCAGCCGCTTGCCGGGCATGGCTGCGGGTAGCTGGGTGCCGCAGATCGTGGCCAGCAAACACGCGGCGGGCGAGGCCTTTGTCGTGGTGAACGACTACCGGCGCCACAACTGGGCCCCCATGCTCTACCACACCACGGACTACGGGGCAACCTGGAAGAACCTGGTGAGCGACAACGCCGTAGACGGCTACTGCCTGAGCGTGGCCCAAGACCCCGTTGCCCCCAACCTGCTCTTTGCGGGCACCGAATTCGGGCTCTACGTGAGCATTGACTATGGCAAGACCTGGAGCCGGTGGAGCCACCACACCTACCCCACGCTCTCGACCTACGACCTGGTGATCCAAGAGGCGGAAGCCGATTTGGTGATCGGTAGTTTTGGGCGCGGCATTTTGGTGGTCGACGACATCCGCCCGCTGCGTGCACTGGCCCAGCAAGGCGCCGGGATGCTCGACAAACCGCTACAGGTTTTCGCCACCGCCGACTACTACGACTACCAGGCCCGCACCCCTGCTGGCGCGCGCTTTGCTGGCAGCGCCACCTACACCGCCCCCAATCCACCCGAGGGCGTGGCCTTGAGCTTCTACGTGAAGGAAGGCAAGGCCGACCCCAAAGCCCCCAAACCTGCCAAAGCGACGGCCCCTGCCACAACACCCGCACCCGCTGGCAAGGGTAAAGGCAAAGACACCGCCCCGGCCCCCAGCGAGGCCCCTGCGAACCCCAAAGGCCCGGCCCCCAGCGATACGGTGAAGGTTGAGATCGTGAACAGCCAGGGCAAAGTCATCCGCACTTTTAAGGAAGTGGCCACCACGGGCCTGAACCGGGTGTACTGGCGGCTGGATGCGGCTGGCACCCGCCGCCCCGGCCAGCCCAAGCCCAAACCCGGCGCGCCCGAACGCGGCGGAGGCCCCACCCCCACGGGCACCTACACCGCGCGTAGGACCTACCGGGGCGTGACCGACTCGACGCGCTTTGCCGTGAAACTGGAGCCCAACCTGGCCGCCTTTGAGGCCAACATCAACACGGCCGTAGCCCGCTACGAGGCGCTGAATGGCCTGCAAACGACAGCCACCGAACTGGTAGACCAACTTGACGAGGCCAAGGCATCGATCGAACGGATGCAAAGCCTGATGACCGACGCCCAGAAGGCTGACAGCACCCTGAAGCCCCTGCGCGAGAAAGCCAAGGCCTATACCGACAGCCTGAAAGCACTGCGGAACCTGGTGGTGTACGACACGGGCGAGATCCAGGGCATCTTCCGCGACGTAGACGACCTATTGGGCGCACTGCGCACCCCGGCCGGGTACGGGCTCACCTTCCAGAGCACAGCCCCGACCTACGAACTGGCCCTCCGGCAAGCCGAAACCCAGTTGCGTACCGTGCAGGCGCGCATCAACCGGTTCTTGCGCGAGGATTGGCCCACGCTGGCCCCGCTGGTAACGGCGGCGGGCCTCTCGCCCCTGCGTGAGGTGAAGGCCGTCGAGCGGTAGCGCGCACGAGCGCCTGCCCCAGCCTGTACGCCCTGCCCTATCCCAAGGGCGGGGCGTGCGGTTTGCGGGGTAGCCCCTAACTTTCGCCGACTATGATGTACCGCGTACACGTGGGAGTTTTACCCCACGAACCCATCCTTGACCCCCAGGGCAAAGCCACCGAGCAGGGCCTACACCAATTGGGCTTTGCGGCAGTAACCGGGGTGCGGGTCGGCAAATGGATTCGGCTCGACATCGAAGCGGCGAACGAAGCCGAGGCGCGGGCCAAAGCCCAGCAGGCTGCCGAGGCGCTGCTCATCAACCCCATTACCGAATACTACACCCTAGAGGAGGTAGCGCCCCTGGGCTAGTGGGCGGGCAGGGCCAACGCCGCAAAAGCGGCCAAGAGGGTATCGCCACCCCCAGCGGGGTGCGCTTCTTCGAAGGCAGTGCCCACCACGAAGCAATCGGCGCCCGCGGCCAGTAGGGCTTGGGCTTGCTGGGGGCTGCGAATGCCCCCGCCCACGATGATGGGTACATCGACCAGGGCGCGCACGGCACGCACGGTTTCGGGCGGAATGGGCGCTGTAGCACCCGACCCGGCATCGAGGTAGAGCACCTGTAGGCCCAGGTACGTGCCTGCCAGGGCCGTGTAGGCGGCCAGCTCGGGCTTGTGGGCGGGCAGTGGGGGGGTGTGGCTCATGTAGTGGGCTGCCGTAGGCCGCCCGGTATCGAAAAGCAGGTAGCCTGTGGGCACCACCTCAAGGCCCAGCTCGCGCACCCGTGGGGCCGCGTGTACGTGCTGCCCAATGAGCAGCTCGGGGTTACGGCCCGAAATAAGCGAGAGGAACAACACGGCATCGGCTTGGGCGGTAAGCTGGCTTACGTGGCCCGGAAAAAGCACCACGGGGCAGGTGAGCGAGGCCCTCAGCTGGGCCACGAGGGGCTCCCAGTTGCGGGTACCGACCAGGCTACCGCCTAGTAGCACAAGCGTAGGCCGGGCAGCCTGAAGTGCCGCGATGAGCTCGGACAGGTCCTGGGCCCTGAGGTCGTGGGGGTCGAGCAGGACGGCAAAACCCGGTACCTGCGAGCGCCGCAGCGCCTGAAGGGTTGCCAATACCCCCATGGGTTAGCCCCGTTGGGCCTCGCCCGCTTTCCGCTGTTCGAGCAGTTGGCGTAGCAGGCGCTGTGCCAGGGTGAGGAGCACGTACCGCATCATTTCGCGCAGTAGGTCGTGCCAGAGGCTGGGGGGGCGGTTTTCGTGGACCACGACCCGTGTACCGGCGCTGCCTTCGGTGAGCTCTACCTGGCCGCTGCGCCGCCGACCCAGCACCAGCCACAGGAGCAGGCCCCCGGCCAGGCCCAGCACCAGCCACCGGCGGCGGGGGTTGCGCCAGACGGCCGCTGCGAGCTCGGTGGCCTGCTGCCGAAGCCGGGTGGGGTCGAAGAGGTTTTTTACCCGGTCGATGTCGGCTTCGATGTCTTGCCGGTACTGGTCGAGTTCGGCTTTAACGTCCGGGTACTTGCGGGGTTTCATGGGGGGTGGCGGGCAATTCGTCAGGGTTTCCGGTCACGCCTGTCAAAGGTACATGCAATTTTGGCTGCACTAAACGCTGGCCAAGGGCCTGTAGCAACGGTTTGCGCACGGCCCACCCTGCTCCTAGCAGCAGCAGGTGAAACCCTGCCAAGAGGCCAAACCCGAGTGGCAGCGGCACCACCGGGGCGAGTGCAAGCACCAGGGCCAGACACCCAAAGACCCACACCAGGGCCAGCACCAACAGGGCCACAAACCCCAGCAGCAGCTGGGTGACGACAGTGCGAATGGATGCCTCGACGTTGAGGCCCAGGAGCTCAAGCCGTAGCTCGAGGAGCCGAAGGAGTTTCGCCCCGAAGCCCAGCTTGTCGTCGGCCATGGGGCAAAGGTAGGCGGGCCTGGGTTAGTTGGGCGAGAGCTGGGGGAGGCGGATGGCCTGGCTATCGAAAAACAGCGCGGGCTGGATGTCGGGGCTCAGGAGCGGGGCCAGTGGCATCGAGGCCAGCAAATCCATCGCATCGGTCTCGCTGGTAGCCAACACGGTCATCCAGATCGTGCTGCGGTCGGCGGCCACGGTATAGCTCAGGATGCGCCCCTGGCGGATGAGCTGGTCTACCCGGTACCGGTGGTGGGGCAGCAGGGCCAGGAACTCGGCCGGGTGTTTCTCGATGCGCAGGCCCGCGGTGATCATAAAAGGGCGAAGGGCGTCCATGAGCGTACAGATTCGATGTGTAACCAAGTAGTACAACCCCTGTGCCAGTGCCAGGGTGTCAGCCGCGGGTAGGTTAACGTGCAAATAGTTGGTAAACTTGATATGGCCCAGCGCCAGCCCCTCGTGTGAACTACACCGTACTCGAAGAACTGTACCACGGCGCGGCACGGTACCTGGAGATTGGGTACTACCCCGAGCTGCGTGTACTGTACTGGAAATGGTTTGGGCTTTTGCCGACCCAAACGCTGCGGGAAGGCTTTAACCGTGTCTTGCACCAGGTATGGAACCACCAGCCGCTGGGCTGCGTGCCCGACTTGCGCGAACTGCAAGGGGGCTGGAGCCCCGAAAACAACGCCCTGCTCGTCCAAGCCACCCAGGAAGCCATTGCCTACGGGCGCACCTACCGCATTGGCATTGTGCTGGGCGGCAACCCCGATGTGCTCACGCGCGTGAGTACCGACAGCTACCGGCTGGCGGGCCTGCCCAACATCCGCACGTTTTACACCCTCGAAGCCGCCGTGCTCTGGGCCAGTGGCGAAGACGGCAACCCGCCCCCGTTACTCACGCCAGAGTAACGGAAAGAGCACCAGCCCCAGGGCTACCGACACCGCCGAGAGCCCCAGCGAAATGCCCACGGTGCCCCAACGGCTCACCCCCAAAGCTGCACCCTCGGCGATACGGATAAGGGTGAGCACCTGCGGTACCAGAAGCGGCAGGCTCAAGACGGCCATGAGCGTGTACTGCCCCCCCGCGCGGGCTACCAGCGCCGAGGTAAGGGTAAGCGGGCCTGCCAAGCCCACCGCACCCAACACCAGCCCCAGCCCAAAGAGTGGCACATCGGCTACGCTGAGGCCTACCAGGGTGCTGTACAGGAGCGCGGCTGGCACGCTGTACACCAGTACCACGGCCGTGTTGTAGCACAGCTTGGCCAGAAGTAGCTCGCCGGCGCTGCCCCACTGGTAGAGCAGCGCGAGCTGGCCGGGGCTTTCGGCAACGAAGGCACGCGTTAACGCCCCGATGGCGCTAAAGGTGAGCAGCAACCAAAAGAGCACCACGCCCGCCTTTTCTGACAGCGAGCCGTGGAGCACCAGGCCCGCCAGGAATACTAGCCCCAGCACATAGACCAGTATACCCCCGAGTGTGGTGCGCTGGCGCCGCTCGAGTAGCGCCTCTTTGGCCAAAAAGGTGGCGAAGCCCCGGGTGGTCACTAGTCGAAGCGCATGGAGCGGGGGTCGTCGTCGGAGACCGCGCCTTCGGGCTGGCACTCGCCGGGGTGGGTACGTCGGTACACGGCGCAGTCAATCTCGACCCTCAGGTTGCGGGGGCGCTCAAAGAAGGTACGGGGGATGCTCAGCTCTTGGTCGTCGTACACCTTCTTCAGGAACTTACCGAAGATGGGCATGGCCATCTTGCCGCCCTGCCCGTAGGCCAGGGTCGGGAAGCGCACCCGCCGGTCCTCGCCCCCTACCCACACCCCGGCGGTGAGGTACGGGGTGATGCCCATGAACCAGCCGTCGGAGTGGTCTTGGGTGGTGCCGGTTTTGCCGCCAATGTCAATGTTGGCATCGAGGCCGTAGTTGACCTTCAGGCCGAAGGCGGTACCGCTGTTGACCACCCCGCGGAGCATATCGACCATCAGGTAGGCGGTTTCGGGGCTCAGGGCCTCGCGGCTCTTGCCCTTAAACTGCTCGAGCACGTTGCCAAACTTGTCTTCGATGCGGGTAACGAAAATGGGCTCGTTCCACACCCCGCCGTTGGCAAACGTGGCGTAGGCGCTGGTCATTTCGTAGACCGAGAGGTCTACCGTGCCCAGGGCCAGGCTGTACACGGCATCGAGCTTGGTGGTGATGCCCATGCGGTAGGCGTACTCGCGCACCACGCGGGGGCCAATGTCTTTCATGACCCGGGCCGTGACGATGTTCACGCTCATGGCCAGTGCGCGGCGCAGGGTCATGCACCCGCCAATGGATCCATCGGAGTTGGAGGGCCGCCAGACCTCCATCGAGCCATCCTCGCGCTCACCGACGTGGACCTCGACGGGCACGTTTAGGAGCTCGTGGCAGGGCGAAAAGCCGTTGTCGAAGGCGGCGGTGTAGACAAAGGGCTTAAACGTAGAGCCCACCTGCCGCTTGCCCAGCTGCACGTGGTCGTACTGGAAGTACTCCTGGTCTATGCCGCCCACCCAGGCCAGGATGTGGCCCGTGGCGGGGTCCATGACCATCATGCCGGGCTGGAGGAACCGCGCGTAGTAGCGCACGCTGTCGCGGGGCGTCTTGGTGGTGTCGATGTAGACGAGGGGGTCGGTCCAGCTATAGTCACGCATGGCCCGCTTATCGGTGAGAAAGGTTTTGAGTATGGACTCTTTGCTGGACCCGGCG
>JANRLA010000035.1:0-5461 GCA_033763015.1 Bacteroidia bacterium
CCTCTTCGCCAAATCGGTCGCCCGTACCCTGCACAAGGTCTTCCCCGGCAAGCGCATTGCCACCGCCGTGGTCGGTATCGAGGTACCCCACGCCCACATTCACCTGGTGCCCATTACGGCAATCGCCGACCTGAACTTTGCTAATGCTACCAGCGCCGACGATACCCGCCTGGCCGAGCTCGCGCAGAAAATCCGCCTGGCCCTCTAAGCCTACCCCCCCCTAAAATGGTTGCCCCCAGCCCTAACGGGCCGGGGGCGGGTTTGCATCCAGAGGACGCAACGGCACCATACCTAGCTTCGCCAGCAGGCGGGCTAGAAAATGTACTTGCCCTGCTCAATCAGCGCAGCTGCAATGCGCCGACGCGCCGCAACCGTGTTGTAGGGCTGGGTTTTGGTAAAGCGCTTTAGGCCCGTGTTCATCATCATGGCCATGTCGCCTTCGGCCATGGCATTCACCGCCAGCCGACCGGCATCGGCCACTTTGTTCACGGCGTAGTCCAGGTACACGCGCATGGCATCAATCTGCAGGGCGACGGCAGCTTCACCACGTTGGCTCGCCAGCTTTTCTACCCGCAGCAGGGTGCTTTCGGCCACGTACACCTCAATGAGCATATCGGCAATGGCCATCAGGATCTCCTGCTCGTCTTCCAGCTTGGCCATAAACTTCTGGGCGGCCCCACCGGCCACCATCAGGATAGCCTTCTTGAGCTGCTCTACCGTCTTGTGCTCGGCGGCGAAGGCGCTACCGTTGGCGCTAGCGCCAAAGTCGGGCGCGGCGGTCAGTTCCTTCTGTACGGCCATGGCAGCCCCCATCAGGTCGAGCTCGCCCTTGAACGCCTTCTTCAAGAGGTAGTCTACCGAGAGCATGCGGTTGATCTCGTTGGTACCCTCGTAGATGCGGTTGATGCGGCTGTCGCGGTAGGCGCGGTCCATGGGGTACTCAGCGCTAAAGCCGTAGCCACCGTGGATCTGTACACCCTCATCCACCACGTAGTCGAGCACCTCAGAGCCGTGCACTTTCATCATGGCACACTCGGCGGCAAACTCCTGGGCAGCAATGAGCAGCGCTTCGTTGAACGGCTTGCCTTCTTCGAGCAGTTTGTGCTCGGTTTGGCTCACGTCGTACGAGGCGCGGTACGTAGCACTTTCGCAGGCAAAGGTTTTGATCGCCATTTCGGCCAGCTTGTGCTGGATGGCGCCAAAGCTGCTGATGGGCCGCTTGAACTGCTGGCGCTCATTAGCGTACTGAACGGCAATGTCAATCACCCGCTTGCTCGAACCAATCGAGCAGGCCGAAAGCTTGAGCCGGCCTACATTGAGGATGTTGAAGGCAATGCGGTGGCCTTTGCCAATCTCGCCCAGCACGTTTTCGGCCGGGGTCGGCACGTCGTTGAAGAAGATCTGGCGGGTAGAACTGCCCTTGATGCCCATCTTCTTCTCTTCCTCGTTCATCGTAATGCCCGGGAAGGTCTTCTCGAGCACCAGGCCCGTGAATTTGTCGCCATCCACCTGCGCGAACACCGTCAGGGTATCGGCAAAGCCGCCGTTGGTGATCCACATCTTTTGGCCCGTCACGGTGTAGGTCTTGCCGTCGGCGCTAAGGGTGGCCTTCGTTTTGGCCCCCAGGGCGTCAGAGCCGCTACCGGGT
This sequence comes from Bacteroidia bacterium, assembly GCA_033763015.1. Taxonomy (GTDB): domain Bacteria; phylum Bacteroidota; class Bacteroidia; order J057; family JANRLA01; genus JANRLA01. The sequence goes on from JANRLA010000035.1 coordinate 1,649, forward strand.
TCGGTCAGGCAGTAGCATGCCAGCCACTCGCCGCTGGCCAGTTTGGGCAGGTACTTCTGCTTTTGCTCCTCGGTACCGAAGTACAGAATGGGCAGCGTACCGATACCGGTGTGCGCTACCAGCGCTACCGAGAAGCTGTTGGCCGCACCCAAAATCTCGCTTGCAAGCATCGAGGTGTTGAAGTCGAGCCCAAAGCCGCCGTACTGTTCGGGGATCGAAATACCCAGTAGCCCCTGCGCACCCGCTTTTTTGAGCAGCGTGGGCATCAGGGTTGGGTCTTTCATGTCGTCGAGGGCCGGCACGTGGGGCAGCACCTCGGTGTCAATAAAATCGCGGCACATCTGCGCGATCTGCAGCTGCTCTTCGGTCCACTCTTCGGGTACGAAGATTTGGGCCGCAGGGGTGTGTTTGATTAACCATTCGCCACCTTTCATCAGGGTGCCGGTGGCTACTGCTGTGGGGTTTGCCATTGCGTAAACAACGCGGGGTTAGAGGGTAAATGACTACTGGTTGGTATATAGCCGGTCAGCACTCCCCCACACGCTTGTAGTACGTACGTGGCGTTCGTCCACCAGTGCTCATAGCCTGGCGGGCGGGCGCTGCGCTCCCCGTACCGGTGGGTCGGTTCTGCCGTTTGACCGGAAATTACAACAGACCGCCCGTTAGTTCAAACGCTCAAGAATACCCGCAATGCCTTGGCCCCCGCCCACACAGGCCGTGACCATGCCATACTTGCCTCCACGCCGCGCCAATTCGCTCAGCACCTGCACCGTAAGCTTGGCACCGGTGCAGCCCAGGGGGTGGCCCAGGGCAATTGCGCCGCCATTTGGATTCACTTTATCCGGGTCTAGCCCCGCGTCGCGGATCACGGCCAGGCTCTGGGTGGCAAACGCTTCGTTGAGCTCGATCACGTCGATGTCCTGCAGCTTGAGGCCCGCTTTGGCCAGCGCCTTGGGGATGGCTGCCACCGGACCAATGCCCATAATCTCGGGCTCAACCCCCATCACGGCATAGCCCTTGATCTGGGCAATGGGCGTGAGGTTGAACTCCTTGAGCACCTTTTCAGAGACCACCAGCACAAACGCAGCCCCGTCGGTAATGGGCGAGCTGTTGCCCGCCGTCACCACACCATCGGCCGTAAAAACGGGCTTGAGCTTGCCCAGCGCTTCTATCGAGGTATCGGCCCGGGGGTTCTCGTCGGTATCGACCACGTAGCTGCCCTGCACCTTCTTGTCGTTCTTCACAAACACGTGCTCCACCTCAATGGGCGCAATCTCGGCCTTGAACTTGCCCTCCTGAATGGCCTTAATGGCCTTCATGTGGCTGTTGTACGAGAATTCGTCGGCCTCCTGGCGAGTAATCTTCCACCGGCGGGCCACTTCTTCGGCCGTATGCCCCATACCGTAGTAGTACGAGGGGTGGCTTTTCGTGATCTCGTAGCTGGGGGCAACCTTATAGCCACCCAGCGGCACCAGGCTCATGCTCTCGGCCCCACCTGCCACCACCGCATCGGCCTGGCCGGTATGGATCTTCATACTGGCCATCGCGATGGCCTCCAGGCCGGAGGCGCAGTACCGGTTAATGGTCACCGCCGGTACCTCAATGGGTAGCGACATCAGGCCCAGGTAGCGCGCAAAATTGAGCCCCGACTCGGCCTCGGGCATGGCGTTGCCCACAATCAGGTCGTCCACCCGTTTGGGGTCGAAGCCCGGCACCCGGTCCATCAGGGCCTTGACTACCCGTGCGCCCAGGTCGTCGGGCCGCACAAACCGGAAACCACCCTTGCGGCCCCGTCCTACTGCCGAGCGTACCCCGGCGACGATATATGCGTTCATAGCGAAAAGTTGTTCAGACGTGTACTTCAATAAACAGTTCTACTTCCAGTTTCATGCGGCTTAGTTGCGCACCGGTTTGCCGGTCTGCAGCATGCCGTTGATGCGTTCGAGCGTCTTCTGGGTGCCCAAGAGGCTCAGGAACTGCTCGCGCTCCAGGTCGAGCAGGTAGCGCTCCGACACCTCGCTGGCTTCCGAGAGGTCGCCACCGCACATCACGTAGCCAATCTTGTCGGCAATCAGCTTGTCGTGCTCGGTCGCAAAGTGGCCAAACACCATCTGGGTTGTGGCCGCCTGCACCATTGCCAGGCCGGCACGACCCATCACACGTACGTTCTGGCGCTCCACGGGCATAACATAGCCCGCGTCGTAGAGCCGCACCACTTCGTTGCGGGCTTCGTAGAGCTGCCGTGCTTTGTTCACCACCACGCGGTCTTTGTGGGGTTGCAGGATGCCCAGTTCGAAGGCCTCGGCGGCCGAAGTGGCCACTTTGGCCTGCGCCGCGAGCATGAGGTACTTCTGGAAGACGTTCACCTCCACGTCGCCGTTCTGGTACTCGTCAGACACGCGCAGGGCCAGTTCTTTGGTCCCTGCACCGCCTGGCAACAGCCCCACGCCCATCTCTACCAGCCCAATGTAGGTTTCGGCAGCGGCCACGGCGGCGTCGCTGTGCATGGTCATCTCGCAGGCACCGCCCAGCGACATCGTGTGCGGGGCCACCACCACCGGCACCGGCGAGTAGCGTACACGCATCACCATGTTCTGGAAGCCTTGGACCAGCAGATTCAGCTCGTCAAAGTCCTGCTCCAGCGCCAGCATATACACCAGCACCAGGTTGGCCCCTACACTGAAGTTCTCGCCCTGGTTGCCAATCACCAGGCCCTTGTAATTCTTCGTCGCCAACTCAATACCGTGCTGCAGGCCCTCGCCTACCTCGGTACCAATGGTGTTCATCTTCGTGTTGAACTCGAGGCAGAGTACGTCGTGCCCGATGTCCAGGAGCGTCGTGCCGCTGTTCTGCCACACCACGTTGGTCGTCCGCAGGGCATCGAGCAGTATAAAGGCTTCACCGCCGGGGATGTTCTCGTACTGGCCGCTCAGCTGGCTGTAGTACTGTTTGCGGCCGCCGTGGGTGCGGTAAAAGGTCTCGTGGCCCGCGGCCAGCATCTGGTCTACCCACGCAGCGTAGGTAAAGCCGCCCGCTTTCATGGCCTCGGCGGTTGTGCGTACGCCCAGGATATCCCAGGTTTCAAACGGCCCGTACGTCCAGCCGTAGCCCGCTTCCATGGCCTGGTCGATCTGGAACAGGTGGTCGGCTATTTCGGGGATGCGGTTGGCGCAATACGCAAACAACCCGTAATACATGTCCTTCAAAAAGGCGCTGTGGGTGTCGGTGGCACCTACCAGCGCGCGGATTTTCCCCGGCGTATCTTCGGGCAGCTTGGCCGCTTCCAGCGCCTGGCTCTTCACCTTGATTTGGGGCTTGTACTCCAGGGTCTTGATGTCCAGGCTCAGGATCTCCTTGCCCTCCTTGCTTTTAATTAGTTTGTAAAAGCCCTCGCCCGTCTTGTCGCCATACTTCTTCTGCTCAATCATCTTCTGCACGAAGCCGGGCAGCTGAAATACATTCCGGCGCTCATCGTTCGGGGCACCGTTGTAGAGCACCTCGGCCACTTTTACCGCCGTATCCAGCCCCACCAGGTCGGCGGTGCGGAAGGTGGCACTGCTCGCGTGGCCAATGAGTTTGCCCGTCAGTTTATCGACCTCCTCAACCGTCAGCCCATGTTTTTCGACGGCATAGAACAGGTCCATAAACCCGAAGATGCCGATGCGGTTGCCGATAAACCCTGGCGTGTCTTTGCACAGAATGGTGCGCTTGCCCAGGTACAGGTCGCCGTAGTGCATCAGAAAATCAATCACCGCCGGGTCGGTTGCCGGGCCCGGTATGATCTCGAGCAGTGGCAGGTACCGGGGGGGGTTG
>JANRLA010000036.1:0-11104 GCA_033763015.1 Bacteroidia bacterium
CTGCGCACCCAGCCCGAGCGCTGGGCTGCGTGGGCAGACCCTCGGCTCGACTTTACGTACGACTACTTTGCCGTACGCACCCTCGAGCGCTCGTACCTCCTACGCGTAGGCGGCGCGGTGCGCGAGCGGCCCCACCAGGCCCTGTTGCGGGTCGCGCTCGGCATTTCGCCCGACGACCTGGCCTTTGCCGAGACGACCTACCACCTGCTCAGCCGCAAGCTCTACACCCACGCCACGCCCACGCTTTTCAACGCTGGCACCCGTCGGCCGCAGCTTTCGTCCTGCTTCCTCCTGACCCTGCAGACCGATTCGGTGAAGGCCATCTTCGAGAGCCTCACCCGCTGCGCCGAGATATCTGAGCTGGCCGGGGGCGTGGGCCTTTCGGTGCACACCCTGCCCGCCGCAGGCCAACCGCGGCCTGGCGGGGGCGTAAGCGGGGGGCTGGTGCCCCTGCTGCGGGTGTTCAACGAGACCGCGCGGTACGTAGACCAAGGCGGTGGCAAGCGCAAAGGCGCCTTTGCAGTGTACCTCGAGCCCTGGCACGCCGATGTGTTCGATTTTTTGAACCTGAAGAAGAACACCGGCGCCCAGGAACTCAGGGCACGCGACCTGTTCTACGCCCTCTGGGTGCCCGACCTCTTGCTCGAGCGTGTGCGCGACGACGGCCCCTGGTCGCTCTTTAGCCCCGAGCAGGTGCCCGAGCTGCCCGAAACCTGCGGCGAGGCCTTTAGGGCCCACTACCTACGCTACGAAGCCGCAGGCGCAGCGCTCCAGACCCTGCCCGCCCGCAAGCTCTGGCACGCCATCCTCGAGGCCCAGATCGAAACCGGCGGGCCCTACCTGCTCTACAAAGACGCCTGCAACGCCAAGAGCAATCAGCGGCACCTGGGCACGCTAAAAGGCAGTAACCTCTGCGCCGAAATTGTCGAGTACACCGCCCCCGACGAGGTCGCGGTGTGCAACCTGGCCTCGGTGGCCCTTAGCGCGTTTGTAGACGGCAGGGCCTTCGATTTCGAGGCCCTCCATGCCGTCGCCCAGCACCTGGCCCACGCGCTCGACCGCATCATCGACCGCAACCTCTACCCCGTGCCCGAGGCCCAGCGCAGCAATGCACGCCACCGGCCCATCGGCATCGGGGTGCAGGGCCTGGCCGACTGCTTCCACCGCCTCAAAATCGGCTTTGAAAGCCCCGACGCCGCCACGCTCAACACCGCCATCTTCGAGACCCTCTACCACGGGGCCCTTACCGCCAGCGTGGCCCGTGCCCAGGCCCTGGGCGCCTACCCCAGCTACCCCGGCTCGCCCTTGGCAGAGGGCACGCTGCAGTGCGACCTCTGGGGCGTAACCCCCAGCCCCCGGTGGGATTGGCCCGCCCTGCGCGCCGAGCTGGCCCGCCACGGCGCCCGCAACAGCCTGCTCATCGCCCTCATGCCCACCGCCAGCACCTCGCAGCTCTTGGGCAACACCGAGTGCTTTGAGCCCTACACCAGCAACCTGTACCTGCGCAGGGTGCTTTCCGGCGAGTTTGTGCTTCTTAACCGGCACCTGGTGCACGAGCTCGAATCCCTGGGCCTGTGGGGCAAGCCCATGCTCCGGGCCCTGATGGCCGCCGATGGCTCGGTGCAGCACCTAGACCTGCCCCAGACGCTCAAAGACCGCTACAAAACCGTGTGGGAGCTCAAGCAGCGCACCCTCATCGATCTGGCCGCCGACCGCGCCCCCTACGTTTGCCAGAGCCAAAGCCTGAACGTCTTTCTCGAGCAGCCCACCTTTAGCCAGCTCACCTCGCTCCACTTCTACACCTGGCAGCGGGGCCTGAAAACCGGTGTGTACTACCTGCGCACCCGGCCCGCGGCCCAGGCCATCAAGTTTACGCTCGACCCCAACGAGCTGCGGCAGCAGCAGAACCTGCCCATGGGCCAACTGGTGGGCGTTTCGTGCGCCGTAGACGACCCCAACTGCGAGTCGTGCGGGGCGTAGCGGGCCCCGTTAGTACGCCGTAAACGCCAGCTGGGTCCACTCGCTGGCCTCTGCCCACCGCAGGGTGTGGGTGTGTGAGCTTCTATTGTACCACCGCGCGGCCAGCGAGCGGACTGTAATCTCGGTTGCCGAGACGGCAGTAACGGTACCCGCAAGTGTCGTGCCGTCGGTGCGTACCACTTCTACCGCCGTGCCCACTGCCGGCAGCTGCGCCGGCACCCCGGCTACCACGTGGTGTCGGTGGGTGCGGCTACCCATTGGGTTGGCGTAGGGCCTGCCGGTAGGTGCCCAGGTTGCTGGGGTCGAGTACCCGGAGGATGTCGAGCAGCTCCTGTTGTTGCTCGGGTGGGGCGCCCTTCATCAGGTTGGCCAGCTCGTAGGTCTTGGCATCCAAAAACACCCGCACTAAGTACACATCGGGGTTGCTCTGGAAGATGCCCAGCAGCTCGCGCAGCGCCCGCACGATGGCGGCTCGGCCCTCTTTGGGCTTTTCGGCCATCTGATCCAGGCCCTCGCGGTGGTAGGTGTAGATCAGGCTGTGCAGCTGCCGGTAGGCGTTGTTCAGCAGGTTTTCGACGACCCAGTAGCGGGTGTTGCGGCCATCGTTGGCCCGCCAGCCCTGGCCGCTGCTCGAGGCCGCGAGGTTGGCCATGTTTTGGGCCCGCTGGAAGTAGGGGATGCCCCCCCCAGGGCTAAAACTCGCGTAGTCGAAGCCCAAAATGAGCAGCGCGTAGGTGTTGAGCAGCGCCGTGAGGTTGCCCGTGAAAGCGGCCTCGGAGTAATCGAGGGCCTGGAAAGGCGCGTACACCACGCTGAAAAACCGGTCCTGGAAGTTGAAGCTCACCGTCTCGTAGCTGCTGCCGTACACCGGCCGGGTGGCCTGCACCTGGGCCGTGCCCTCGTACCGGTTGTTGGGCAGATCTGCGGTGGAGATGAGGATGGTGATGGAGCAGTTGATGCGCTCGCTGGCCTGGTACACGTCGGTAGTCCACCGGCGGTTGTTCAGGTACTGCGCAATGTCGGTCTCCATGCGCTGGAAAATGCTGCGGTCTACGCCCTGCACGGTCGTGACCTGCACCGAGACGCGGCAGTTAAGTTCCTGCCCCTGCGCGGCGGCCAGCGGCAAGAGGGCGAGGGCTAGGCTGTACCAGACGAATCGCATTGCACGAAACTACCGCTGAAACCACACCCAAACTAGACCGAAACGCCGGGCCGTAGGTAGCGCGCGGCTGCGGCCAGGATGTCGTCGGCCACCTCGGTCTTGGGCTTGAGCGCAAAGCGCTCTACCTCGCCGCTGCGGTGCAGCAGCGTCACGCGGTTGGTGTCGTAGCCAAAGCCTGCCTGGGGGTCGTTGAGCGAATTGAGAACGATGAGGTCGAGGTGCTTTTCGTAGAGCTTGCGCTTGGCGTTGTCCTCCTCGTCGTTGGTTTCGAGGGCGAAGCCGACGAGCAGTTGGCCTTCGGGCTTGTGCTCGCCCAGGTGGCGCAGGGTGTCGGGGGTTTTGACCAGGTCGAGCGCCAGGCCGCTGGCTTTGGCCTCTTTCTTGATTTTGTGGCTCAGCGCCTCGCGGGGCCGGAAGTCGGCTACGGCCGCCGACATGACGATGCAGTCGGCGTGCGCTTGCCGCTGGGTCATCTCCCGGAACATGTCCTCGGCGGTCTCAATCCGTACCACCGTGAGCTTGCCACACCCCGGCCGTGGGGCCAGGTGGGTGGGGCCCAGCACCAGGGTGGTGTCGGCGCCCAGGCGCGCAGCGGCCTCGGCCAGGGCGATGCCCATTTTGCCGGTCGAGCGGTTGCCGATGTAGCGCACCGGGTCGATGGGCTCTTGGGTGGGCCCGGCGCTGATGAGTACGCGTTTGCCGCGCAGCAGGGGTGTGGTCAGGCGGGCGCGCAGGGCCTCGACGATCTCGGCGGGCTCGGCCAGGCGGCCTTCGCCTTCCAGCCCGCTGGCCAGGTAGCCGTTGCCGGGGCTCACCACGGTAACGCCCGCGGCCTTGAGCGCCTCGAGGTTGCGGCGGGTTTGCAGGTGGCGGTACATCTCCAGGTCCATGGCCGGGGCCACCAGCACCGGGCACCGCGCCGAAAGCGCCACGGCGCTCAGGGCATCGTCGCAGAGCCCGTGGGCCAGCTTGGCCAGGGTATTGGCAGTGGCGGGGGCCACCACAAAGGCATCGGCCCATTCGGCCAGGTGCACGTGTTCTACCCAGCTGGTGCCGTCGGCCCAGAGGTCTTGAAAAACGGGGTAGCGCGAGAGCGTCTCGAACGTAAGTGGGGCCACAAACCGGGCCGCCGCCGCCGTGAGTACGACCTTCACCTCGGCGCCTGACTGCTGCAGTTCGCGCAGCAGTACCACAGCTTTGTAGGCGGCAATGCTGCCACTAACGCCCAGTACAATTTTTTTGCCCGACAGTGTCACGCCTGCGAAGGTAGCACCCTAGTGCGGCGGCGAGTTATTCGGTCGGCTCTTCGGGGGCTTCGAAGAAGGTGCCGCCATTGAGAAACTCTTCCAGCGCCAGGAGGGTGGGCTTGGGCAGTGCTTCGTAGTGCTTCGCGATTTCGATCTGCTCGCGGTTTTCGACCACTTCCTCCAGCGAATCGGTATTGACCGTGAACTCGGCCAGTTTTTCGTTCAGCTCGGCTTTCATTTTCGCCGAAATCTGGTTGGCACGAAGCCCCAGGATGGCAATCGACTTGTACACGTTGCCCGTCTCATCGGTGAGCTTCAGTACGTCGAGGGGCTGGATGTTCGGAGAGGCCATGGGGTGGCGGGTAGGTAGGGTAGAATCGGTGCTAAAGGTTACGCGGGTGGCAACCGCTCCAATTGGCGGTCTATGTTGGCTTTCAGCCGCTCGACCTCGCGTAAAAATTTGCTCTGTGGGTAACGGCGCACAAACTGGTTGTAGTATGTAAGCGCCTCGGTAAAGCGTTCGCGCTGCCGCGCGGGGATGCTATTCTCGGCGTAGGCCGTCTGGCTCTGGAAGAGCAGCAGCTGCGCGTTCTCGCGGTACTTCGAGTCCGGGAACTCGGCCATGGTCACCTTGGCTGCCGTCACCCCGGCTTTGTACTGGCCGATGTTGTAATACAACTCGGCGTTGTAAAACGACTTTCGGGCCAGCCGGTCGCGCAGCTCGCGCACCCGGTCGTTGAGTTCTTTCACTTGGGGCGCGTCGGGGTAGACCCCCACGAACAGTTGAAAGCTTTCGATGGCTTTTAATGTCTCGGCCTGGTCAAGGTCGAAGTCGCTGGCCAGGTTATAATGGCACATCCCTACGGTGTAGAGGGCCTCTTGGGCGTACTTACCGTTGCTGTACTGCTCGGCCAACGTTTGGTAGTGGTGCCCGGCCGAGATGTAATCGCGGCTGCGAAAGAGGCTCGTGGCGTAGCAGTACAGGATCTCTTCGGCGCGAGGGGTGTTGCGGTACACACCCAGCAGCTCTTCGAAAAGCAAACTGGCATTGGCATACTTGCCCGCACGGTAGAGGGCAAACGCCGCCGAGTCGCGGTCGGCAATCAGGGGGCTTCGCGCGAGCTTGGTCACAGGGTTGCACCCCGTTTGGGTAAGCCCTACCACAATGCCTGCCGCTACGGTGGCGGCCAGTACGTACTGCTTCACAGGGCTGCAAAACTACACAAACTGCACAAGTACCTAGGGGTGCGCACAACCAAAGCCGCGGGGTGGGCGTTCTACCCGTAGTTTACACCCTGCTATGCTCGGCATTCGCTTTACCCAGTACATCCCCCACGACGACGGCGGCGCTTCGTTCGAAAAGCTCCTGCGGCTGTTTCTAGAGCTACTCACCTACACCAGTGGCGATGTCAGCGAAGCGCTCGACTGGATGAACCAGCTCGACCGCCAGCACGGCCTTACCGACGACGCCTACGGCATGGGCGACTTTATTGAAGACCTGAAGGCCAAAGGCTACCTGCGCGACGACGGTGAGGGCGAGGGCACCTTTCAGCTCACCGCCCGCAGCGAGCAAGCCATCCGCCAGCAAAGCCTCGAAGACATCTTTGGCAAGCTCAAGAAAAGCTCCGGCGGCCAGCACCACAGCCCCTACACCGGCCAGGGCGACGAGCCCACGGCCGACATCCGGCCCTTCGAATTCGGCGACCGCCTCGAAGACCTGCAGCTCACCGAGAGCATCCGCAACGCCCAGGTCAACCACGGCCTCGACGACTTCCGCCTTCAGGAACGCGACCTCGAGGTCGCCGAACGCGAGTTCAAGACCATCACCAGCACCGTGCTGATGATCGACATCAGCCATAGCATGATCCTCTACGGCGAAGACCGCATCACCCCCGCCAAGAAGACGGCCATGGCCCTGGCCGAGCTCATCACGCGCAAGTACCCCAAAGACACCCTCGATATCATCGTCTTCGGCAACGACGCCTGGCCCATCGAGGTCAAAGACCTGCCCTACCTGCAGGTGGGCCCCTACCACACCAACACCACCGCCGGGCTTGAGCTGGCCATGGACCTCCTGCGCCGCCGCAAAACGCCCAACAAGCAGATCTTCATGATCACCGACGGCAAACCCACCTGCCTGAAAGAAAACGGCCGCTACTACAAAAACAGCTTTGGCCTCGACCGTAAAGTGGTGAACAAGACCCTGAACATGGCGGCCCAGGCCCGGCGCCTCAAAATACCCATCACCACCTTCATGATTGCCCGCGACCCCTACCTACAGCGGTTTGTGCACGAGTTTACCGAGACCAACCAGGGCCGGGCCTACTACAGCACCCTCGATGGGCTGGGCAGCTATATTTTCGAAGACTTCATCCGCAACCGCCGCAAAACCGTACGCTAGTGCAGCCGCTCGCCACGCTACAAACGCTACTACCGCTCGTCGAAACCGAAGGGTTCTTGGTCTGCGGACCGGTGGCAGGCCTAACGGACGAGGCCCTGCTGGAGCTTGAACAGGCGCTGGGGGCCTACCGCATCGAAACCAACGCTGACAATACCCTGAACATCGTGGGAGGAACCGGGGGCCGAACGGGCCGCATTAATGCACTGATAACCAGGCTATTAGTTAACTGGGCCGAAGCAGCGGGTACGGGCTATGTATTCGACTCGTCCACCAATTTTCGGTTCAGCCCTGCGGTAGTCCGGAGCCCAGATGCGGCGTGGGTGCGCAAGGAGCGGTTTGATGCGTTGACCACGGCGCAGCAGGAGGGTTTCCCGCCATTGTGCCCCGACTTTGTACTCGAAATCCGGAGCAAGTCAGACCGCATCGGCGACGGTAGCATCCGAGACTTGCTGCCTAAGATGGAAGAATACCTTGCCTTCGGCGTGCGGCTCGCGTGGCTCCTAGACCCCATTGAGCAGACCGTCTACATTCACCGCCCCGGCCAGCCCCACGAAGTGGTTACGGGCTTTGACCGCACCCTGAGCGGCGAAGACGTACTGCCGGGGTTTGAGTTGCCGCTGAGTAGCATTAAATAAACAACTGTAATGGGGTTAGATATTTATATGTTCCTTGAGGAGCGTGATTATTCTTCTTTTCAGCCTCTGGAGTCTTGGTCAAGTTGTGATGTTTGGGTTGAAGACAAAAATGAAGTTTGGACTCAATCGATATTTTCCCATAGGGACTATAGCGTGTATGCCCTTTTAGCTGGAGTGCGTAATGATTGGGGGATTCCGCCAATTTCTGAGCCTAGGGGGCTACCCGGAAACATTTCGCCGCTGGTCGCAAAATGTCATTCCCAACTTGTGGGTAGTGCCTATGGGCACAGTTGGCTAACACTGAAGGACTTTCTAGAAGTCGATATGGGCATGTATGATGATTTTTATGAAACCAAGAATGCAAGAAATGCGCACGAACGTGTCGTGTCTAAAAAAGAACTAATAAATTCAGTAGAGTATTTTTCGGAAATTATGACCAAGGCTTCGATTAAAAGTAGCTTTGATCCTTTTCAGCCCGATCAACATTTTCACCTAATCAGACTTGAGAGAGCCCATTTCGGGACTGAGCCTATTTACATCAAGCGACCAAACATCAATAGGCCACCTGAATCTATTCGAATCGTTTTTTGGTTTAGCCCCTAACCATGCCCTTTTCTCCTGACAAACTCACGACCCTTGGCGCGCTCAAAGCGGCGGGGTACCGCACCCAATCGGTCAAAGACGAGCTCCGCGCCAACCTCATTGCGGCGCTGAAGAGCGGGCGGCGGGTGTTCCCGGGCATTTTGGGCTACGACGAAACAGTGATTCCCGAGCTGCAGACGGCCCTGCTCTCGCGGCACAACATCCTGCTGCTGGGGTTGCGTGGCCAGGCCAAGACCCGCATCGCGCGGCAACTCACCGAGCTACTCGACGAGTACATCCCCTACATCGCCGGCTCCGAAATCAACGACGACCCCCTGCAGCCCATCTCGCGCTACGCCCGCGACCTCGTGGCGCAGGCCGGCGACGACACCCCCATCGGCTGGCTGCACCGCACCGACCGCTACACCGAAAAGCTGGCCACCCCCGACGTATCGGTCGCCGACCTCATTGGCGACCTCGACCCCATCAAGGCCGCCACCCAAAAGCTCACCTACGCCGACGAGCGTACGCTGCACTTTGGGCTCGTACCCCGTGCCCACCGAGGCATCTTCGTCATCAACGAACTGCCCGACCTGCAGGCCCGCATCCAGGTGGCGCTCTTCAACATCCTGCAGGAGGAAGACATCCAGGTGCGCGGGTTCAAGCTGCGCCTGCCGCTCGACATCCAGTTTGTCTTTACCGCCAACCCCGAAGACTACACCAACCGCGGGGCCATCGTTACACCGCTCAAAGACCGCATCGAGAGCCAGATTCTTACCCACTACCCCAAAGACCTGGCCACCGGGCAGGCCATCACCCAGCAGGAGGCCCACCTGGCCGAGGCCCAGCGCACCGCCGTGCACGTAGACCCCCTGGTGCAGGAGCTCGTCGAACAGATTGCCTTCGAGGCCCGGCACAGCGAATACGTAGACCCCAAGTCGGGTGTCTCGGCGCGGCTCACCATCTCGGCGTACGAAAACCTGGTCTCGGCCGCCGAGCGGCGGATGCTCCTGGCCGGTGAAACCAAGACGGCCGTGCGCCTCACCGACCTCTACGGCGCCGTGCCATCGGTTACCGGTAAGGTAGAGCTGGTGTACGAGGGCGAGCAGGAAGGGGCCCACAAGGTGGCCCAATCGCTCATCAGCCTGGCCATCAAGACCCAGTTTGCCCGCTACTTTCCAGACCCCGAGAAGCTCAAGCGCAGCAAGAAAGACAGCCCCTACGAGGCCGTAGTGGGCTGGTTCAACGCGGGCAATACCGTTGACCTGACCCGCCAGCAAAACGAACGCGCGTACGAGAAGACCCTGAAGGGTGTGCCGGGCCTCGAAAAGCTGCTCGATGCCCTACAGCCTGGTAAGAAAGGCACCGAGCGCCTATTATGGCTTGAGTTTTTGCTGCACGGCATGGCCGAGTACTCGCTCCTGAGCAAGCACCGGCTCGAGATTGGGCTGCAGTTCAAAGACATGCTCGGCAGCCTGTTCAACCCCAGCGCCTTGGCCGACGACGATGACGACGAGGATGGCGACAGCCGGCCCAGCCGCTACCGCTAGGGTTTTTTCCGGCGGATGATGCCCGGATGCAGCGTGCCGTCGAGTTCGATGTCTACGGCGGTGTCGTAGTGCACGTTGTCGAAATCCAGCCGGTCGAGCACTTCTTCCAGCGTCTTCTGGATGCCCTCCAGCACGAAGTTGGTGCGGATCTGCTGGAGTTCCAGTTTCTCTAGCCGCCCGTCCATACGCTCAAAGCGCTCCTCCATGCGCTCGAAACGCTCGTCCATACGCTCAAAGCGTGAATCAATGCGTTGGTTCTGCGCCTTGGTTTCGATCAGTAGCTCCGAGATGAGCTCTACCAGCCTGTCGTCTGCCATACCATTGTAACGTTTCGGCGTCTAGAATAGCGTACGGGCCACTGTACACCTAAGTTAGCTAAAACCGTATTGCGGAGCTAATAGCCGACTGCCGCTAGTACAGCGGTATGCGGTGCTTCTTGGCACCCTGAGCCGCGATTTCGCGGATACGTTCCAGTTTTTGCTCGATTCCCCACACCACCAGCGGGTCGATGTTGTCGAAAAGCTCGACATAGACCGCCTTTTCGTCCTCGTTCCACGAGTACGTGCGGTTTACTTGTCGGAGCTCCGACACCAGGTGCGTGGCGAAATCGTCCATGGTCACTTCCGAAATTACGTAAGAAAATTCCGTACCAGCCTGAAGTTAGACAGTGTCTAAACCCCGTTTTTCATCCACAGGTTTGCTTTTCGTATACTCTTAACACATCTACCCTAGGGCATAACCTGTAGAACTGCCTACGTAAAATTACGTGCGTATAAGCTGCAAGGCCTTGGCAACCAGTTACTTGCCCTTCCAGGTGGGGCTGCGTTTTTCGATAAAGGCCCGCATGCCTTCCTGCTGGTCTTCGGTGCCCAGGGTAAGAAAAAAATGTCCGCGCTCCGATTTCAGGCCCTCGGTAAGGCTCGTTTCAAAGGCCTGGTTGACGGCGGCCTTGGCCATACGGACAGCGTAGGGCGGCAGGGCTGCAATCTGCTCGGCCAGGCGTAGCGCCTCGGTCAGGTAGAGCTCTACGGGCACTACGCGGCACACCAGCCCGTGCTGCAGGGCTTCGGTGGCCGAGAGCATGCCCCCGGTCAGGATAAGCTCCATGGCCTTGGCTTTGCCCAGGGCGTGGGTGAGGCGCTGGGTGCCCCCGGCCCCGGGGATGGTGCCGATTTTGATTTCGGGCTGGCCGAACTGGGCTGTTTCGCTGGCCACAATGGTGTCGCAGAGCATGCTCAGTTCACAGCCGCCACCCAACGCGAAGCCGCTCACGGCAGCGATGAGGGGCTTTTTGGTCCGCCGCAGGGCCTCCCATTTCTCGAACCGGTCCGAGAGCACCGTGCCCACCTGGGTGGCGCTCGCCAGCTCGCCGATATCGGCGCCGGCGGCAAACGCCCGTTCGTTGCCCGTAAGCACAATGCACCGCACGGCCTCGGTGGCATCGGCGGCGGCTACGGCGGTGGCCAGTTCGTGCATGAGCCCCGTCGAGAGGGCATTGAGCTCTTTGGGCCGGTTCAGCCGAATGAGCTGTACCTGTGGGCTGGGGG
>JANRLA010000037.1:0-12241 GCA_033763015.1 Bacteroidia bacterium
ATCCTGGCCAACTAACCCTACGGAGCTAGCGTTTACTACGTATGAAAGCTACCCCGGAACAGGTACTGGCGGGCCCAACACTGTTTTACGATGGTACGTGCGGGTTTTGTAGCCGCAGTGTGCAGGTAGTGCTGCGCCACGACCGCAGGGGCCGCTTTCGCTTCTGTACCCTGCAGTCGGAGCTTGCCCAGACGCTGCTGGGGCCGTTGGGGGTAGACCCCCGTGCGCTCGATTCGGCCGTGCTGGTGTACCGCAACCGGGTGTACCTCAAGTCGGACATGGCCCTACGGGCCGGTCGGCTGCTGGGGGGTGTCTTCGCCGTGGCATGGCTGGGGTACCTGGTACCCCGTGTGCTGCGCCACGGGGCATACGACTGGATTGCCCGTAACCGGTTCGCGTGGTTTGGCCACGCCGAGTCGTGCAAGTTGCCCAGCCCCGAGGAGCGGGCGCGCATGATTGCTTAGGCAGGCAGGCGTCGGGCCTCGATCAGGCGCTGCTGCTCACCGAGGAACTGCTCGAGGGCGATTAGCACGTCGGTGCCTGGCTCGGTGTGCGGCAGGCGCTGTAGGGCAATGGCTTCGATCATGCTGCGCAGGTTAAACTTCAGGCGCAGTTGGTGCAGGTAGCGCTCGTAGCGCAGCAGAATCCAGCGCTCGAGCGTTTGCTCCACCCAGGCCCCCGTACGGGCGGGCAACAGGGCGGTACAAAACCCGAACGCCCCACCCAACCACCACAAAGCGGGGGCGTACCACGCAGGCTTAAGCCCTCGGCGGCGCATGAGGTCGTTGAGGAAGGCCTGGTGGCTGCTCTTGCGCTCGCGCAGGGTGCGCAGGAATTCTTCGCGGCGCTCTACCTGCCGGTACCAGGCCAGGCGCATGCCCTCGCGGGCGTGAAGGTCGCGCAGGATGAACGCCGTTTGCTGGGGGATGCTCCGGGCCATGGGGGTTTAGCTTTTGCCGGTGGGCAGCAGTTTGAGGATGGTTTCGAGCTGCTTCTGGTTGCGGTTTTCGAGCAGGGGCAAGAGGCGCTCGGTGAGGCTGTTGAACAGCCGAAGGAAGCTGCTCATGGCCTCGAGGTTGCGCTTGAACTCGTCTTCTTCGGGGGTCAGGCGGCCATTGGCCCGTTCTGAGAGCTGGGCCCCGACCTCGGTGAGGTAGGCGGCTACGGGCTTGAGTTCTTTCTCGCTGCGCTCGCGGATGACGCGGGTGGTGAGGGCCCAGACGTCTTTTTCGGCGACGAAGTGTTCTTTGCGGGTGTGAGGGTCGGCCACCTCGACCTTCCGTACGAGCTCCCATTCAATGAGTTTGCGCAGGTTGATGTTGGCGTTGCCGCGGCTGATGTCGAGCTCGGCCATGATGTGGTCGGTATCGAGGGGCTCGTGGCTGGCATAGAGCAGGGCGTAGACCTGGGCCATGGTCCGGCTGATGCCCCAGGCGGAGGCCATGTTGCCCCAGGCCTCTACGAAGCGGTGGGTGGCTTCTTCCAGGGCCGTACGGGTCTGGGCGGGGGGGTGTACCATTGATAGGTTAAACGCCGACGGGCTGGTTCTGGTGATGTAAAGGTGCTCAAATTTTCAATTCAGAATGAAAATGAAGACCCTCCGTGCAGGTTGTACTTTTGCCCCCATGTCGGTTCGTGTGCGTTTTGCCCCTAGCCCTACCGGCCCGCTGCACATTGGCGGGGTGCGTACGGCGCTCTACAACTACCTATTTGCCCGCCACCACGGCGGTGAATTTCTGCTGCGCATTGAAGACACCGACCAGACCCGGTACGTACCCGGCGCAGAGGCCTACATCGTAGAGGCGCTGGAATGGCTGGGCATTCGCTTTGACCACGGCCCGCACCTGGACAACGCCCACCCGAAGTATGGGCCCTTCCGCCAAAGCGAGCGCAAGCCCATCTACCGCCAGTACGTAGAGCAGCTCATTGCCAACGACAACGCCTACTACGCCTTCGACACTGAGGAGGAGCTCGAGGCCATGCGCAGCCGGGCCGAGGCGGCGGGCATGAAAAACTGGCAGTACAATGCCATAACCCGCGAAAGCATGCACAACTCGCTCACCTTACCGGCCGATGAGGTTGCGCGGCGGCTGGCGGCGGGTGCAGCCTACGTGGTGCGTATGAAGATTCCGCGCAACGAGGAAATCCGCTTTCAGGATGCGGTGCGGGGCTGGGTAACGGTCTCGACGAACACGCTGGACGACAAGGTGCTGCTCAAGAGCGACGGCATGCCGACCTACCACCTGGCGAACATCGTAGACGACCGGCTGATGGAGATTACGCACGTCATCCGGGGCGAGGAGTGGCTGCCCAGCACGCCGCTGCACGTGCTGTTGTACCAAGCCTTTGGGTGGGACCCTCCGGCGTTTTCGCACCTGCCGCTACTGCTCAAGCCCGATGGCAACGGCAAGCTGAGCAAGCGCGACGGCGACCAGCTGGGCTTCCCGGTCTTCCCGCTGCAGTGGCAAGACCCTACCACCGGCGAAATCTCGAGCGGGTACCGCGAGAAAGGCTACCTGCCCGAAGCGGTGATCAACTTTCTGGCGCTCTTGGGCTGGAGCCCCGGCCACGACGAAGAGCTTATGACCCTGGCGCGTATGATCGAGGTGTTCAGCCTGGAGCGGGTGGGCAAAAGCGGGGTTAAGTTCGACTACCAGAAGGGGCTGTTCTTCCAGCAGACGTACCTGCGCCAGCGGCCCGTGGCCAGCTTTGTGCCCCAGGTGCAGGCGCTGCTAGCGCAGGAGGACCTACCCATCCCCCCCGACGAGCGGCTGGTAGCTGCGCTGGAGCTGCTGCGCGAACGCGCCACGTTCGTGTACGACTTTGTCGCGCAAGGCCGGTTCTTCTTTGAGGTGCCCCGCAGCTACGACCCCGAAGTGGCCCAGAAAAAGTGGAGTGCTGCCGCGCAGACGGTACTTGGGGCCCTGGCCCAGGACTACCGGTCGGCCACCCAGTGGGATGCCGCCTACGCCGAGGCCCGCTTCAAGGCCCTTGCCGAAGCCCACCAGCAGAAGCCCGGCAGCCTGATGCCTGCCCTGCGGTTGGCACTCACGGGCCTGGGCACTGGCCCTGGGCTCTGGGACATCATGGTCCTGCTAGGCCCCCCCGCCACCGCCGAGCGGCTCGAAGCTGCCGTTGCCACCCTACCGGTGCCCCAAAGCGCCTAGCGGGCACCCTTGGCCGGGGTTTACTGTTGTTATACTACCCCTTACTCAACCTGACCCCCGCCACGCATGGGCCGTAAACCGAAAAAGACCGAAAAGCCGCAGGTAAACCCCGAACTAGAGGGCTTCAACATCCAGATCAACGAGTTTGGCGAGATCGTTTCGACGTTTAACATCCAGAAAATCAATACGTTTCTCGATGGCAAGGTCGACGACAAGAAGTTCCGCGGCATCGAGGTCATGAAGCGCGTGGAGGATGAGCCCACCGGGACGCCTACCGAGGCCGATACCCCGCCCTCGGGCGAAGGGCCTGAGCGGTAAGGCCCCGCGAAACCCGTATATTTGCGCACCGCGGTGAGCGGGTATTGCAATGGCCAAAGCCTCGACGATCGATACCAAATCGTTGGTGAATTACACCAAAGAGGCGTTTGCACTGCCGGTGAACCTGACGTTCCTGGCCACGGCTGCGGTGGGGTTTTTATCGCTGGTGGTGGCCAAGCTGGGCTTTGGCATTGATACCAGCTGGCTGGCGGCCACGGTGCTCTTCGGCTCGGCGGGCCTAGAGATGCTGTACCTGGGCGTGATGCCCCAAAACCGCCGGTTTGTACGGGCCGTAAACGCCCGGCGCCAACCCGATACCCAGCGCTTGCAGGCGCAGGTAAAGTCGCTGAACTACCTCACCCAACTGGGCAAGGCCCCACTGGAGAAGTACACCGAGCTGTACAAGAAGAAGCACCAGATTGCCCAGAACCTCGAGAAAAACCGCTCGACGTCTGAGTATTTTGTCGATAGCTACACGGCCAAGGTGGAAACCCTGGAGGCCTTTTACGTTGAGCTGCTTTTCGAGATTGAGCGCTACCGCGAGTTTTTGACCCGCGAATCGAGCAGTACCCTGCCCGGCGAACGAGCCAAACTGCTGCAGGAGCTGCAAGCGGCCGACAACCCAAAGGTGAAGGCGCTGTACCAAAAGCGCCTGGCGCTGATGGAAAAGCGAGTAGAGAAGAACAAGGCCGTGCGCGAAAACCTACAAATGGCCGAGATCCAGGTAGCAACCCTGGAAGACACGGTGAACTATTTGGTCGAGCAAAGCCTTACCCTAAACAATCCGGACGAGCTGAGTCGCGTTATTGACTCAGTTCTTGCCGAAACGGAAGAAAACCACCAATCGATCCTGGACATACAAGGCATAACCGAAGTAACCGACTACCTGACGCCCGAAGTGGAGGATGCGGACAGCGACACGCTACCTCCTTCAGCAAACCAAAATCTGTTGCGTAGCTAGTCAATCCTCCTTCGTCACCACTTGTCCAACCCCAGTGTAGGTATGTCATTCGTGCATCTGCTGCTCGAGCAGCGCGGTGCGGTACGCATCGTATTCATTAACCGACCGAAGGTCCTCAACGCGCTGAACAGCGAGGTGCTGGACGAACTTGAAGTTGCTTTGATGGACGCCTTGGGCGACCCCAGCGTCCGGGGTATTGTGCTCACCGGCTCAGGCGAAAAGGCCTTTGTCGCGGGCGCCGACATTACCGAGTTTACCGACATGACCTGGGCCCAGACCGTGGCCATGAGCCAGCGTGGCCAGCGTCTGTACGGCTTTATCGAAAACGCAGCCAAACCCGTGGTGGCCGCCGTAAACGGCTATGCCCTGGGCGGTGGCTGCGAGCTGGCCCTGGCTTGCCACATGCGCACGGCCAGCGAAAACGCCCGCTTCGGGCTGCCCGAGGTTAAGCTGGGCCTTATCCCAGGGTACGGTGGCACGCAGCGCCTGGCACGCCTGGTGGGCCGGCCCATTGCCATTGAGCTGATGCTCAGCGCCGAAATGCTGGAAGGCGAGCGCGCCGAGCGCCTGGGCCTGGTGAACCACACCTACCCTGCGGCCGAGCTGCTGGACAAGACCGTTGAGTTCCTGAACAAGTGCCTGCAATTCTCGGCCACGAGCATCAAGCACATCCTGCAAAGTGTACACGCGGGCATCGACGACGTGGGCCGTGGCTTCCAGACCGAAGCCGAGCTGTTCGCCCAAAGCATGGTCAGCCCCGATGGCCGCGAAGGGGTAAGCGCCTTCTTGGAAAAGCGCAAGCCCAACTTCCACACCAACGGTGTGGCCCACCCGAACTAATCAACCTTTCGGGTTGATGCGAATGAAAAACGGGGCCCAGTGGGCCCCGTTTGCGTTTGTACACGGCGCCTAGCCAACCGTTAGTCGCGGCGGGCACCCAGCAGGCGCAGTAGGTACAGGAACAGGTTGATGAAGTCGAGGTACAGCGTGAGCGCGCCCAGGATAGCGGCTTTCTTGGCCATCTCACTGTCGGCGTCCATCGTTAGGCTGGTGCGCAGGATGTTCTGCACGTCGTACGCCGTTAGACCGGTAAAGACCAGCACCCCGAGGATGGAAATGGCGAACGAGAGGGTGCTACTGCCCACAAACCAGTTGACGACCGAGGCGATGATGATGCCAAAAAGGGCCATCATGAGCATAGAGCCCAGTTTGCTGAGGTCGGCTTTGGTGGTAAGGCCGTAGAAGGCCATAGCTGCAAACGTACCAGCGGTGATAAAGAAAGTGGTGGCAACGCTGGTGGTGGTGTAGGCCGCCAGAATGAAGCTAAAGCTGATGCCCATGACAAAGGCAAACGCCCCGAACACCAGACTGGCCGTTGTGTAGGCCATGCGGTTAATGCCAAAGCTGATGACCAGGATGAAGGCCAGGGGTGAGAGCATGATAACCCAGCGCATGGGGCCCTGCAGGAGCCAGCCCATCGACTCGTTGACAAACAGCTGGCCTTCGACCTCGGTGAAGGTCATGCTGAAGAACCAGTAGGCCGTAAGACCCGTGATGGCCAGGCCGGCGGCCATGATGAGGAACACCCGTTGCAGGAAGGCGTTGACCAGGGTGCCGGGCAGAATTTCCGACGGGCGGGCGTTGTCGGCCCAGGTCCGTCCGTAGTAGTTGTTCATAGTTGAAGTTAGCTGCGGAAAGCGAGCGTTAGGTAACGTTCAAATAACGTTCCTGCCGCCGTTTTGTGCAATTGGGCGCGAAGAAACTGCCGCTCTGGCAGGTCACTCGGCCACCAGGAGCGTGAACCCGGCATCAAAGGCCGTGGTACCGACAAAGGGGCTGCCGTCGGGCAGGGGCGTAGTGGCCTTGCCGTTGGGCTCGGGCTGGTACTGCAAGAGCAACCGTAGGATGTGGGGGTCGTCGGGCCCATGCTTGGGCTGGGCCGAGGTGCTGGGCACGTCGGGGTCTATGCGCAGCGTGCCGCTGAGGCCCAGGTAGCGCCCGGCGCCGTCGCTGTCGCTGTAACGGGGCAGGAGCAGGTCGTGGTTGGGGCACGCGGGCGGGGTGCCCGTCGGGCAATCGAAGAGCATAAACACCCGGTACCGGCCCGCCTGCTCCACCAACTGGGGGTTCAGGACGGTTTCGGTACCGGTGGTGTCTACGAAGTAGGTAAGGCTAAAGTTGTAGGTGCGGTCGGCCTCTAAGTTGACGACCGGTGCGGCCTGGCCGGTGGGCAGGCTACGCCAGGTGTAGGTGCGCACGTCGGCACTGTTGGCGCTGTCGGTAAACGCCAGGGTTATGCCTGTGGGGCGCAGCGGCCCGGTGGAGCCAGTGGGCTGCACCTCTGCGCCCGGTTGGCAGGCGGCCACCAGCAGCCCAAGGCATGCCCAGACTACACGCATCACGTACCGAAAACGCACCCCGTGGCTCATTCGTACACCGAAGCCTAATTGGCGGGGCTCGCTACAAGGTTAGCAATAACGGTAAGCGGGAAGGCCACGTCTACGTCGGTGCTGCCCAGGTTCACGTTGCCGCCGGGGGTCGTGCTACAGTTTACGCTCTCCTTGCCGGTGCTGCCGGGCTGGTGGCGCAGCACGGCGCGCAGGGTGGTGGTGCCAATGTTCTCGAAAGTGACGGTACCAGCCAGGCCCAGTTGGCAGCCTCGGCTGTCGGTATCGGTCACGGCGATGTTGCCCGTGACGTTGCCGCCATCGCCAAATGCAGCCCCGGCCTGGGTACCGACGAAGTAAAAGACCTGGTGCTCGTCGGCTTCCTCTTCGATCTCCTCGGTGATGTCTTCGGTGGGGCTTTCGGCTTCGTTGAGGAACTCGATGGTGTAGGTGTAGCTCTGGTCTTCAACCAACGTAAGGTTATCGACGGTGGGGTCGCTGCCGCCGTCGCCGTCGAGGTCTTG
Source organism: Bacteroidia bacterium (assembly GCA_033763015.1). Lineage (GTDB taxonomy): Bacteria > Bacteroidota > Bacteroidia > J057 > JANRLA01 > JANRLA01. The sequence continues at coordinate 7,358 of JANRLA010000037.1, forward strand.
CCACTCGACGACAATGGAGCTACTGCTGCCGGTGGGGGTCAGGGTAAGCCGAACGGTGGTGATGAGCTCTTCTTCGTTGGCGGGCTCGGGGGCGTCGTCGTCTTTGCAGCCGGTGGTGCCCAGCAGCAGGCCTGCGGCCAACAGGGCGAGGGGTAGGTGCTTGCAGAACATGGGTTAGGAATGAGGGTTTGAGGGTTGAAAAGGATGAAAAAAAGGGTCAATACATCAGCTGCGGAGGGTACCCAGGGGTAGCCGCAGTTGCAGGCGCACGTTGCGGCCCGGGGCCAAGACGTAGTAGCGAAAGCGGTCAAGGTAGTCGCGGTAGGCGGTATCGAAGAGGTTATCGCCGAGTAGGCTCACCTCCAGCGGGACCTTGGGGCCGAGGTGCACCGTCGCCCCCAGGGCCACGCCCAACAGGTGGTAGCCGGGCGGCGGCGGGGCGTAGTCGCGGGTGGCGGTTACAAACTCGGGGCTGGCGGGCCGCAACGCCCCGTACGGGGCAAAGCCCTGGCTGCGGCTCACGGCAAGCGAGCTTAGCTCAAGGTAGGTGCCCGAGAGGCCCTTGAGGGGGGTACCCAGCTCGTAGCGCACGATCTGGCGGTAGCGGTCGGCGGGCGTGAGGGGGGCCGCGTAACCGGTGCTGGCATCGCGGGAGCGCAGCCAGCTGGCTTCTACCCGGTAGCTGAGCTGGGGGGCGATGGTCGCCCGTAGGGCCAGGTCGGCCCCGTAGAACGTGACATCCGACTGGCTGTAGAAAAACGACGGGAACGCCCCCCGGATGGTGAGGATGGGCTCGGGCAGCCCCTCGAGTACGATGTAGCCCAGCACCTGGTCGCGGTAGAGCTGCAGGGTACCGCTGAGCCAACGCCGTAGCCCACTGGCGTTGGGGTTGGGGGCAAGTTCCAGCCCCAATGAGGCCTTCAGGGCACGCTCGCTGGCCAGGTTGGGGTCGCCACGCTCGTAGATGCCCGAGCCGTGGTGGACCCCCTCGGAGTACAGCTCGTTGGCGTAGGGCGCGCGCACGGCCAGGCCGAGGTCGGCTTGGAGGGTCAGGTCTGGGGCCAGCAGGTAGCTCCAGCCCAGAGCGCCGGTAACGGGGTGGAAGGTCCGGTAGACGGTCGTAATCTGGCCGCCCTCGTTGAACTCGGGTGCAAGCTCCTGCCATTCGTAGCGGCCCCCAACCGAGAGGGTGTGCCGCTGCAGCTGCCAGGTGGCATGGGCGTAGGCACCCAGCGCCGCGCGGTAGTAAAACGGGATAAGAAAACGGCCCGACCAGGTGTTCTGCTGCCACAGGCCCACTACCCCGGCGCTGACCTCGGGGCCGGTGCGGCCGGGGGCCGCAGACTGGGCGAGGCCCAGGTCTAGGGTGTGGGTGGTGATGGTAAAGTCGAGCTCGGGGCGGTCGGTAGCCGTGCTGCGGTGCAGGTCGTACTCGGCCCGGCGGTTCACCTGCCAGGCGTAGGTGAGGCGCAGCAGGGTTTGGGGGCCCAGGGTGTAGTCGGCGCGGGCTTTGAAAAGCCGGTGGCGAATGTCTTGGTAGGGCCGGTCGAGCGACGCCGAATACCCCGTGGTAACGATGGGGGCCCCGGCCTCGATGCTCCGCTGGAGGTCGGAGAGGTTGCCGATGTGGGCAAAGGCCAGGATGCCCACCTGGCTCTCGAACTGGCTGAAAAAGACCTCGGCCGACCATTGGGTGGCGCGGTAGCCTGTCGCCAGCGAGAAGTTGACCTCCTCCAGCCCTGTGTTGCGCAGGTAGTAGTCGGGCGTTTTCACATCGCCAGCGCGGCGGTAAGTGCCCTGCAGGCGCCAGGCCCAGCCCGGCAGTGCGGCATGGGCGCCCTCGATACGGGCCGATTGGGCCACCAGGCGCCCGTTGGTCGCCCCCACGCTTTGCAGCACAGCCCCCAGCCCAGGCCGGGTGGGCAAGCTGGGCGGCTCTACCAGTACCACGCCGCCAATGGCATCGCCCCCGTAGCGCAGGGCCGCTGGGCCTTTCACGACGGTGAGCTGGGTGGCCAGGAAGGGGTCGATTTCTGGCCCGTGCTCGCTGCCCCACTGCTGGGCTTCTTGCCGTACGCCGTTGGTGAGCAGCACCACGCGGCTGCCCTGCTGGCCGTGCACCACGGGCTTGGCAATGGTGGGGCCGGTGCGAAGAGCCACCACCCCGGGCAGCTGCTCGAGGGCATCGGCGAGGGTGCCGCCCTGGTAGCGGGCCAGCTCGGTACCCTGCAGGGTGGCTGCGGTGGCCGACTGGCGCACGGTCGTGGCCTGGCCGGTAACAATAACCTCGTCGGCGCTGGTGCGGGTGGGGTAGAGGTAGACCACCCAAGGATTGGTGCCCAGCGAATCGCTGGGGATGTCGCGGCTTTCGTAGCCCAGTAGGTCAATGTGCAGGGTAAAGGGGCCGCGGCAGCCGTCGAGGTACGCCACGCCCTCGAGGTTGGTCAGGTACTCCAGGTCTTGGCCGTCTGCGAAGTGCTGGTGTACCTGGGCCGAGGGTAGCGGTAGCGCGGTGGGGTACTCGAGCACCTGTAGGCGGAGTAGGGTATCGCAGCCTACCTGCGCACCTGCACACAACGGGAGTACCGCCCACACCCACCCGGCTATCCATGTGCTCCTAAATGCCACAGTGTTGCAAGTATAGCACCTGCAACTCAATTGCAGAACGCATCAGGCCCAGAAACCCGTTACATTGGCACCATTGTGTGGTTAGGCCCCCTCGCCCTGCAGCGCCCGCAGGTTCAGTTGCACATCGCAGTCTTTCTTTTTGGGTTTACGGCCATTCTGGGCGACCTAATCAGCCTGGGGGGTGTTGTGCTGGTGGCCTACCGGGTGGGGCTGGCGGCGCTGGGGTTTGGGGTGTGGCTGCGCGCGCAGCGCCAATCGCCCAAGTTGCCCGTGCGCGATGTGCTCACGATTGTAGGCATCGGGCTGGTACTGGTGGTGCACTGGATCACGTTTTTCGATGCCATTAAGCGCGTAGGCCCCTCGGTCACGCTGGTGTGCCTGGCCTCGGCGACCTTCATCACGGCGCTGGTTGAGCCTTTGATAACCGGCCGTCGGTTTGTGCGCCGCGAGCTGGGCCTGGGTGTCATTGTCATACTGGGCATCTACCTCATCTTCCGGTTTGTGCCCGAGGCGAACGTGGGCATCCTCATCGCGCTCCTAAGCGCGGCGCTCTCGGCCCTGGTGGGCATCCTGAACAAAACCATTGTGAGCCGCTACCCGGGCCTAGTCATCAACTTCTGGCAGATGAGCGGCTCGTTTGTGCTGCTGGTGGGCTACCTAGCGGTAACGGCCTGGGGCAAACCCGCTGCCGGGCTGCTGCCCCAACCGCTCGACTGGCTCTGGCTGGCGCTGCTCGCGTTTTTGTGCACCAACTACGCCTACCAGCTTGCCATCCGGGCGCTACGGCACCTAAGCGCCTTCCAGATGATACTGGCCATCAACCTCGAGCCGCTCTACGGCATTGTACTGGCCACGCTGCTCTTGGGCGAGAACCGCGACCTGAGCTGGGGCCTGGTGCTGGGCATGCTGCTGGTGCTGGGGGCGGTGTTCTTCAACGCCGCGCTTACGGCCTGGCAGGCCTGGCGCCTTAGGCGACGGTTGGGGGCGTAACGCCCGCCGCGTGTACTACCGAGGCAAACGCGCGATAGGGGGGCTTGGGTTACAGCTTGTGTTTTTTCTTAAGCTGCTTGGCATCTTTCAGGTCTTTGGGCCTTCCTGAAGCTTCCTTGTTTTTGATTAGATCTGTCAGCCCGATAAATGGAATCGAAATGCCTTCGTACAGGATAAAAACCTTGTTCGCGTAGGCTTCTTCAAACGTGATGCCAGCGATAGTGTTGAGTAGGTCTACGCGGTAGGGATACCGCCCGAACTGAACAAACCCCTCGGTATCCAACAAATCGGCAAGGCTAATCGGCAGTGAACCAACGCCAAAGGCATCCAGAGTATCCAGAATACGTTGGGCATTTTCGGGGGCTGCACGAAACCAAATGTCTAAGTCGCCCGTGAACCTGCGGTAACCGTGCACCACAACTGCATAGCCACCCACTACCATGTAGTCAACGTGGTTTTCGTTTAACAAATTTAACAACCCGCTGAAAATAGACTCGTCCATACCTAAGGCGCATGTACTGGTGGCGTAAGAAATCGGCTTCTGTCAAACGCTCGGTTGGGGTCATGGCATCGTATAGTTCCTGGTCGACCGCTTCAGCGTCTATGTGCGATAGTTTGCGCACAAGGGGCTCAATTGTATGACGCTCCATTCCCTTAAGTTACCCAATTTTTTGGCCCCGTGTGCCGTTATAGGCCCACAAACCGCGCCAGCGAACTTTTTCCTCGCCCCGGCGCCCCAGCCATGAGTACCCACGGACGCGTACTGGTCGCCATGAGCGGCGGCATCGACAGCAGCGTTACCGCTGCCCTCCTCCACAACCAAGGCTACGAGGTGGTGGGGATCACGATGAAAACCTGGGACTACGCCAGCAGTGGCGGCACGAAAAAAGAAACCGGCTGCTGTAGCCTCGATAGCATCAACGACGCGCGCGAAATGGCCGTGCGCCGGGGCTTCCCGCACTACATCCTCGACATCCGCGAGGAGTTTGGCAGCTTCGTCATCGACAACTTCGTCGAAGAATACCTCGCCGGGCGCACGCCCAACCCCTGCGTGCTGTGCAACACCCACATCAAGTGGGAGGCCCTACTCCGGCGCGCCGACAAGCTCGATTGCCAGTACATCGCCACGGGCCACTACGCCCAACTGCGCCAGGAAAACGGCCGGGCCGTCATCAGCCGGGGCCACGACCTGAACAAAGACCAGAGCTACGTGCTCTGGGGCGTGAGCCAGGCCTGCCTGGCGCGCACGCTCTTCCCGGTGGGCGG
>JANRLA010000038.1:0-22711 GCA_033763015.1 Bacteroidia bacterium
CGGGTAGGGTAAGCTGGCCGTAGTGGAAGAGGCTGGCGGCCAGGGCGGCCTCGGCCCCCCCGGGGGCGAGCACGTGGGCGAAGTGCTCGGGCGCGCCCGCCCCACCCGAGGCAATGACGGGCACGCTCACGGCCTGGGCCAACTGCCGGGTGGCCTCGAGGGCGTAGCCCTGCTTTACCCCGTCGTGGTCCATGCTGGTAAATAGAATTTCGCCGCAGCCACGGGCCACGCCTTCTGCGGCCCATTCGAAGAGCCCCCGCGCGGTGGCTTCGCGGCCCCCGGCCAGGTGCACGGTCCACCCCTGGGGCAGCTGTTTGGCATCGATGGCCAGCACGACAAACTGGCTGCCGAAATGGTCGGCCAGCTCGCCGATGAGCTCGGGTCTGCGCACCGCGGCGCTGTTGATGCTCACCTTGTCGCACCCGGCCTCGAGTAGCGCTGCGGCATCGGCCAGCGAGCTAATGCCACCCCCCACGGTGAAGGGTATGTTGAGCACCCGGGCCACCTCGCGCACCAGGGCTACGGTGGTTTTGCGGCCCTCGTGGGTGGCGCTGATGTCGAGGAAGCACAGCTCGTCGGCGCCCTCGTCGGCGTAGCGGGTGGCGAGCGCGATGGGGTCGCCCACCTCGCGCACGTTTTCAAAGTTGATGCCCTTGACCACCTTGCCCTGGTGGATGTCGAGGCACGGGATGATGCGCCGGGTTAGCATTGGGCCTCAAAATTGGCGAGGTCTTTGGCGCTCAGGCGGCCCTCGTACAGGGCTTTGCCGACAATGGCGCCCATGACCCCGGCGCCGCGCAGGGCCTCAAGGTCAGCGAGGGTCGTCACGCCACCCGAAGCGACGAGCTGTAGCGCAGGCAGCTTATGCCTAACCGACTGGTAGAGCGCCTGGTTGGGGCCCGCCAGCAGACCATCCTGCTCGATACTGGTACAGATGGCGGTAGCGATGCCCCGGCCGTGCCAACCGGCGAGAAAGGGCAGCAGCTCGAGCGGGCTGGTTTCTTGCCAGCCCGAGACGGCCACCCGGCCGGCCTTGGTATCGGCGGAGAGGACGATGACCTGGGGCCCGTAGGCCAGCAACCAGCGTTCGAGGTCGGCGGGGGCTTTGACGGCCACCGAGCCGATAACCAGCTGCCGGGCGCCGCTTTCTAGGGCAACGCGCAGGTCGCTGTCGGTCTTTAGGCCACCTGAAAAGTCAATGTGCAGCTGGGTGCGGGTGGCGAGCAGCTCGAGGGTCTTCCAGTTCTGCACGCTGCCGGTGCGGGCCCCGTCGAGGTCGACCAAGTGCAGGTAGCGCAGCCCGGCGTCTTCGAAGCGCTGGGCGACCTCGAGCGGCTGGGCATCGTAGCGCACGGCCTTGCCGAAGTCGCCCTGGGCCAACCGCACGCACCGGCCCTCGATGAGGTCTATGGCTGGGATTACACGCATGGGGCCTTCAAAAAGTTATCTAAGAGGCGCTGCCCGGCTGCGGCGCTCTTTTCGGGGTGGTATTGTACGGCGTAGGTGTTGCCGCGCCACAGAGCGGCGCTAAAGGGTAGCCCATAGGTGGCCGTGGCGGCGGTTTCGGGGCCCAGGCTCACGTAGTAGCTATGGACGAAATAGGCGTAGAACGCATCGGGCAGGCCGCGGAAGAGCGGGCAGTCGGCTGCGCTCGTCGCTTGGTCGAGCCAGCCCATCAGGGGCACCTTGCCCGAGGTGGGCGGGAAGCGCCGCACGGTGAGGTCGAACACCCCCAGGCACGTGGTGTCGCCCTCTTCGCTGTGGCGGGCCAGCAGCTGCATGCCCAGGCAAATGCCCAGAAACGGCTGGGTTAGGCTTTTCAGGACGGGCACCAGCCCGGCAGCGGTAAGGTTGCGCATGGCCGTGCGGGCCTCGCCCTGGCCGGGGAAGATGACGCGGTCGGCGCTGTGGATGCGCTCAGGGTCGGCGGTGAGCTCGCCCTCGGCCCCCAGCCGCTCCAGGGCCCCCAAGACCGAGCGGATGTTGCCCGCCCCATAGTCGACAACGGCCACCCTCATAGCACGCCCTTGGTGGTGGGTAAGGCCTCGCCCTCTACACGCACGGCCATTTTCAGGGCGCGTGCCCAGGCCTTGAAGATGCTTTCGATGAGGTGGTGTTCGTTTTCGCCCTGGGCCTGGATGTTGAGGTTGCAGCGGGCGGCGTCAGCGAAGCTTTTGAAGAAGTGGCTGAAGAGCTCGGTGGGCACATCGCCGATACGCTCGCGGCGGAAGGTGACCTGCCACACGAGCCAGGGCCGCCCGCCGAAGTCGAGGGCCACCTGGGCCAGGGCATCGTCCATGGGTAGGGTAAAGCCGTACCGTGCCAGCCCGCGTTTGTCGGCCAGGGCCTGGGCAAAGGCCTCGCCCAGGGCCAGAGCGGTGTCCTCGACGGTGTGGTGCTCGTCTACGTGCAAATCGCCACGGGTTTCGAGGGTGAGGTCGAAGCCTCCGTGACGTGCGAGCTGGTCGAGCATGTGGTCGAAAAACCCAAGCCCGGTGCGGATCTGGGCCTGCCCCGTGCCGTCGAGCGTCAGCTCAATGCGGATGTCGGTTTCGTGGGTTTTGCGCGTTACCACCGCCCGGCGGCCTTGGGCACGCAGGGCGGGTAGCAGGGCAGGCCAGCCCCCCTCCAGCGTTAGGGCCACTTCGCCGGGCAGTGCGGTAAGCCCCTCGGTAGCAACGACGTAGCGGTGGGCGGCAGGGGCCAGGGCCCGTGCGTCGGCCGGGGTGGTTACCAGGTGCACGGCGGCACCAGTTTCTTGGGCCAGCCAGCCGGCCAGCCGGGCCTCGATGGCGCCGGTAGCCGGGGCGATGAGTACAAGCTCGGCCGAGCGCCACCGGCAAGCGCCCCCCAGTGCGGCAAAGGCGCCCGGTGCCAGCACCAGGCTCTCAAAGGTGCCCTGGTGGGTAGCCACGGCGGGCAGTGGCACGAGGAGCTGGTTCATCGGAAAATCGTGGGTAAGGCCTCGAGAAGCCGATCGTTTTCCGAAGGCGTGCCGACCGAAATCCGAAGGCACCCTTCGCACCCCGGCACCCGGCTCCGGTTGCGGGTGAGGATGCCCAGCGCCAGCAGCGATCGGTAGGCCGTCTCGGCATCCGATAGTTCTACCAATAGGAAGTTCGCATCGGAAGGGTGCACCCGTACGACCCCCGGCAGCGCCGACAGTGCCGCTGCCAGGCGTTCGCGTTCGGCCACCTGGGCAGCCACCTGGGCCGCTACGCGGGCGGGGGCACCGGGGTCGGCAAGTAGCTCCAGGGCCGTTACCTGCACCAGGCTGCTGAGGTTAAAGGTGCCTTTGATGGCCGCCAGTACCTGCATGAGCGTAGGGTGGCCCGCGGCCACGCCCAGCCGCAGCCCTGCCAGCCCCCAGGCCTTGCTGAAGGTGCGAAGCACTACCAGGTTCGGGTACCCGACCAGGCGGGGTAGCCAGCTGTGCGCCAGCCCCTGGTACTCAATGTAGGCTTCGTCAACCACGACAAACCCTTGCTGGGCAGCGAGCAGGGCCAGCACGGCCTCGGGCGGTACGGTGCTGCCGCTGGGGTTGTTGGGCGTACACACGAAGGTGAGGCGCGTAGTGGGCCTGAGGGCCGCGAGGGCCGCAGCGGTGGGGAAACGAAAGCCGGGGCCCAGGGGCACACTGTCGTGGTGGGCGCCGTGGATTTCGGCGCCCAGGCCGTAGATGTCGAACGTCGGGGTGAAGGTGAGGATGCGGCTTTCGCCCGGCACGCATGTCGCGCGGATGAGGAGGTCTATGGCCTCGTCAGAGCCATTGCCCAGCAGTAGCTGTTCTGGCGCTGCGCCGAGCAGCGCACCGACCCGGGCCTTCAGGGCCGTGTGCTGGGGGTCGGGGTAGCGGTGGTAGGGCGCGGGGTAGGGGTTTTCGTTGGCGTCGAGCAGGGTGAGTGTATCCGTGGCGCCGGTGTAGTCTTCGCGGGTGCTGCGGTAGGGGGCCAGGCGCAGCAGGTGGGGCCGTATCCAGGCCGTTATATCGGTTTGGGTGCCGGTGGTCGTCATAGGCCCTCCTTTTCCAGCCGAATGCGTACGGCGTTGGCGTGCCCGGCCAGCGCTTCGGCGTGGGCCAGGGTTTCGACCACGGGGCCCAGGGCTGCAAGGCCCGCACGGGTGGCCTGCTGAAAGGTGATGTGCTTCTGGAAGCTGCTGAGCGACACGCCGCTGTAGGCCCTGGCAAAACCCGCCGTGGGCAGGGTATGGTTGGTGCCGCTGGCGTAGTCGCCGAGGCTTTCGGGCGTGAGGGGCCCTACGAAGACCGACCCGGCGGTCTCAATGCGCTCGGCGAACGCTTCGGCACCAGAGAGGTGCAGAATGAGGTGCTCGGGGGCATAGGCTTCTGAGAGGGCCAGCAGCTCGTCTGGGGTACGTACCAACACCGCCCGGCTGTTGGCCAAGGCAGCAGCGGCGAGCGCGTGGCGGGGCAAGGCGGGCAGTTGGCGCTCAAGGGCGGCTGCGACGGCGGCCAGGAGCGGTTCGTGGGTCGTAATCAGGAGCACCTGGCTGTCGGTACCGTGCTCGGCCTGGCTGAGCAGGTCGGCGGCCACGAAGTCGGGGTCGGCGCTTGCATCGGCCAGCACCGCAACCTCAGAGGGCCCCGCCGGCAGGTCGATGGCCACGCCCAGCTGGGCGGCGTACTGCTTGGCGGCGGTAACGTACTGGTTACCCGGGCCAAAGAGCTTATCTACGGGCGCGATGCTCTCGGTGCCGTAGGTAAGCGCAGCAATGGCCTGGATGCCGCCCGCGGCTACTACCCGGTGGGCCCCGGCGAGCTGCGCTGCGTACAGCATAGCGGGGTGCACTTGGCCGGTGGCCTGAGGTGGGGTAACCACGGTAATCTCACGGCAACCGGCCACGGCGGCGGGCACCGCGAGCATAAGGAGCGTGCTAAAAAGCGGCGCAGTGCCCCCCGGCACGTACAGGCCCACCCGGTGAATGGGCGTGGCCCGGCGCCAGCAGCGGATGCCCGGCTGGGTTTCGATGACGGTGGGGGCGTAGGCCTGCGCGGCGTGAAACGTGCGGATGTTTTGGGCCGCGTGCTGCAAAGCTGCTTTGAGCTCGAGCAGCAGCTGGTCTTCGGCGGCAGCGAACTCGGCGGGGCCGTTCACCAGTGGCGCAGGCCGCACGCGGTCGAAGCGCTCGGTGTAGGCCAATAGGGCCCCATCGCCACCGGATTGGACAGCGGCAAAGACCTCGTGGACCGTGGCCTGAAGGTCGGCGGCGGGCAGGCTGGGGCGCCTGAGGAGCTCGGGCCAGGTGGCGGGGTCGGGGTAACGGATGATGTGCACGGGTTAGCCGATCATTTTTTCGATGGGCACGATTAGGATGCCTTCGGCTCCGGCGGTTTTCAGGTCGCCGATGACGGCCCAGAAGTCGTCTTCGCTCACCACGCTGTGTACCGAGCTCCACCCCGACTGCGCCAGGGGCACAATGGTGGGGCTTTTGACCCCGGGGATGATGCGGATGATGGCCTCCAGGCGGTCGTTGGGTGCGTTGAGCAGGATGTACTTCGAGTTGCGGGCCCGGCTTACGGCATCGATACGGAAGGCCAGCTGCTCGAGCAGGGCCTGCTGGGCGGGGCCCAGGTGAGGGTGTGCAATGAGGTGAGCTTCGCTGCGCAGCACGGTGTGCACTTCTTTCAGGCCGTTGAGCAGAAGCGTAGAGCCCGTCGAGACGATATCGAAAATGGCATCGGCCATGCCAACCGAGGGGGCGATTTCGACCGAGCCGCTGATTTCGTGGATTTCGGCCGTGAGCCCCTCCTGGGCCAAAAAGCGCTCCAGGATGCCGGTGTAGCTGGTAGCGATGCGCTTGCCCTGAAAGTAGTCTAGGCCCGAATAGGCCACGTGTTCGCGTACTGCCAGCGAGAGCCGACAGCGGCCAAAGCCCAGCGGCCGAACGGAGGAAACGTCTTTGCCCCGCTCGATAATCTCATTTTCGCCGACCATGCCGATGTCGGCCACGCCGTCGGAAACGTACTGCGGGATGTCGTCGTCGCGCAGGAAGAGGACCTCCAGCGGGAAGCCAGCGGCTTGGGCCTTGAGTTTGCCTGTGGCCGTAACCCGTATGCCGCAGTCGTCGAGCAGGCGGAGCGAGGCTTCGGCCAGGCGGCCCGATTTCTGGATGGCGAGTTTTAGTGCTACGGTAGCTTCCATGCGGCAAAGTTGCGCGGCAGAGACGGTTGAGACGGAAACGGAAGCGGATTGGTTCCTGTACCAGCGTACCGCTACGGTGGGGCGCAAAGTTGCGCAGCGAAACGGAGGCTTCAAACGCCCTAAAACAGAAAAGCCCCTGGGCACCAGGGGCTTTGTGGGAGCTGAGGGATTCGAACCCCCGACCTATTGCTTGTAAGGCAACCGCTCTGAACCGGCTGAGCTAAGCTCCCGTAGGTTTTTGCTGCGGGCTGCAAAGATACAGTGGGTTGGCATTTTAGCCAGCAGGTGCAGCCCGGTTGGGCAAAAAAAACTGTGGGCGTGGGGCCCTCGTCCCTGGGGGCCTGAAAAAGTAGTTGCGCAAGGGGGTGGGCTTGCTGCAACTTAGCGCAGCCTTGGGCGGGGGTTTGGGCCCACGCCAGGGGTGCTTTAACTGCCTCACGCCCATGTCGGTCGAAACCATCACGTTTGCAATTCTGGCGGTACTGGCCCTGGCCGGGGGCTTTGGCCTGATTCTGAGCCGCAACCCGGTGTACGCCCTGCTCTACACGCTGCTGAGCATGTTCTGTGTGGCAGGCCTGTTTCTAACGCTGCATGCCGAGTTTCTGGCGGCCATCCAGGTCATTGTCTATGCGGGTGCCATCATGGTGCTGTTCCTGTTTGTGATCAACCTGTTGAACCTGCAGGTAGAGGATGTGGAGCAGGTGTACTACAACTGGCGCACGATGGGGGCCATGCTGTTGGGCCTGGGGTTCCTGGTCGAGCTACTACTGGCCTTTCGGGGTACGGGGCTGTTGGACAAGTCGCGGGCTGGCGAGGCCTTTTCCTACGGCAAAGTCGAGCCCATTGGGCATGTACTGATGACCGGCTACGTGTTTCCGTTCGAAATGATTTCGGTCATCCTGCTAGTCGCCCTGATGGGGGCGCTCATCATTGCCAAAAAGCACGCTGTCTAACCGATGAACTTCCCCGACACGACCTTCTTTTACCTCGCCCTGAGCGCTGCACTGTTTGCCATCGGGCTGACGGGGGTGCTCATTCGCCGCAACGGCATCATTGTGTTCATGTGCATTGAGCTGATGCTCAACGCGGTGAACCTAACCCTCGTGACGTTTTCGCGGCTCTACGACGACCCGGCGGGCACCATGCTGGTGTTTTTCGTGATGTGCGTGGCCGCAGCCGAGGCGGTGGTGGGCCTGGCCATTTTCATTGCGCTCTTCCGCAACCAGCGCAACATCGACATCAACAACGTCAACCTGTTTAAGTGGTAAGCACATGAGCCCTGTTGTACTGAGCCTTGTCATTGTATTGCCACTGCTGGGGGCCACGCTCAACGGGCTGCTGGGGCTGCTTTTGCCCGCCTGGCGCAAGCAGGAGGCCCTCATCGGGTGGTTGGCGACGGCCATGGTGGCGGTGCCGTTCTTCATTCTGGTGGCGGTGTTTGCCAGCTATAGCGGCGAACCGGTGCACTTCACGCTCCTGCCCTGGATGGCCACCGGTGGGCTGGAAGTGAGCTTTGGCTACAGCCTGGATCAACTGAGCCTCTTGATGGGCCTGATTGTGACGGGCATTGGTACGCTCATCCACATCTACTCCATCGGGTACATGCACCACGATGGGGGCTTCTACAAGTTCTTTACCTACCTCAACCTGTTCATCTTCGCGATGAACAACCTGATTCTGGGCGACAACCTGTTGGTGACGTTCCTGGGCTGGGAGGGGGTAGGGGCCTGCTCATACTTCCTCATCGGGTTCTGGTACAGCGACATGGAGAAGAGCGCGGCGGCGCAGAAGGCGTTTGTTGCGAACCGGATTGGCGACTTTGCCTTTCTGGTGGCCATGTTTCTGATCTTCTGGCAGGTGGGTTCGCTCAACTACGGCGCGATTCTGTCTGAAGAGGGCCTGGCACGCTTCACCCCTAGCCTTAGCTTCTGGGTGGCTCTATTGCTCTTCATTGCTGCGACGGGCAAAAGCGCGCAGATACCCCTCTACGTGTGGCTGCCCGATGCCATGGCAGGCCCCACGCCGGTATCGGCGCTCATCCACGCAGCCACGATGGTAACGAGCGGCATTTACCTCATTGCCCGCACCGGCGCGCTGTACGTCACGGCGCCCGAGGTGATGACAGTGGTAGCCCTGGTAGGTGCGGCCACGGCGCTCCTGGCGGCCCTGATTGCCATTGCCCAGAACGACATCAAGAAGGTGCTGGCCTATTCTACGGTCTCGCAGCTGGGCTTCATGTTCATGGCCCTGGGGGCGGGGGCGTTTAGCACGGCCATTTTCCATGTGATGACGCACGCGTTCTTCAAGGCCTGCCTCTTCCTGGGTTCGGGCTCGGTGATCCACGCGATGGAGCACGCGCATGCGGCGCACGACCCCCAAGACATCCGCACGATGGGCGGGCTGAAGAAGTACATGCCCAGTACATTCCGCACGTTCGTTATCGCCACCATCGCCATTGCGGGCATCCCACCACTGGCGGGCTTTTTCTCGAAAGACGAAATCCTGGCCAAAAACTTTGCCCTAGGCCTGGAGGGCCACACGGTGTACTACCTGGTGTGGGGCGTGGGCATTTTCACGGCCCTACTGACGGCCTTCTACATGACGCGCCTGACGTACCTGACCTTCTACGGCAAGGAGCGTTACGAGAGCCATGCGCACCACCCCCACGAAAGCGGCCCGCTCATGACCGTGCCACTTTGGGTGCTGGCGGCCTTGGCCATTGTGGGTGGTTGGGTAGGTCTACCTGAGGTGATAGACCACGGCCACCTGAACTGGATAAGCCACCACTGGCTGGCCGGCGAACACGGGCCGGTACACAACCTGCACGTGGCGCACCCCTCGGAAACGATCGAGTTAATTCTTATTGCCCTCTCGATTGCCATTGCGGGCGGCGGGGTGCTATTGGCCTGGGGCTTGTACAAGAAGCACGACTTGGCCGGGGACGACCGCGTCGTAAAGCTCTTTGGCGGTATGTACCGCGCGATGCAGCACAAGTTTTACGTAGACGAGTTCTACAACGCGGTGCTCATCCGGCCGCTGGTGTCGCTCGCGCAACTGGTGGTTATTCCTTTCGACCAGAAGGGGATTGATGGCGTGGTGGATGGCACAGGTAAACTGACCACCCGTTTGGGCGGTACCTTCAAAAAGCTGCAGACGGGCATTGTACAGAACTATGCCGTGCTGATGGCCATTGGCATTGTGGTGCTACTGGGCTACATGCTTTTCCTGCAGGTGTAGGGGCGTGTTCACGGCGGGTTTTTCAGTGCAGCGGCTGGTAAGCACTGCACGTGCGAAGCGGTCGCTGCTCTGTGTAGGCCTAGACCCCATGCCCGAACACCTACCCCAAGGGGCGGGGTCGGTGCTAGCGTTTTGCAAGGCCATTGTCGAGGCCACGGCGCCCTACGCGCTCGCCTATAAGGTCAATTTTGCCTTTTTCGAGGCGCTGGGTACTGCGGGGTGGGACACCCTGTACCGCGTACGCGAGCTGCTGCCCGCCGATGCGCTCTTGATTGCTGACGCCAAACGGGGCGACATCGGCACGAGCTCTGAGCGTTACGCCCGCGCCATTTTCGAGGCGCTTGCCTTCGATGCCGTAACCCTTTCGCCGTACATGGGCCACGATTCGGTGGCGCCCTTTTTGGGCTACCCCGAGCGGTGGGTATTCCTCCTGGGCCTGACGAGCAACCCCGGTGCTGCCGACTTCCAGCAGCTACCGCTTGCCAGCGGGGGCACCCTGGCCCAGGCCGTGCTCCAGACGGCCCAGACCTGGCCCCGCGCCGCCGAGCTGGGCTTCGTGGTGGGGGCCACCCGGCCCGATGCACTGCTTGCGCTACGGCAGCAGTGCCCAGCGCCCTGGTTTTTGGTGCCAGGGGTGGGCGCACAGGGGGGCGAGAGCCTGCCCGTGCTCAGCGCCGCAGCTACCCCCCAGGGTGGGGTGCTGCTTACCGTGAGCCGTGGCATACTCTACGCCAGTGCGGGCCCCGACTTTGCCGCTGCGGCTGCCGCCGCGGCCCGCGCCTACGCCGAAACCACCCAAGCCTTTGTGCCTGCCGGTACGCCAATCACCTGAACCGAGTTTCCTATCTTACCCCCAAGAACCCCAACCCAACCCGAAGCCATGGAATACCTGAAGCGGTACTACAACATCGTCGAAGAGTGCATCGTACGCCTGGGCGTAGACCCCAACACGTGCCGGGAACCCGACAAGGAAGGCCAGTGGACACTGCGGAAAGGCTCTGCCCAGGTGTGGGTGGATGTCTTCCATAGCGAGCGCGAAAACCGCGCGTACTACCAGGTGATGAGCCCCATCATGACCCTGCCCGAAAAAAGTCAGTGCGAGTTTTACCGCGAGGTGCTCGAAATCAACGACCAGCTCTTTGGCGTAGCCTTCACGATTTACAAAGACCGGCTCTGGCTCAAGGTCATCCGCGAAGCGGATGGTTTGGACGTAGACGAGGCCTTCAACATGCTCACGCGCATTGGCAACTACGGCGACAAGTACGACGACATCCTGATCCAGAAGTATTCGGATGCCCAGAGCGTGCGTGGCGACGAGACAATTGCCCCTGGGCCCCCGCCCAGCCAGAACTAAGCCCTACCCGGCTGCTACCTGCCTACGTGCCCCGCTCGGTTGCAGCGGGGCACGTGTGCGTTAGGGGGCGTCGGTCGCCGGGGCTGGCGGCTGGGCGTAGATTTCGTCGATGATGAAGTCGGGTACCAGGCCTTTGAGGCTGCCGCCGTACTTGATGACTTCGCGCACCAGGGTGCTGCTGATGCTTTGGGTATCGGCTTGGGCGATGAAATAGACGGTATCGATGCCGTAGGCCAGGTGCTTGTTCAGGATGTCGATGCTCTTTTCGTACTCGAAGTCGGGCGCCGAGCGAAGCCCCCGCAGCAGGTAGCGGGCGCCGACGGCCTTGGCGTGCTCTACCGTAAGGCCGGTAAACTGCGTGACCTGGATGCGGGGCTCGCCCTCGAAGTAGCGGACTATCCAGCCCATGCGCTGCACCAGGCTGAACATGGTTTTTTTCTGGCTGTTGACCCCCACCCCGACGACAACCTGGTCGAAGAGCTCGAGCGCTCGCTCCAGGATCTCGATGTGGCCGTAGGTAATGGGGTCGAAACTGCCGGGGAACAGGGCCACCCGGTTGGGGCGCGGTTGGGCGTGCATGGCCCCAATGTGCGCACAAACCCTTTACCTGCAACGGGGCTTGCCCATGAAAAAGGGGCCCAGAAGGGCCCCTTTCGGTACGTGCATTCGGCGGTTTGCAGCCGTACCCTAGCGTTACACGGCGTACATCCAGCCGTGGGTATCGGGCAACAGGCCCGAACGGATGCCTTCGAGGTGTGCTTTCAGGGCGGGGCCACCTGCCAGGTGCTTACATCGGGCAGGTAGAGTTCAGTCTCGCCGTAGCCAATCTGCTTCACGGGGGCCAGCACAGCGGCTGTGCCACTGCCAAAGGCCTCTTGTAGCTTACCGGCTTTGCTGGCGGCTACAACCTCGTCAATGGTAATGGGGCGGACGTCTACCTCAATGCCCAGGTCTTCGGCGGCCTGGAGCAGGCTGTCGCGGGTCAGGCCGTTGAGGAAGGTCAGGCGGTCGTTGGCGGGGGTAACGAGCACCCCATCGATGACGAAGAAGGCGTTCATGGTACTGAACTCTTCTACGTACCGGCGCTCTTTGGCATCCAGCCACACCACTACATCGTAGCCAGCTTCTTTGGCCAGTTTGCCGGGGTACATGGCTGTGGCGTAGTTGCCCGCCATTTTGACGAACCCAGTGCCGCCTTCGGCCGCGCGGATGTGGTCGGTGGCTACCTGGGCCTTGATGGCACCACTGTAGTAAGGGTTCACGGGCATGTTGATGACCATGAACTTGTACGTGAGGCTAGGGCGTACGCCGATGTAGGCGTCGGTGGCAAAGACGAAGGGCCGCAGGTAGAGCGAGCCTTTGTCGTGGGCGGGGGTCCAGGCTTGGTCCAGGCGCACCAGTTCGGTCAGGGCCGCCATCCACAGGTTTTCGGGCAGTTGGGGCATCACCAGGCGCTCGAGCCCTTGGTTGATGCGTGCCAGGTGGTCGAGGGGGCGCGATATCCGTACCCGCCCGTCGAGTGTCCTGAACGCCTTCATCCCCTCAAAGAGCGACTGGCCGTAGTGCAGGGCACTCATGGCGGGGCTCAGGGGCAAGGGGCCGTAGGGTAAGATCTTGCCCGTCTGCCAGGTACCCTCACGGAAGTCGGCTACGAACATGTGGTCGGCAAACACGCTGCCAAAAGCCAAGTTGTTCAGGTCGGTGGTTTCGAGGCGGGAAACCGAAACCTGCTCACGCAGAATGGGGTACTGGTAGTCGGTCAAAACCATGACGTTTGGGTTTGGGGGTGAACTAATCGGCCGATACAACCTCTATATCAAAATACAGTGTAGCGTTGGGGGGGATGACGCCGCCCGCACCGCGGGCACCGTAGCCCAGGTCGGGGGGGATGCGCAGGGTGCCTTTCGAGCCCACGGGGAAGAGCTGGATGCCTTCGTCCCACCCCTTGATGACCTGGCCTATGCCAAGTTTGAAGCTGATGGGCTCGCCGCGTTTGAACGAGTTGTCGAACTCGGTGCCATTTTCCAGATAGCCACGGTAGTGTACCGAGACGTTCTTGCCGGCTTCGGGGGTTTTGCCGGTGCCGGTGGAAGTGAGTTTGTAGCCGAGGCCACTGGGGGTGTAATCGAAATCGAGGGACATACGAATGGAATACCAGGTCTGCAGGCCATCGCGCAGGAACAGCACGTCCTCGGGCGCATACTTGGCCTTGGGTTGGCTGCGCACCAGGGCCAGGAAACCGGCCAGGGTACTGTCGGTTGTCAGCCGCCAGGTATAGACGGTGGGCTTTTTGCCACCTACCCCCCGGTAGAACCACACCGTGCTGTCGGAGTGGCTGATTACCAGAGCTTTATCGGGCAGTTCGGCCCGTCGGTGGTGGTAGCTTACCTTGCCCGTGGTATCGGTAGCAACCGACTGGGCACCCGCACGTAAGGCACATACCCCGAGCAAACCTAGCCCCACTGCAGCGAACCGAATCATGAACTGGGTAACGAAGAACGTGCTTTTTCTGGGCTACAAATGTACGAACGATTCGGGAAGGGGTTTTGGTCGAAAATTTTAAAGTTGTTAATGAACCTCAGTAATGGGTGGCATAGTTTTCGTAATTTTCAAAGAGCGGTTCAAATCGTTTCATAGTACGCAATGAATCTGGCCAAACGCCCCCACCTGTACCCCGCACTGCTCGAGGCCCTGGAAGCCGAGCGGGGCCGTAACCGGTTTCGGGGCCGCATCGTGCAGGCCCGCAAGGGCCTGGTGCTCGAAGTAGGGCTGCGGGGTACGCCCGACTGGCGCCACGTATGGCTCTGGGTCGATGAAGCGGATGCCGGTTACCACTGCCGGGGGGCGAGCTACCGCTGCTCGGCGTTCGCCACCGTGGCAGACTTTGTGGCCGTGCTGGTAGACCTGTGCCGCAGCGGGGCCCCCTACACCGAAACCTACCCAGACCGTACACAGTACAAACACTAGGTTTTTGGGCCTCCCAGCACCATTTTGCACGCGTGTAGCGTACTACTACGGGTACGCTACACCCTTACCGACGCATGAAACGTGTGCATCTGGCAGTACGCTGTGCCTGGTTGTTGGCCGGTAGCAGCCTATTGTTAACCCCAGCCTGGGCCCAGCGCCTAGAAGAAACACGCAACGTGGTGAGCCCACGGGTTCCCACCGAATGGTACAAACTCGATAGCCCCAACTTCCAGATTCAGTTCTACCAGCAGAACCGGGCGCTGGCCGAGCTAGCCGCTCGGTACGCCGAAGACGCGTACTACAACTTCCGCCGGACGCTGGAGTACCGCACCGAAACCCGGTACCAGATTCTGGTGTACAGCAGCCCGGTCGATTACGTTAACGCCCAGTACAACCAGTACGAAGAGTCGGACCTGAGCTACAACCTGAACCGCATCTCGGTGTACTTCAACGGTAGCCAGCAGGATTTTTACCGCGAGATCCGTACCAAGCTTATTGCCGCCATCCTCGATGAACTTTTCTTCGGGGGCAGCACGGCCCAAAGCGTGCAGAGCAAACTGCTGCTCCAGGTCCCACGGTGGTACGGCGATGGGCTCACCCTGTTTCTGGGCGAAGGCTGGCTACCCGGCGACGAGGCCTACATGCGCTCGCTGGACAAGGAAAAGGGCTCGTTTGCCGAGCGCGTACTGATTGAAGACCGCATTGACCAGGAGCCTATCCTGCGCAAAAGCATCTGGTACTTTGTGCGGGTAACCTATGGCCTACCTAAGCTGGTAGAGCTGGTGTACATGACCCGCCTGACGCGCTCGGTGCAGGTGGCCGTGAACCGGGTGCTGGGCCTGAGCATGCAGAGCTTTACGCTCAAGTGGGTCGATTTCGTGAAGACCGAGTTCCAGGCCGACCGGCAAAGTCTGGAACGCCAGACGGTGCTCGACTTTAAGCCCCCGGCAGGGGCGCGCATTGTGGGCATCGACGCCGCGCCCGATGGCAACAGCGTGGCCTACTACCAGGAAAAAAACGGCATCTACGAGCTCAAGATCTACAATTTCGAGACCGGCGCGGTGGTCAATACCCCGGTGGCTTTCGGTAAGTATTCCGACTTCGACGCCTACCGCGGCATCAACTTCCCGACGGTGTGGAGCCCCGACGGCAACAGCCTGGCGACAACGGTCATCGAAAACGGATTTCTGAAGCTGGTCTTCTACGACCGCACAACGAGGAAGGTCGAGAAGTTCGACCTAACGGGCCAGATTGACTGGGTAAGCTCGATGGCCTGGGGCAAGGCCAAGCGCCTGCTCCTGCTCTCGGGCGTGCGCAACGGCGTGAGCGACCTGTACCTCAACCGGCCCGCCAGCACGTCCTTGCAGCAGGTGACGCGCACCCCCTACGACGAACTGAACCCAGCCTGGAGCCCCGATGGCGAACGGATCTTCTTTGCCTCGAACGCCGGCGATTCGGTGTACACCGACGAGAAGGCCATCAACTACCAGCAGAGCCTCTCGAGCTACGACCTGTACTACCTGCCGTTTGCCTACCAGGGGCAAAAGCCCACGCGCATTACGTTTTCGCCCTACGGCAACGAGCGCAACCTAAAGCTCATCGGCACAACCCTGTTTTATGTAAGCGATGAGAACGGTCTGGAGAACCTGGCGAGCCTGAACCTGGCGGCCAACAACCTGGAGGTGAGCTATCTCTCGAACTACGGCACGGGGGTGACCGACTTTGGGGGAGCCAATTCGGGTCGGTTTATCGTACGGTCGGTGACCGACGGTCGGCCGCGGTTTTTCCTGGTGCAGCAGGGCGATTTGGTGCCCATCCCCTTCATCCTGCGCACGCGCCAGGCGTCGGTCGATTACCAGGGCTACCTCAAGGGGCTGCTGGAGAAGGCCAAAGACCTTGAGGTGATCACGAACGAGGAGGTCCCCCAACCTGTGACCGATAGTCTGGTGGGCGATACGGCCAAGCCGGCCCCGACGCCCAAACCCCGGCCCCGGTACTACGTCTTTGACGAAACCGCCGACCCTGAAAAGCCCACGGGTACGCCCACCGAAGTGGGTGTTCGCCGCGAACCACTGCTCAAGGTGGTGCCGGTCCGCACCCAGCCCTTCGACATCAATAAAGTTCGCACTGGCGGCTTGGGTCGTTCAGGCTTTGGGTTTGACCTGCGCCTCATTGAGAGCCTGAGCTTTGAACTGGACCCCATCCTACGCGAGAACTTCACGGCCGAAGCCGAAGTGACCGATAACCGGCTCTACCACCGGCTTAGGGCAGGGGTTCGGCTGTTCCTCGACTTCACCAGCAACGACTACTGGGTAGACTACCAGTGGCTGCGCTACCGGGTACAGCTTGAGGCCGGGATACGGAAAGAAGCCGCCCGGCTCGACTACGTGGGGGTAGTGAACCCCTTTACACTGGCCATTACTGAGTACCGCTTCCTGGATTTCATCGACCAGAATTCGCCCGAGGCTTTTTCGGCCAGCGGCTACTTAGACCGGCTGGTAACCTACGAAGGGTACCTGGGGGCGGCCTACCCCATCAACCGTTTCCAGCGTGTCAACCTGCGGGGCAAGTTTTTGGTGGCCCAGCGCATAGACCAATTGCCGGCTGGCTCGTACCCCGACCTGAGCGGCTTTTTCCTATTTGCCTTCGACAGCGACCGCAACACCAACGCCATAGAGCGGTTTTATGGCCTGCAGGCACAGTACACCTTCGACAATACCCTGTACGTGCAGGACTACCCCCTGCGGGGCATTTTCGGGCAGGTAACGGCCGAGACCTACTTTACCTCGGGCAACACCGGGCCGGTGTACCCTGAGATCAAGGCTCAGTTCCGCTCGTACACCCCACTGGTCAAAGACGTTGTCGTGGCCCTTTCGGGGCAGATAGGGACCAGCCCGGTAGACACTCGGCGCAGGAACTTTGCCATTGGGGGCGTAGACAACTGGGTCGCGCGCAAGGGTGCCGACATCAGCTTTGACAACAGCCCTGCCGGGTACCACTTCCTGAATTTTTTAGGGGGTGTACGGGGCGTACCCTATGGGGTGCGTACGGGTCGGAATTTTGCGCTCTTCAGCGGCGAGCTACGGCTGCCCATCCGTCGGCTGTTTAACATCGGCCTCAACACCCGGTACCTGCACAACATCGTGGTCGTGGGGTTTGTTGATGCCGGCACGGCTTGGAACGAAGGCAACCCACTGTCCAAGCAACTGTTGTTCCGCCAGCGCACCGTGGCCCAGGGCGAGTTCCTGATTACGGTGAACGAGTACAAGGCACCGGTGGTGTATTCGTTCGGCGGGGGCATCCGGACGCCGTTTTTGGGCTATGAAGCGAAGCTAGACATTGCCGCTGCCTTCGATGACGGCGAGCGGCTACCGCTACAATTTGTCGTTTCGATAGGCAAACTTTTTTAGTTCTCGCGTTCGGTAACTGGCTTACCCACCGGGGGGCTTTGTGTAGATTCCGGTGATGATTCCCATTCGCTGGGTGGCAGCCTGCGCGGGGTTGTTGGGTAGCCTTACGGCAGTGGCCCAGGGTAGTGCTGTGAACCTTGACAGCCTGCAACGCTTGGCGCGGTCATCATCAGACACGGTTAGGGCGCGGGCGTATGTAGAGCTGGGGGTGGTCTACCGGTACCAGAACCTAGACTCGGCCGAGATTTTTGCCAACTATGCCCTGGTGCTGGCCCGTAAGCACCGCAATACGCACATCGAAGCCGATGGCTATAAGCTGCTGGGCGACATTGCCAGTCGCCGGGGGGCCATTGAAGCCTCGGATGGGTACTACCGGCAGGCCATGGACCTGTACCGGGCAACCCAACGGGAAAAGGGCTACTACGAAACGCTGGTTAGTATCGGTATCAATGCCGTCGAAAAGGCCGACTATGCCACGGCACACCGCTCGTACGAAGAAGCCCTTCGGTACGCCGATAGCACTCAGAATCACTTTGAAATTGTACGTATCAACAACAACCTGGGGTACCTCTACGAACGCATTGGGGCCTACACCGAAGGGATAGATGTCTTGAATCGTACGTACAAGCTTGCAGCTGAACACCATTACACGCGCTACCAAGGTCTTGCGCAGTATAACCTGGGGAACATTCTACGCAACCTGCAGCGGTACGAGCCTGCGAAGGTGGCTTACGATACGGCCATACCGTTTTTACTAGAGAACCAGATGTTGCTGTTCGTAGGGCTCACGTACCGTGAGCTGGGTATTCTCTACGAGCAGCAGGATAGTTTGCCCGCTGCCGAGCGTGCCCTGAGCCAGTCTATTGAGCGGCTGGAGCACATTGGCAACCTGCCCGAGCTTGTACTCTCGCAGGTTGCCATGGCCCGGCTACTGACCCGTCAAAACCGATTGGCACAAGCCAACGCCTTCTTGGTGGCGGCCTACAGCTACCGCAGCCAGGTGGAGCAGCCCCTGATCTGGGCGCGGTTGGAGCTAGAGCTGGCCCGGATGGCGCTCAACCAACGGCAACCTGCCGAAGCCAACCGCCGACTTTCGGCCCTGGCTCAGCTTGTCGATAGCTTTTCGCTACGGCCCATGGCCGTAGAGCTCTTCCTGGCGCGGGCCGCCTACTACGCCCACCTGGGCCAGTTTGAGCAGGCCTACCGCTGGCAGCTACGGCATGGAGCCCTGCGCGACAGCCTGCTTACTGAAACCGCCCAGCAACGCATCGACCAGATACAGTCGGCCTTTGGGGTAAGCCGCCGCGACGCCGAAATAGAGCGCCTAGCCCAGCAGAACCGCATCGCAGAACTGACGGCCCAGCGCCAACGGGGCATTCTTGTTGTCAGTTTACTGGCCCTTTCGTTGGTGGGGCTCTTGGCGTTTGGTTGGCAGCGCCGGTTGTTGCGGCGGCGCAACGAGGACCAATTGGTGGCACTCACCACTGCGGCGCCGGTACCGTTGTGTATTGTGAGTTGGCACGAGGGCACGGTTCTGTACGCCAACCAGCAGTTCTCGCTCATGATTGGGCTGCCCCCCAGCGAATTGGAGGGTAAGCCCCACGCGCGGTTCTTCACCCGTACCCCCGACCACGACGCGTTTCAGCGCGAGGTGCAGCGCAGCCGCGGCCACGCCGTGAGCCGTGAATTGCCCTTTCGGCGGGCCAGTGGCGAAGAGTTCTGGGCCATCGTATCGGCAGAGCCCGCACAATTGGGCAATACCCCTGCAGTGGTCTTCGGTTTCCAGGACATCACCCAGCGCCGCACGATGGAGCTAGCGCTGAGGGCCTCGAAAGAGGCCATCGAAACGGCGTATTCCGAGCTCCAGGCCACCAAAGCCCAGCTTATGCTGCGCGAGAAGCTGGCGGCGCTCGGCGAGCTCATGGCTGGGGTCGCCCACGAGGTGAATACGCCACTGGGGGTGTTGCGCTCCTCGGCGCAGGTGCTTTCCGACATGGTGCCGCGCACCTACACCCTGCTCTCCCGCCTGCGTGACCAGTTGCCGCCCGAGGCCAACGCCGCGTTCGATGGGCTGCTGACGACCCTGAGCGGCCCCCGGAAGGTGTTTTCGAGCAAAGAAGAGCGCACCGCCCGAAAGCAGATGGCCGAGCAGCTGCTGGCCGCCGGGCTGACCACCGCCGAAGACACGGCCCGGCTGCTGGTAGAAGCTGGCATCTACCGCGTAGAGCCTGGGCTCCTGCGGTTGTTGGGTGGCCCCAACGGCAACCTGGTGCTCACAACCCTGCACCAGATCGGGCTGGTGATGACCAGTATTGACAACAGCGTGCTGGCCGCCGACAAAACCGCCCAACTGGTGCGCGCCATGAAGCGCTACACCCACACCTCGAGCCCCGATACCCTCGAGACGGTTAACCTACGCGACAACCTGACGACCATTCTGCTGCTCTACGCCTACCAGATACGCCAAAGCGCCGATCTGCTAGTGAACCTGGAGGCCGATGCCCTGGTGCGGGCCAACGGCGACAAGCTGGGCCAGATCTGGACCAACCTCATCAACAACGGCCTGCAGGCCATGAAAGACCACGGCGAACTCTCGATCTCGCTCACCGTTCAAGAGGCCGAGGCAGTGGTGCAGGTGGGCGACACGGGCAGCGGCATCCCCCCAGAGGTATTGCCCCGCATCTTCGATCCCTTTTTTACGACCAAGGCCAAAGGCGAGGGCACGGGGATGGGCCTTTCGATCTGCCGCCAGATTGTCGAGGGCTACGGCGGTAGCCTAACCGTTACCAGCGTGCCCGGCAACACCGTGTTTACCGTTCGGCTGCCGCTGGTGGGCGAAGCCGAGCAGATTCCGCAACTTGTCCCCTAATGAAGGCTACGGGTAGGCATACGCGTGGGTTGCGGTGGGTAGCGGTGAGTGCCCTGCGCTGGGCCTGTGTGGTGGGTTGGATGGGCCTTGGGCTAAGCCTTGTGGCCCAAACCCCGAAAGTTGATAGCCTCAAACGGGTGCTGGGTGTGGCGAAGGATACCCTTCGGCCCTTTGTACTGGGTGAACTGGCCTACGAGTACCGCTCGATTTCGGTCGATTCTGTCCGGGTTTTCAGCGACCTGGCCATTGCCGAGGCCCAGCAGCTGGGCTACACCCGTGGCGCTGCGGTGGCCTATTACACCCGGGGTATAGCCCTGAACATGCAGGGCCAAACCGATTCGGCCCTGGTGGCCTGGGACGAATCGTTACGGCTCGCACAGTCCGCGGGGGATGTTACGACCGAGTCGAGGGTGCTCAACGGGTTTGCCATTGCCGCGTTCCAGCAGGGCGACTATATCCGCTCGATCGAGTACCACCGCAAGGCCCTCCGGCTCAGCATTCGTATCAACCGTGTGGCGGGGCAGGTATCGGGCTACAATAACCTGGGCAACGTATACTTTGAGATTGGGGCGCACAACGAAGCCGCCGACCTCTTCCTGAAAGGTATTGAGCTTGCCCGCCAACAGGGCGACGTGCGCATGGAGGGGCTTATCCTCTCAAACCTGGGCAACAACTACAATCAGTTGGGCCAGAAGTACGATGCCAAGCGCAGCTACCGCCGCTCCATTGAGTTACTCAAGACCGTGCAGGCCCCCAACCACCAGGCCTCCAGTTGGCTGGGGATGGGAGGCGTTTTCGAGACTACCGACAGCCTGGCGCAGGCGGATAGTTGCCTCAGGGAAGCCTATAGGCTCTTTTCGAGCGTGGGGGAGAAGCCGGGCATTTCGCAGGCCCTGGTGCTGCGCAGCAACCTGGCGATGAATAAGGGGGACTTTGCCAGCGCCAAAACGCTGTTGGCCGAGGCCCACGCATTGGCCTTTTCGAGCAAAAACCCCCGGCAGCGCAAAAATGTACTGGTTTCAGAAGCGGTGCTGGCCATTAAGACCGCCCAGTACGCCCAGGCAGAGGCCCACCTGAGGGCCATCGTGGAAATCTCGCGGGAGATTGTAAACCCAAAGTTTGAGGCCGAAGCCCTGTTCCAATTCTCAGAGCTTCGGGCTGCCCAGGGCCGCATGCCTGAGGCCTACAGGTACCTGAAGCGCTACCAAGCGCTTACCGACAGCATTTCGGGCGAGGAACGGCAGAAGCAGGTACGCGCCACCGAGGCGACCTTTCGGCTGGCCCGCCAGGATGCCGAGCTGGAGCAGCTGCGTGTCGCGGCCCAACAGGCCACCCTGCGGCGTAGGTACCAATGGGGCTTGGGTGGGGGTGTGTTGTTGCTGGTGGTTTTGGTAGGCTACGGGGTGCAGTACGTGCGGTTCCGGCGGGTGCGTGAACGCGACCTGGCCTCCCGCGCCGAAGAGCTCGACCGGCGGGTGCAGGAGCAGACCGAAGAACTGGTCGCCCAGGCCGAAGAGCTGCAGCAGGCCAACCACGAGCTAGAGGCCACGCTGAACCACCTGAAAGACACCCAAACGCAGCTGGTACACGCCGAAAAGATGTCGTCGCTGGGCCAGCTTACCGCCGGCATTGCCCACGAAGTAAACAACCCCATCAACGCCGTGCAGGCCAACGTTGCCCCCCTGCGCCAACGCGTGGCCGATGTACTGGAGGGCATGCGCCACAGCCAGGCCCTGCTCGCGCAGGCCAACCGGCCCGAGCTGCTCGAGGCGCATGCCGGGCTGGTCAAGCGCCTGGAGCTGGACCTGGCCGAGGCCGAAACGAATGCGCTGTTGCAAGGCGTGGCCGAAGGGGCCCGCCGTACCATCGCCATCGTACAGGGGCTGCGCAACTTCAGCCGCCTCGACGAAGCCGAGGCGAAGCACGCCGACCTGGAAGAAACCCTGCAGAGCACGCTGCTGCTGGTGGGTACCCAAGCCCAGGGCCGCGTAACCTTTGTGACCGACTTTGGGGGGCTGGCCCCCATCCACTGCTACCCGGGGCAGTTGGGGCAGGTGTTTTTCAACCTGCTGCTGAATGCCATCCAGGCCATTGCCGGTACGGGCACGGTAACGGTCAAGACGCGTGAGGTGGCGGCCGAGGGTCGGCGCTGGGCGTGTGTGCAGGTGACCGATACCGGCCGTGGCATCGCGCCGGAGCACCAGAGCCGCATTTTTGAGCCTTTCTTCACGACCAAACCCGTGGGCCAGGGTACGGGGCTGGGCCTGAGCATCTCGTACGGCATCGTGCAGCAGCACGGCGGTACCCTGCGGGTGGAGAGCCAGCTGGGCCACGGCAGCACGTTTGAGGTGCGGCTGCCGTACGCCTAAGCGGCTATTTTTGGCCCGTGCCTGCCCCCAGTTTAAGCCCGCGTCGGTACTACAACCTCCCCCCGCTCGAAGGCACCCAGCGACGGTTTGTGGTGGGCGACATCCACGGCTGCCTCGATACCTTTCGGCATGCCGTTGAGAAGGTGATGCAACTGCGCACCGACGACCAGCTCATCCTCCTGGGCGACTACATCGACCGGGGCCCGGCCAACCGCGCCACGCTCGACTACGTGATGCAGCTGACCGCCCAGGGCTACCGCGTCTTCCCGCTACTGGGCAACCACGAGTACAACCTGCTGGATGCGCTGGAGAACTACGACCGGCGCTACCTGCGCATGTAC
>JANRLA010000039.1:0-43174 GCA_033763015.1 Bacteroidia bacterium
ACGCAGCTGGGCCGTGTGGGCCAGGAGCTCACCGCCAAGCTCAGCCCCCAGGAGGTCATCCACCTCTTGCAGCGCAGCGTGGCCGAGCTCGTGCCCCACGACTACTTTGGGCTCTACCTCTACGACGAGGCCCGGGAGGAGGTGGTACTCGATTTTGCGCTGGAAGGGGCCGTGCGCATCCCCTCCGAGAGCTTTGCCCTCACCTCGCCCCGCAGCCTGGCGGCCCTGGTGGTGCGCGAGCACAAAACGCTACTCATCCACGACTTTGCCGCCGAGAAGGCCACCTTGCTGCAGGGGGCCGTCCCCATCCAGCGGACCCAGACCGAGATGCAAAGCCGCATCTACCTGCCACTGGTGGTCGAAACCCGGGTGCTGGGGTGCCTCACGGTGCACCACCACGCCAAGCACCGCTTCAGCGAGGCCGATGTAGAGCTGCTACAAACCCTGGCAGCCTATGCCGCCATTGCCCTCGACAACGCCCGCGCCTACCAGCGCATCCGCGAAGACGGGGCCGAGATTGCCCGCCAGAACTTTTTGCTCGAAGAGCGCAACGCAGGCCTGGCCCGGGCCATGGATCAGCTCAAAAGCGCCCAGGACAAGCTCATTGCCACCGAAAAAATGGCCGCGCTGGGGGGCCTGGTCGCCAACATTGCCCACGAGATCAATACCCCCATCAGTGCTGTGGCCACCACGGCCCGCAACTCGCAGCGGTTTGTGCCGGCGTTGGTCTACGAACTGCCTCGCCTACTGCAGCAGCTCTCTGAGCCCGAGCGCAAGCAGTTTTACCTGCTCGTTGAGCAGGCGCTCGATGCCACGCCCTACAGCACCACCCGCGAAGAACGTGAGGCGCGCCGGCGGCTGAAGGCCGAGCTATTGGCCTTTTTGCCAGCCGTGCAAGCCGAAGAGTTTGCCCTCAAGCTGGTGCAAATGGGCTTTAGGGGCCACGTAGAGGCCTTTCAAGACGCCCTCTCGCACCCCGAACGTACCGAACTGCTCAACCTGGCCACCCAACTGGTGCAGTTGGGCAAGAACAACGAGCTCATCATCGAGGCCACGGCCCGTACTTCCAAAATCGTGTCGGCCCTTAAAGCCTACACCCGCCTGACCGAAGAGAGCGTACGGGTGCCCATCCAGCTCCACCACGCCCTCGATAGTGTACTGGCGCGGCAGTTTGAGCGCGAACTCCAGGGCCGGGTACAGCTCGAGAAAAACTACGCGCTACTGCCCCCGGTCATGGGTGTAACCGAAGAGCTTGACCTGGTGTGGACCAACCTGCTGCACAACGCCTTTCAGGCCGTGAGTAGTGGGGGCACCATCCGCCTGACCATCCACGAGCACACCAAGGCCAACGGGCAGGGCAAAGAAGCCTGCGTTACCCTCACCGATACCGGCCCGGGCATCCCCGAACAGGTCTTGCCGCGTATCTTTGAGCCCTTTTTTACCACTCGCTCCAGTGGCGAAGGCTCAGGCCTTGGGCTCGACATCGCGCGTAAGATCATCGACCGACACAACGGCCGTATCGAGGTCGATACCGCCAGCACTGGCACCACGTTCCGTGTTTACCTACCCTTAAGTTAGCCCGCGTGATTAGGTTCTGTTGCCGTAAGGTGGGCGCAATTGGGTTGGGGCTTTGCCTGGGCGTGACTGCAGCCCTGGGCCAGGCCCTCGATACCCGACGTTCGCTTACCCAGTACGTGCTCCAGAACTGGCAGCAGGAGGACGGGCTGCCCCAGAATTCGGTCACCTGCATCACCCAAACCCGCGACGGGTACATCTGGCTGGGCACCTACCAGGGCCTGGTACGCTTCGACGGGGTCAACTTCGAGGTCTTTACCTCGACTACACACCCCGAGCTTGGCAACAACGGCATTTGGGCCCTACGCGAGGCAGACGATGGCAGCCTATGGATCGGCACCAACGGTGGCGGCCTGGTGCGGTACCGCGAGGGGGCATTTACCCCACTTACCACCGCCCAAGGGCTGTCGCACAACACCGTCATTGCCATTGCCCAGACCCAGCAGGGCACCTTGTGGGCCGGCACGCTGGAAGGCTACAGCCAGTTTGACGGCACCCAGCTGGTGCCCACCGAACTGCCCGAGAGCCTGGCCCGAAACACCATTTTCGATATCTGCGAGATTGCCCCCGGCGAGCTCTGGTTTGCCACCCGCGAGGGGCTCTTCGTCAGCCAGGGCGGCAAGACCCCCCAACGGGTACGCATTGGGCCTACCGAGCGCGAGCCTTTTATCGTCACCTCGCTCCTGGCCGACCGCACCGGCCGGGTATGGGTAGGCACGCGCAACAACGGGATCTACCTCTACGAGGAGGGTAAGTTCAGGCCCGCACCTGCGGCCTGGGGCCTGGCGGGCAAGACCATCAACCGGCTCTACCAAGACCCGACCGGCACGGTGTGGGTGGGCCTATTTGGCGGGGGCCTGTACCGCTACCTGGGCGAGGGCTTCACGAAGCTGGATGCCGACTATGGGCTGGCCGACAACGACGTGCTATCCATGTACTACGACCGCGAGGGGAGTCTTTGGTTTGGCACCAAGCGGGGGGGGCTTCAGCGGCTCAAGAACAGCAAGTTCACCAACTTCGGGCCCCCAGAGGGCCTGCCCTCGGTCAATACCACCTGTGTGCTGCCCGCCCGTGAAGGCGGTATGTGGATTGGCTTCAACGACGCGGGGCTGGTGTACTTTGACCCCAACCCCAACCCGGAAAAGACAATCGTGCGGCGCTACCTGCCGGGGCGCTACATCCGCTCGGTGTACGAAGCCGACGATGGCCGGGTCTGGTTCTCAGACTACGGCCGCGGTGTTGGGTACCTGAAGGGCGGACAGGTCACCACCTTTGGCCCCGCCCAAGGGCTCGCCGACATCTTCGTACGTGCCATCTTGCCCGGCGAAGACGGTAGCATCTGGTTTGCCACCCGCGGCGGGCTCAACCGCTACCGCAACGGGCGGCTAGAGGCCGTGCGCCACCCCGGCAAGCCCAAAGAGGAGGCGCTGCTCTGCATGACCCACGGCGCCGATGGGCTAGACGACCTCTGGCTGGGTACCGATGGCCAGGGGGTCGTACACTACACGCGCGGCACCTTTACCCAGATAACCCAGGCCGATAGCCTGAACAGCGGGGTTATCCTCTCGCTGTACTACGACGCCGCGGCACAGGGGCTCTGGGTGGGCACCAACGCCGGCCTAAACCTGGTGCGTGGGGGCCGGGTACACCGCTTTGTGCGCCTGGGTGGGGTCTTTACTGATGCCATCCTGCAGATTCATGCCGATGCCTTTGGCGAGCTCTGGCTGAGTACCAACAACGGCATCTACAGCGTGAGCCGCCAGGCCCTGCTCGACTTTGCCACCCCCGGTACTGCCATCGGGGCCATCGTAGCACCGGTGCGCTACGACATGGCCGATGGCATGCGTGCCGCTGAGTGCGTGGCCGCCACCCACCCCGGGGTGACCGCCACCCCCGATGGCCGCCTGTGGTTCGCTACCATCCAGGGCATTACGGTGGTGAACCCTACGCAGATTGCCAAAAACGACATTCCGCCGCCGGTGCACGTACAGGGTATGGTGGTAGACGGCAAATTCCTCTCACCCACCAGCGGCGTGCACCTGGCCCCCGGGGCCAAAGTGCTTGAGATCCGCTATGCGGGCCTGAGCTACCAGGTGCCGCGCAAGGTGCGGTTTAAGTACCGCCTGAAAGGCTTTTCGGAGGCCTGGATTGATGCCGACAACCGCCGTAGCGCCTTCTTCACCAGCCTGGCCCCCGGTACCTATACCTTCGAAGTACTCGCCCGTAACAACGACGAGGTGTGGAGCCCCCTGCCCGCCCGCCTCGAGTTTACCCTGGAGCCCTACTTCTACCAAACCACCTGGTTTCTGCTCCTGACCAGCCTGCTGGGGCTCCTGGCCGTGGGGCTGGTTGTTCGCCAGCGCGAACGCAATGCCCAGCAGGCCAAACGGTTGCTCGAAGAGCGTGTCATAGAGCGCACCGAGGAAGTCGAAAAGCAAAAACGAATGCTGGCCGTACACAACGACGAGCTGAGCCAGCTCAACACCAACCTCAACCGCAAGACCG
Organism: Bacteroidia bacterium; assembly: GCA_033763015.1. Classification (GTDB taxonomy): domain Bacteria; phylum Bacteroidota; class Bacteroidia; order J057; family JANRLA01; genus JANRLA01. The sequence goes on from JANRLA010000039.1 coordinate 4,081, forward strand.
AGGCCCTGCACGAGGCGCTCATCTCGCTCCAGCGCACCCAGGACCAGCTCGTGGCCTCAGAGAAAATGGCCGTCCTGGGCCAGCTCGTGGCCAACATCGCCCACGAGATCAATACGCCGCTGAGCGCTATCATGGCCAGCGCACGCAACGCCGAGCGCGTGCTGCCGGTGCTCGTGCCCAACCTGACCGAGCAGCTGCGGCACCTCTCCGAGGCCGAGCTGCGCACCTTCACCCACCTGGTCGAGGTGGCTGCCCAAACCCGCGTCGCGCTTTCGACCCGCGAAGAGCGCCTCAACCGCCAACAGGCCCAAACCCAGCTCGAGCACCTCAAGACGGCTAAGCCCGAAGCCCTGGCCTACACCCTGGCTCAACTGGGGGTGTGGGAGAACCTGGCCCGGTTCAGCAACCTGCTCTTCCGACCCGACGCCGAACTGTACCTCGACCTGGTCTCCCAGCTCGTGGGCCTCATCCAGCAAAACGTCACCATCCTGCAGGCCGCCCAGCGCACTGGCAAAATTGTGCAGGCCCTCAAGAGCTACGCCCACCAAGACCCCAAGGGCGAGCGCGTGCCCCTCTCGCTCGAAGGCAGCATCGAAACAGTCTTGACCCTCTACCACAGCCAGCTCAAGCGGGGCATAGAGGTAGAACGCGACTACGAGACCCTGCCCGACGTGCCGGTCTACCCCGACGAAATCGAGCAGGTGTGGACCAACCTGGTGAGTAACGCCATCCTGGCCATGAACGGCAGCGGCACCCTGCGCATCAGCCTGCGGCTCGACGGGGCCCATGCCCTGGCGCTCTTCGAAGACACCGGCGCGGGCATCCCAGAAGATGTTTTGCCCCACATCTTCGAGCCCTTTTTTACTACCCGGCCCAAGGGGCAGGGCTCGGGTTTGGGGCTCGACATCTGCCAGAAAATTGTCCGTAAACACGGGGGCCTGCTCGAGGTGGCCTCGCAGCCAGGCCACACCGTGTTTACTGTTCGCCTGCCGCTGGTGGCTTAATCCTCGGGCCGTAGTTCCAAGACCTCGCCCTCGGGTTCCGGTGCGCGTGGCAGGGCCAGCAGCGCTGCGAATTCGGTGCGTAGCGCGTTTTGCTCCACCTCGGTGGCCGACAGGGCGATGGCGCGTTCCACCCCCGTCTGGGCGTACGCCGTAAACCCACTGGCTTGGGCAAAGCGGGCGTACTGGCGCCAGACCTCTGGGTTCTGGTCATTAAACCGCAGAAACCCGTTCAGTCGGGCCAACCCATCGTCGTAGCGGCGCTGGTGCCAGTAGAGGTTGAGTTGGCTAAAGAGGAGCTCGGGCGAGGCCTGGCGTAGGCGGGCCAGGCTATCGATGGCGGCAGCAGCGGCCAGGGTGTCGCCACTGAAGAGGCGGTACTCGGCTTGGCTCAACGCAATGGCCCAGGTGTCTTTGAGGGGCTTGGGCAGCCGCCGGTAGGCCGAGTCTGCGGCGGGGCTTTGGCCCTCGACCAGCAGTTGGTACTGGCGGGTTAGTAGCTCGGGGTCGGTGGGGTGGTACCGCAGGCCGGTACGGGCATGGCGCAGGGCCTGGGGCGGGTCGAGGTACCGAAAGTCTTCGGCGAGCTGGCGGTAGGCGGCGGCGCTCGTCGAGTCGATGGCTACTGCGCCCTGGTAGAGGGCCACGGCCCGCTCATCGTTGCCGTAGCGCAGGGCGTGGCGGGCGGTGCGCAGGAGGTCTTGGGCGCTGGCCTGGGCAAAGTCCCAGACTTCGTTTGCAACGCTGTCTTGGCCCAAGGCCAGGAGTGTAAAGGCCAGTTGGCGTCGGGCGGCAAAGGCCCGTTGGGGCACGGCCCGCTCGACCAGTTCACTGAACGCGAGGGCGGCGTCGCCCAACCGCCCGGCATCGGCCAGCATTTCGGCCGCCCGTAGCGAATCGTCGGGCCAGCCCCGGCTGGCGGCTTCGCGGTAGTACACCGCCGCCATTTCGGGCTGCTGTTTGCTGAAGTAGCCCCAGGCGAGTACGTGGCTGGCAAGCCCTGCAAACTGTGGCTGGCCCGCGAGGAAAAGCGCCTGGCGGCTTTGGGCCAGGTCCATTGAGTCGGTCCCAAAGTCTTTGAGCAGGCCCAGGAGCAAGAAATCGGTACGGCCGAGCAGGGGGTCGTTTTTGGGCTGTAGGGCGGCCACGGCGGCAGCATTCCCCTGCCGGTAAGCGGCCACGGCCAGGGTAAAGCCTTGGTCGGGCTGGGCACTGCTGTCGGTGGCCACAAAGTTGTCGGCCTCAATGCGCGGCAGCCGGCTGGGGTAGGCCGGGGGCACCAGTGCGCACTCCAGGAACGTGGCCTGCTGCAGTGCCAGCGCGTCGGTAGGCCGCAGGCGCCCCAGGGCGTACGCCAGCCATTCGGTGGCCGCTTCGCGCTGGCCTACTTGCCAGTACTGCTGGGCTAGGGTAGTGGCCAGGTAGGGGGCATTGGGGGCATGGCGGGCGGCTTCGGCCTGGAGCGCCACGGCATCGGGTATGCGCCCCAGCATCCGCTGGTACGCGGCCGCCTGGTGCAGCGCCCGGCCATCGGGCCAGCGGCTGCGCAGCTGCACGGCGGCCTGGGCGGCTTTCAGGGTGTCAGATACCTCGAACCAGTAGCGGGCATGGGCCAGCCGCGCGGCCGGGAAAGGGGCCAGCGCCTCGGCATTGCGGTAAAACTGCCCCACGGCCTCGTCGCTGTACTGGGGCAGTACTTCGGCGTACTGGCCCAGGTAGAAGTTCGACTTCGGGTCGCTGGCCAGGTAGTTGTTCGCGATGAGGTAAAACTGGTGCGCCGTGGCAGTGTCTTGCACGGCCCGGGCGCGGTCGGCCTGCTGGTTGAAGCGCACCGCCAGCGGTACCCGGAACGAGCCCCAGCGCTCGTTGCCCTCCAGGTACACCAGCCCCGCCAGGGCAATGAACCAGACCACGACAAACGTGACGGCGCTGGCCCGCGGGGGCTCCATCAGCACGTAGAACAGGTTGGTGCGCGCCTGCAAGTAGTACCAGAAGTGACCCAACAGGTAGCCCGTAAAGGCCAGGCTGACCAGCCCCAGCGCCACGCCAAAGAGCCATTCGGTCTGCACAATGAGCAGCTGCTCGCCCGTCGCGGCGGCAAAGGCTATCAGGCCCACGGCCAGCACGCCCCCGCTTAGGTGCAACAGGGCAAAGGCCAGGTTGCTCGGCAGTGTGTCGCGCAGTTGGTGGTAGTAGTTCTGCGAGGTGATGAGCGACACCAGCGCCAGGGCCGCAAGCACGTACAGGGGCCGTAGCGTGACCTCAGGCCCGGTAACCCGGTACCCCGTCGCGAGCCAAAACAGGTAAGCGCACAGGCCCAGCCACACAAACAGTACCGGTATGAGCCCCGCCAGCGGCAGACGTCGGGTTTTGCTGCGGCTGTTGGTGGCCAAGAGCACCAGCAGGTTTACCCCGTCTTTGCTCAGGTGGATGCAGTAGATGAGCCACGGCAGCAGCAGCACCGGGATGGGGTTCGTCGCCACCTGGTGCACCCCTGTGTACCCTTCGGCGCCGTAGGCCGCGGCGTATAGGCCTACAAAGCCCAGCCCAAACACCACCACCTGCATGGGCAGGCTTAGGGCCCAACTGCGGCGCTGGAACAGGTAGGCCGGTACCAGGAACAGGGCCGCCAGGAGGCCTGAGACTACCGTCCGGCTCCACGCTTTCTCGGCGATGAGGCTGCTAAACTCGGTCGTGACCAAAAAGACGACAAACACGGCGTACACCAGGTAGCGCCAAAAGCTTTGCAGCCGCGAGGTAAACGCCAACAGCCCCGCCCACCCCAGCGCCTGAAACACACCAAAGGCCAGTAGCACCCAGAGCGGCGTAGATACCCCCTCGGGGTAAAACCGGGGCCAACTGCTGAACACCGGGAAGAGTAGGTCGTGGGTGCGCGCCCCTACCGTGGCCTCGGCAATGGGCAGCAGCTCGCTAAACACCTCGTTTTCAACCCCGTAGCGTACTACGTGGGTTTCGGGGTGGTGCACGTAGTACACCGCCCCCACCAGGCCAGCTACCAACGCCAGGTAGTACACCCAGACCAGTCGCCGGGCTTTGGCCCCAAACGCGAAGTAAAACGTAAGGGGGTGTACGTGGGGCAGTTCGGTGGGGGGGGCTTGCGGGTGGGCCACAGCAGGTACAGGGGGTCGGTAGGGGCGTAAAAGTAAGGCGGTTCGTGCCCTAGGTTTGCAGCCATGCAGGTAGTCGGAACGTCGGTATGGGAGCAGCGCGGCCTCACAGAGCCCTACGATGTGCTCATTGTCGGTGCCGGGCTGGTGGGCTTGGGGGCTGCCCTGGCCTACCGGAAGCACCACTTGGCCGCTCGTATCGGCATTCTGGAGGCCACCTGGGGCCCCCAGAATGCCAGCACCCGCAACGCTGGCTTTGCCTGCTTCGGCTCGGCGACCGAGCTCTTGGCCGACCTGGCGCACCGCCCCGAAGCCGACGTGCGCCAAACCCTCGCCGACCGGTGGCGGGGCCTCGCGCTACTACTCAGTACCCTGGGCCCCGAAGCCATTGGCTACCAGCCTGTTGGCGGGACCGAGCTGTTTACCGACCCCGAGAGCTACCAGCGGGCCCTGGCGGCCCTGCCCCAGCTCAACGCCTGGGTCGAAGCCCTGACCGGCACACCCGAGGCCTACCAGCCCGCCACGGTGAACAGCTACAGCTGCATCCACAACCGGCTTGAGGGTTCGCTCGAAACCGACCGCCTCATGCGGGCACTCCTCGAGCGTGTGCGCGCCCAGGGTGCCCAACTCCACTTCGGTGCCTCCGTTGCAGAGGTCTATCCCGGTGGGGTGCGCCTGGCCTCGGGCACCGAGGTTGCTGCCCCCCGTGTGCTGCTCACTACCGGTGCCCACACGCCCCACCTCTTCGCGGGGGCGCCACTTACCCCCGGGCGGGCCACGGTGCTGCTCAGCCGACCGTTGCCAGACCTGCCCTGGGCGGGCACCTGGCACCACGACGCGGGCTACGTCTACTGGCGCCAGGTGGGCGATCGGGTGCTGCTGGGCGGGGGCCGCAACCACTTTCGAGACGCCGAAACGACCTGGGACACCACCCCCAACCCCGATGTTGTGGCCTACCTCACCGACTTCGGCCAACGCGTCCTGCGCCTGCCACCGGATTGGCACGGGGGCACCACCTGGTGCGGCACCCTAAGCTTCACCCCCGACCGTAACCCCTGGATCGCCCAGCCCCAGCCCGGGGTGTGGGTCGCAGCGGGGCTCAACGGCATGGGCGTGGCCATTGGCCTGGAGGTGGGCCGCCAACTCGTCGAACACGCGCTTAGCGCGTAGCCACCGGCGCGAGCAGCGCCAGGTACTCGGCCAAGATCATGGCCGTTGCGCCCCATAGGGGCGTGGTGGGGTGTACATCGAAGTAGGGTACATCGTACACCTGGTCGCCGAGTTGGCGCGGGGCGCTACGCCGTCGCTGGGGCTCCAAAAACTCGGCCAGGGGCACCTGGAACACCTCGGCCACTTCGCTCGGGTTGGGCTGCCAGGCCATGGGCTTGTCGGCCACGGCCACAATAGGTGTTATGAGACTGTTCGATACGTATACGTAGAGTGGGCTCAGTTGGCCCAGCACCGTGGGGGCGGTGGCAGGTAGGCCTACTTCCTCCTCGGCTTCGCGCAGGGCGGCCATTTCAGGCGTCTCTTCGGCCTCTATCCGCCCACCCGGGAAGCTGATTTGACCCCCGTGCGAGCCCAATTGTGCACTGCGCAGGGTAAACACCAGTTCGGGCGCGCCGCTTGCCCCCGGTAGGGCCAAGACCAGCACACTACTGGTTTTGGGTGCGCCCACGGGGGGCTTGTACCGCACCTCGCCCGCCTGGGTTTTGGGGAAGAGTTGCCGGTGGGCTTCGAACCCTGGCAGGGGCCCGGCCAAGCCCTGCTGCAGGTGGGCTGCAAGTTGATCGAGTGTCATCGGTTACCGCACTAAACAACGCCCGGGCCGCTTTGGTTAGCTTTGCCCAGTGCGAGTCTTTCGCTCACACCCCCCCTCGCCCGTGGCCAAGCGCAAAGCACAACTTCCGGTAGTCATTGTGGGCACAGGCCCCGAAGCACGGCAGGTGGCCGATACCCTCGAGGCCCTGGGGCTGGTGGTGTACGGCTACCTTCAGCCCGAGCGCACCGGCACCGGCAGCCCGGAGCCTATCAACGACATCCCCGTACTGGGTGCACTCACCGACCCCGCCTACCGCAAGATGCTGGCCGCCGAGCAGCTCGACTACGTCATCGCCCAGGCCGATGGCGCCGTACGCAAAAAGTTCGCCGCCGACCTCTTCGCCCTCACCAGCCGCCACCCCTACACCCTGGTGCACCCCAGCGCCAGCGTAGCGCCCAGCGCGCAGCTCCTGGCCGGGTGCTACGTAGGCCCCCAGGCCGTGGTCGGGCCCAACGCACAGCTGGGTACCCTGGTGTGGGTAGGCCCCCAGGCGGGCATAGCGCCCGACGCCCAGGTCGCCGATTACGCCACCCTGGGCCCCGCCGCGCAGGTGGGCCCCGGGGCGCAGCTCGCCGAGTTTGTACTTCTGGGGCAGGGGGCGCTCGTGGCGCAGGGCGTTTCGGTAGGCCCCCGCGCCAAGGTAGGCGTGGGCTCGGTGGTGGTGCAGTCCGTAGCAGCCGGGGCGGCCGTCTTTGGCGTGCCCGCTGCGCCGCTGGGTAACTAGGCGGGGTGGCCTGCCCCCGTTAGCTCGGCCAGTACCTGGTGCAGCTGCCCAGCGGCCTGCGCCCGCAGGAGGGCCGAGCCCACAATGGCAAAATCGGCGATGGCCAGTACCGCCGCTACAGCGGCCCGGCTGTCGATGCCGAACCCAATGCCTACTTCGGCCCCCGCACCATGGCACTGGGCCACTAGGCCACCTAGCCGTGCATCCAATGAAAACCCCGTCCCCGTGAGCTTGTAGCCCGACATGCAGTACACGTAGCGCGGGCCCAGCGCCAGTAGGCGCGCCAATCGCTCGGGGGTCGTGTTGGGCCCCACCACGGGGATGGGACGCAGGGTGGGGTGGCCCCAGAGGCCCTCGGCTACGGGGCTCTCCAGGGCCAGGTCGGGCACAATGAGTCCGGTTACGCCCACCTCGGCCAGGGCCGCCACAAAGGCGGCTGCACCGAGGTGCACCACCGGGTTGGCGTAGGTCATGGTGATGCGTTCGGTGGCCGGGTAGCGGTCGGCGAGGTCGGCGAGTACGGCCCGGCAGTCCTCTAGCGTCGTGCCATTCGCTACTGCCTGGCGGTTGGCTTCGGTGATGAGGGGGCCGTCGGCAGTGGGGTGCGAAAAGGGGATCTGCAGCTCCAAAAATCGCAGCCCGGCCTCGGCGTACGCCGCCGCAGTGGCGCGGCTGGTGGGTAGGTCGGGGTAGCCCAGCACCAGGTGACCCATGAGGGGGTGGTTAGCCATGCGCGTCGAGTTGGTGGGTGAGGTAGTGGCGGAAGGCTTCGGGCTGCAGGCGCGGGAAGGTGATGAACAGGTCTTTTTCGGCCCGGCCCGAACCCCCGATGACCAGCGTCTGGTCTTTCGGCAGTGTCGGGGCAATTCGCAGCGCCGCCGCCAGGGCGTGCGCCGACTCCAGGGCCAGGAGGATACCCTCGGTGCGGGCCAGGCGCCCCAGGGCCTCGAGCACCTCGGCGTCGCTGGCCACGGTCGCCTCCAGCCGCCCCTGGTCTTTCAGGTACGCCAGGATAGGCGATACCCCGCAGTAATCCAGCCCCGCCGACACCGAGTGCGTGGGGCTGATATTGCCCCCGCCGGTCTGCAAGAAATAGCTCGCGTAGCCCTCAAACACCCCCGGCGCGCCGTAGGTCAGCTTCGCCGCGTGCCCACCGGGGGTTTCGCTCACGCCACCGGCCTCTACGCCGATGAGGCGTACGCCGGGCTCGTCTAAAAACTCCCAGAACAGCCCCAGCGCGTTGCTCCCACCGCCTACACAGGCCAAGAGGCCGTCGGGCAGTACGCCGTACTGGGCCTGGGCCTGGGCCCGCACCTCCTGCCCCACCACCCGCTGGAAGTACGCGTTCATAACCGGGTACGGGTGCGGCCCCACGGCCGAACCCAACAGGTAGTACGTCTCGTCGGGGTGCTGGATGAGGTCCTGGAAGGCCGCAATCACGGCGTCGTTCAGCGTACCGGCGCCACTGGCCACGGGCACCACGCGCGCGCCCATCAGCTCCATCCAGTACACGTTGGGCCGCTGGCGGTTGTAGTCGGTCTGGCCCATGTACACGGTGCAGTCTAGCCCGTAGCGGGCGCACACCGTGGCCGTGGCCACCCCGTGCTGGCCGGCCCCCGTTTCGGCTATGATGCGGCGCTTGCCCAGCCGCCGGGCCAGTAGCACCTGCCCGATGCAGTGCGTGATTTTGTGCGCGCCGGTAAGCAGCAGGCCCTCGTTTTTGAGCAGTAGCCGGGCCCCGCCGAGCGCATCCGACAGCCGGGGCAGCTCGGTGAGCGGTGTGGGGCGGCCGGTGTAGGTCTGGTAGGCCGTAAGGAGCTCGGCCTCGAAGGCCGGGTCGCGGCAGGCCGCCTCAAAGCCCTCGGCCACGGCCTCCATGTTGGGCCGCAGCACTTCGGGCACGTGAATGCCGCCGTAGGGGCCAAAATCGCCACCGGCCTCGAGCAGGTAGTCGCGGTAGCGGGTTGCAGTGGGGGTCATCATGTCGTTGGGAGGGATAGGGCCGCGAGCGCCACGCGGATGCGCGCCACCTGCCGGGGGTCAAACTCACCCTCGGTTTCTACGCCCGTGGCGATGTCTACACCCAGGCAGTAGGGGTGGGCCAGAGTCCGGTGCAGGTTCGTTTCGTTGACCCCGCCTGCGAGCAGGAACGGGTACTGGAAGTCTTCGGGTACTGCTGTTCCCGCTACGCCGCTGCCGGGCACGGCCCCGTCGAGCAGGAACAGGTCGGTGTGGTACGCATACCGCTCGGCAGTGGCCAGGGGGTCCATCCCCGCTGGGATGGCCAGGAGCACCCGCTGGGGGTGCTGGGCCAACGCTTCGGGGGTTACTTCGTCGGCGTAGCGTTGCACCCACCGGAAGGAGAACTGACCAAGCACCGACGCGACCTCCGCTTCGGTATTCCGGTACAACACCGCCACAGCGTTTGCCGGCACGTCGGCGCCCACCAGGCGCGCGGGGTCTACGCGGCGCCGACTACGGGGCGAGAAATTGACCCCCACCAGGTCGGCTTTTGCCGCTAGGTGCTCCGGCGCACGGGCCCCGCACGCTTTGAAACACAAAGTACTTTGGGGTTGCTGAAGGTCTGTGAGTAGCCCCGGCTGCTGCATGAGCGCCGTGCCGATGAGCGCCCCGTGGGCCCGTGCGGTGGCGGCGCGGTAGGTGAGCGCCGAGTCAATTCCCGACTCGGCAATGAGCGTCACTCCGCCCCGCACCTGGGCCGCCACCCAGGCCGTGCGGCACAGCCGGATGCTGAAATCGGTCAGGTCGCGGTTGTTTACACCCAGCACCTGTACGGGTAGCCCCGCCAGTTGGGTTAGTTCGTCGGGGTGGTGCACTTCTACCAGCGCGCCCATACCCAGGGCGTGGGTTTCGGCCAAGAGGCCCGCCAGCTCGGGGCCCGTGAGCGCGGCGGCAATGAGCAGTACGGCTTCGGCGCCTGCCAGACGTGCCTGGTAGAGCTGCAGTGGGCTAATAATAAAATCTTTGCGCAGCAGCGGCGGGCCGGTATAGCCTATGAGGGCGTGGGCGGCGGCCAGGTCCTCGAGCGCGCCGCCAAAAAACGGGCCGTTGGTGAGTACCGAAATGGCCGCCACATCGGCACCAGCGTACAGCTCCACCTGCGCTGCCAGGCCCACCGCGAGGCCAATGGCGGGGTTGGAGGGCGAGCGGCGCTTGTACTCGGCGATGAGCAGCGGCCGGCCCGCGCGTCGGCGCTCGGCCAGCCGCTCGTAGAACCGGAAGCGCGGGGCGGGGTGCGCCAGGGCCTGTTCCCGCAGGGTCGCGAGCGCTGCAGGTGTGGCCAGGGGGGCCACCTCGGCGCGGGTCTGGGCCAGGATAGCGTCCAGGTGGTTCATGCGGCGGCGGTGGCAGGGGTGAGCGTTCGGCGTAGGGCCTCGAGCTGCTGGCCGATGACCCCTGCCTTGAGCGCCGCTACCATCTTGGCGTAGGCCTGGGGTAAGGGCACGGGCGCTACGAAGTGGTGGTAGGCCAGGGCGGCGTTGGCGGCCACCAGGCGGTAGTGCTCGGTGGTGAGGTGGCTTTCGGCAATGGCCTGCGCCAGGGCCCGGTTGTCGGTGGGTCGGGGTACGGCCACCTGCTCAAAGGGGATGGGCGCCAGGCCAAAGTCTTCGGGCGTGAGCGTTTCGGTGACCACCTCACCGTCTACCAGCCGCCACAGGGTGGTAGGCGCCGATACCGAAACCTCGTCGAGCCCCTCGCCCCCGTGCACCACCAGCACCTCGCGGCGGCCCAAGGCGTGGGCGGTGCGCAGCAGCAGCTCGGCGTACTCGGGGTAGGCCGTGCCGATGAGTTGGCGGTGGGGCCGGTAGGGGTTCAGGAGCGGCCCCAGTACGTTGAACAGGGTCGGGATACCCACACGGGTACGGGCCCCGGCCAGCCGCGCCACCACCGGGTGGGCCTGCCGGGCGTACACGAAGGCCAACCGGTGCTGGGCAAAGGCCTCGAGTAGCGCCGACTCGGGCACCTCGAGCGGCAGGCCCCAGTCGGCCACCAAATCGGCGCTGCCGTAGCGGCCGCTGGCGGCCCGGTTGCCGTGCTTGAGCACCGGCAGCCCCAGCCCTGAGAGCAGCAGGGCGGCAAGGGTCGAGGTATTGAGCCGGGGTAGGTGCGAGCCGCCCGTGCCACAGAGGTCTACGGCCGTGGCCGCCAGAGCTGCTACCTGAGGCGTATGGCCCAGGGTAGCCCGGCTGAGGATGCGCTCGCAGAACTGGGCCAGGGTGGGGGCGTCGTGCAGCCGGAAGACCAGGGCCACGAGCAGCGCCAACTGGTGGTCGTCGGCGAGCTGGCCCGCACTCAGGGCCTCGAGGTACGTTTCCAGGTCGGTTGCAGCCAGCGTGGGGGCGTGCTGCAGGCGGTGCATGAGGGTGCGGTAGGTCGGGAAGCCCGTGCCCAAACCGCTGCGCACAAGGTTTTCCAGCAGGCGGTAGCCCACCTCGCCCCGCATACTCAGCACCGATTCGGGGTGGAACTGCACGCCCTCGATGGGCAGGTAGCGGTGCCTAAGGCCCATCACGGTGCCGTCGGGGGCGCGGGCCGTGATTTCGAGCTCGCCGGGCAAGTCCTGTACAGCCCAGCTGTGGTAGCGGGCCACCTCGATGGCCTTGGGCAGGTCGCGGTACAGCGTCTTGCCGTCGTGCACAATGCGCTCGGCCTTTCCGTGGCGGGGCCCGCTGTTGTAGAGCGCCCCCCCGAAGAACTGGCCGATGGCCTGGTGGCCCAGGCAGATGCCTAGCAGGGGTTTGGTGCGGTGGAACCGGGCGATGATGGGCAGGAGGTTGCCCGCGTCGGCGGGCAGCTTGGGCCCCGGCGAGAGGACCAGGAGGTCGAAGTCGAGCGCGGCCAGCGCCTCGGGGTCTACCGTATTGCGGTACACCTCAACCGAGCAGCCCAGGCGCCGCAGGAAATCAACCAGGTTGTACGTGAAGCTATCGAAGTTGTCAATCAGCACCACACGGGTGTAGACGTTGGGCATGGCGCGTTAGGCTTGGGTGTGGGTTGGGGCGAGCGGCGCGGCAAACTGGGCCAGTACCTGCCGGAAGCCTGCCATCTTGGCGGCGACCTCCTGCAGCTCGGCCTCGGGGTCCGATTCGGTGAGCAGCGTAGCCCCGGCGCAGTAGCGGATGACCCCATCCTTGACGTGCGCCGAACGGATAACGATGCCCGTGTTCACCTCGTCGGTGAAACTCAGGTAGCCTACCGCGCCCCCGTAGTAGCCGCGGTGGTGCCCCTCGGTAGCCTCAATGTGCTGCATGGCGGCCACTTTTGGGGCACCGGTAAGGGTACCGGCGTTGAGGGTGGCCACCAGGGCATCGTAGGCGCACACCTCGGCCTCCAGCGTGCCGCTGACTTGGGCCACGGTGTGGAGCACATGGCTGTAGGGCTCGACCATGCGGTAGTCCTCGACCGTAACGCCGGGCTGGCAGACACGCGCCAGGTCGTTGCGGGCCAGGTCGATGAGCATATCGAGCTCGCTTTTTTCTTTCTCGCTGTTGAGCAAACTCAGCATGGCGTGGTGCTCTTCGATAGGGTTGCCGGCCCGGCGCACGGTGCCCGAGATGGGCCGCAGGGTTGCCCTGCGGTCTTCTACCCGCACCATCATTTCGGGGCTGGCCCCCAGGAGCACCTCGCCCGCCCCCTCGCCCGCCTTCTCATCCATCATATCGAGGTAAAACAGGTAGGGGCTGGGGCTGAGCTGGCGGTAGGCGCGGTAGAGGTGCAGGGGGTCGCCGGCAAAGGGCGCCGAGAGCTCGCGTGAGAGCACGACCTCCAACAGGTCGCCCGCCGCAAACGCCGCTAGGGCTTCGGTAACCTGTGCCAGGTACGTGGCCTCGGTGGGGTAGAGGCTGGCGGGGCCCGCCGTGGGTGTATCGCCCCAGCGCTCGGGCTGGGCGGTGAGCTCAGCCAACGCTGCTTCGGCGGCCGCTTGGGCAGCCTCGGGTGTGGCTCGGGTGGCATAGAGTCGGCACTCGCGGGTTAAGTGGTTGAAAAACAGCACGGTATCGAAGAGCCAGAGCCGGTAGTCGGGCACCCCTTGGGCGCCTGCCGCTTTGGCGCTTCGGGGCAAGGAGTCTTCGTACTGGTACACAAAGCGGTAGCCGAAGGCCCCGTAGAGGCCCGCGTAGCCGCGCTCGGCGCTTTTGAACGCCTGCAGGAGGGCCCGGATGGGCTGGGCGGCGCAGCGCTTACCGACCCGAGCGTGCTCCTCGCCTGCGAAGGGCTCGGGCGGGAAGGCAAGGGTGAGTTCGGTCGCGGTGGCCGCGGTACACTCAGGGGCGTACGCCTGGGCCAGGCAGTCGAACGCCGGTTGGGCACGGGCGTCGAGCAGCCGCACCGTGCAGCGCCCCTCCAGGCCCTCCAGCGCAAGGCTGGGCTGAATGCCGATGAGCGACAGCCGACCAAAGCGCTCATTCGTGCTGCTGCTTTCGAACAGTACGGTGGCCCCGGTGCCGCGTAGGCGCGCATAGACGGCCAACGGGTCGTCATACTTTATAGATACACTGTGGGTATACGAAAGCATTGTAAAAAATGAGGCTGGTGGTACCAGAAAGCGTGGGAGGGTTAGAGCGCAGCGGTGGCGGCAAGCCACTGGTCGATGAGCGCCTTGTGCTGGCGGTAGACTTTCGCGCCGCGGGTTACCGTGACTACACTGCAACTCAGCGTTGCGGCGACCTCGCGCTGTGAAGAGCCTTTGGCCAGTTCACGGAAAATGGCCAGACGCTCGGCCAGCATCTCACGCTCGTTTTCGGTGAGGAAGACATCCAGTAGCGCAGCCACCTCGGCAGGCGAGCCTTGCCGGGCGAATAGCTGTACGATGGGGTCGATGCCGGGTGTATTCATATACTGGTACAAAGGACGGTTGTAGAGGGGCCAGAAGTCAAGTGCCGATGGGCATACTTTTTGTCCTAATTACTTAGTTTACCTTATACTTGGTAGCCGCAACTTACAGAAACGAAACATGAAACGCACCCGTGCCCGCCTTTCTGCCGGAGGCCTCCGTGAACTGACCCGCGCCGAAGAAGAGATCATGCACGTGCTCTGGCGCCTGGAGCGGGCCTTTGTCAAAGACATCGTCGCCCAATTGCCCGACCCCAAGCCTGCCTACAACACCGTAAGCACCATCGTGCGCATCCTGCAAGACAAGGGCTTTGTGGGCCACACGGCCTACGGCAAAACCCACCAGTACCACCCCATCGTGACCAAAGAAGCCTACAGCGAGTTTCTGATGAAGGGCATGGTGAACAACTACTTTGGGGGTTCGCTGGGGCGGATGGTTTCGTTCTTCGTCCGGCAGAACGACGTAAGCCTACAGGAGTTTGAAGCGCTCATGGCCCAAGTGCAGGGCGAAATAACCGACGAGACGCCCGCAGCCGGCAGCACCCCTGCCCGGTAACCCGCGCCGCCCCACCCCCAACGCGCCATGGCCTACCTGCTCGAAGCCTCGGTTTTGCTAACCCTGCTCTACACGGTGTACCACCTGGGGCTGCGGCGCGATACGTTTGCTCGCCGCAACCGGGTGTACCTCGTCGTGGGCCTGCCCCTTACCCTCGTGCTGGCGGCCGCGCATTGGCCCGCGCTGCCCCTCGTTACCGATGCCCTGGCCCCCGACAGGCTATTGGCCCCGCTACGGGTAGAGGCCAACCCCCGTGCAGCGGGGGGCGCAGACTGGCTTGGGCTCGTTTACCTAGCGGGGGTGCTGCTGCGCCTTGGCCACTCGGGCTGGTCGCTGTACCAGGTGCTGGCGCTGGTGCACCGCTACGTGCCCGAGCGCTACCGGGGTGTCTGGCTCATCCGCACCCGGGCGATGCCCACGGCTTCGTTTGGGCCGTACCTGATCTGGCACCCGGCCCCAGACCTGGAAGGCCCGGCTCGCGAACGGCTACTGCGCCACGAACTGGCCCACATCCGGCAGGGCCATACCTACGATGTGCTGCTTGCCGAGGTGTTCTGCGCCATATTCTGGTTTCACCCCATAGTCTACCTCTGGCAGCGCGAGCTGCGCACGGTACACGAGTTCCTGGCCGACGCCGAGGCGGCCCACACCCACGACCGGCCAGCGTACCTGCGCCAGCTGGCCGGGGCGTACCTACAGGCGGCAGGCCTGGCCCCGGTAACGGGCTTTCGGTCGCGCCAGCTGCACCGCCGCCTGGCCCAGCTGCGGCGGCTGCCTTCGCCCCGGTGGGCGCAGGCCAAGTGGCTCTTGGCCGCGCCGGTAGTAATGGTAGGCCTGGGCGTGGGGGCCCCGCCCCTGGCCCAGTCGCTGCAGCGCCCCGCCCTCCCCAGTGCAGACTTCGCCGATGGCTACCGCAGCGCCCGGCCGGTAGGGGGGTGGTCGGCGTTTTACGCCGCCTACCAAACGGCGCTTGCGCAGGCGCTGCCCACGAATGCTGGGCCCACCGAAGGGCAGTTTGAGGTGGTCTTTCTCATCTCGCCCGATGGGTCGCTGGGCTGGGTGGCCGTAACCAATGCCCCCAACGCTGCCGTGGCCCGCGCCGCCAGCACCGCCCTGCTCGAGCTGCCGCAACGCTGGGCACCCGCCCTACGCGGTGGTGTGCCCACCAGCCAGCGCTTCACCATGCCCATTGCACTCGACTAAGGGGCAGAAAAAAGGGGCCTCAAGGCCCCTTTTTTCTGTGCAGATTGTCGTAGGCTGCTACTACCGCGAGCAGGTAAAGAAGCCGCTGTAGAGCTTGTTGCTGCCTTCTTTGACCTCAAAGTTGTAGCGGCCAGTGTTTAGATCCAGCTTCAGCTCTTTCACGTTTACCGTAAACACGCCTTTGTCGGCAGCAGTGGTAAAGGTGCCTTCGTGCCACTTGCCCTTGCTGTCCATAACCGTGAGGGTCAGGTTGAGCGGGGCAGCAGCCTGACCGGCGGGGCGACCCACGGTGATGTTGAAGTTCAGGATGTCGGTACCCGGCTTGATTTTGTCTTTGGGGTAGGTTTCGCCTTTGCTGTTGGTGCCCACTACCTCTACGGCAGCTACGAAGTAGGTATTAGCCACTTTGGCCTGCAGCTCAAGCACTTTGGCTTCGGCAGCAGCGGCGCGATTTTCGGCGTCGATGGCGCGCTGCTCGGCGGCGGCGACACGCTGGTTGAGCTCGGCGATTTTGGCCTTGAGCTGGGCGTTTTCGGCGGCCAGGCTATCGGCGCGGGCTTTCCACTGGTCGAGCTGGCGCTGAAGGTCTTCGTTTTTCTTGCGAGCGGCGAACAGGGCGCTGTTGGCGGCGGTGAGTTTGGCGCGCTGCTCTTCGCCGAACTGCTTGGCGGCGAAGGCTTCTTCGGCGATGGTTTCTTTCTCCTTGATGATCGAATCGAGGTCGGCTTCAGCGGTTTTGCGCTGGGTGTCAATGCTCTCGATCTCGGCGGTTAGAGCATCGACCTGTTCTTGCAGCTTCTTCTCTTTGTCGTCGCAGCTACTGAGTACTGCGGTAGCGGCCACAAGGGCCACCAGGAGGTGAATGCGAAATGGCTTCATGGTGAGTGGCGGGGTTAAACGACCAATGGGCGCAAAGGTAGCACCCGCTGGGTTAAGCGGTTGTTACCCTTTACCGGCCACCACTGCCACTGCCGCCTGCCGGGGGGGCTGCGGCCTGGCGCAGGCGCTCGTTTTCGGCCGTAAGCTTGCCAATCTGGCCGTTGAGCTGCGCGATCTGGCCCTGGGCCTGGGTGAGCTGCTGGGCTAGTTGCGCGCTTTTGGCGGTTAGATCGGTCACCTTGCCCGTGAGCTCGTTGTGGTTCTTGCTCAGGTCGTTGAACTGCTGGGTGAGCTGCGTATTCTTCTGGCCCAGCTCGTTGAAGTTGCCCGTCACTTTGGTCAGCTCTTTGCCCAGGTCGGTGTTTTCGGCGGCCAGGCGGTTGTAGTTGGTCACGTTGATGCGGTTGAGGGCCGAGAGCGAATCGAAGCTCGTGCGCAGGCTATTCCACGAGCCTTTGAGCGAGGTGTGGTCTTCGTCGAGCCGTGTTTTTTCGCGCGTCAGGAGCCCGTGGGCGGCGGTCAGGTCCTTGTGTTCCTGGGTCAGTTTGGCCAGTTCCCCGCGCAGGTTTTCAATGATTTTGTTGGCCGAGTTGATGTAGCTGGCCATGTCTTCGGCCGTCGCCTGGCCGGCCCCGATGAGCGCCTCCTGCTTTTCGAGTTCGCGGATGGCCTCACTTTGCTTGGTGGCCACGTTTTTGTGCGCCTCGACCTCGAGGTACCACAGGGCGGTCATGGTCGCGAAGCCCGCGCCGAACACTACCGTAAGAATGCCGTGCCAGTTGCGGCCCAGCCAGCCGAAAACAGATTTCATGGGGCGAGGTTTTGCTGCAATATAGCCCTGCGGCCCGGTGGCTGGCTACTGACCCGTGCCAGTACGTGCCTGCTGCCGCCGAAACACGTAGTACACCGGCAGGCCCAGCACCACCAGCACCAACCCAAAGCCCGAGTACACGGGGTTGCTCAGCAGGGCCATGAGCGCGACAAACACGCAGATGCCAATGAAGAGGATGGGCACCACGGGGTAGCCCCACACCCGGTACGGGCGCTCGGCGGTTGGCCGGGTGCGGCGTAGCAACAGTACCCCCAGCGCAGGCACCAGGTAGAATATTACGTTGACAAACACTGTAAAGTCGAGCAGCTCGTTGTAGCGGCCCGTGAGGCACAATAGCCCGGCCCACCCCAGCTGCACCCACAACACCCACGCCGGCGAGCCATTGGCGTTGAGCCGCTGGGCGGGCTTAAAAAACAGGCCATCCAACGACATGGCGTACATGACCCGCGCCCCACTGAAAATGAGGCCGTTGAGGCACCCAAACGTGCTTACCATCACCAAGGCGGCAATGGCAAAGGCCCCGGCCCCACCCAGGAGTTTCTGCATCACCAGGGCGCCTATGCGTTCGTTGGGGTCGGCCTGAATCTCGGCAATGGGCACCACGTAGAAGTACACCAGGTTGGCCAAGAGGTAAATGGCCGACACCAAGAGGGTGCCAAAGAGCAGCGCCCGGGGCAGGTTACGCGCCGGGTTGCGCATCTCGCCGGCGGTAAACGTACCGTATTCCCACGCCGTCGAGGCGAAAATGGAGCCCACCAGGGCCCCGCCAAAGAGCACAATTGCGTGGCCCTGCAGGCCCCCGATGGCCGCTTCGGGGTGCACCGATACCGCCGTGAGGTTCGACCAGTCGCCCAGGCCCATAAGCCCGGCAATGAGCCCGATACCGATGATGAGCACTAGCCCACCGCCCTTGCTCAGGGTAAAGATGTTCTGTACCAGCGCTCCGGTCTTCACCTCGCGCAGGTTGATGAGCGTTAGGAGCACCAGGCAGGCAATGGCCATCAGGTTTTCGCTGGTAATGAGCGGAAAACTGCCCAGGCGCACCCACACCACTTCGTGCGAGATGGCCGGGAAGAAGATGCCCGAGTACTTCGAAAACGCCATCGCTACCGCCGCCAACGAGCCGCACTGAATGGCCAGAAAAAACGACCAGCCGTAGAGAAACGCCACCTTGTGCCCAAAGGCCTCGCGCAGGTAGATGTACAGGCCTCCGGCTTTGGGGAACATAGCCCCCAGCTCACCATAGGTGAGGGCCCCAAATACCGCAAAGAGCGCCGTAATGCCCCAGGCCACCAGCACCAGCCACGGTGTGCTGAGCTTCTGGGCCATGTCGGTAGCGACAATAAAAATGCCGGACCCAACCATGGATCCGACCGTAATGTTGACCACGTCAAGCAGGCTCAGCTGCTTCCGACTCGCTTCGCTCACAGGCAGTTAGGGGATCTGTAGGTGTTGCCCCGGCCGCAAGCTATCGCTTTTCAGGCCATTGAGGCTTTTAATCGCGGCAACGGTGGTGCCGTATTTCTGCGCAATGAGCCACAGGCTATCGCCTGCTTTCACCGTGTAGGTTAACCTGCCCTTGGCCGTCGGCTTGGGTGTGTGGGTGGTTTTGGGAGTGGCTTGGGTGGTCGTAGGCTTTTTGACCGTGGGTGTGGCCTTGGCCAGGGGGCTGCGCTCGGGTACGTAGATGGCCAGCTTCTGGCCGGGGTAGATCAGGTGGCTGCGCAGGCCATTCCAGGCGCGTAGCTGGCTTACGCCCACCTGGTAGCGCTCGGCGATGCTGCCCAGCACATCGCCCGAGCGCACGATGTACGTGATGCGGGTGTAGCCTTTGGGGATGTTGCTGGCACGTGCGGGGGCCTCCCCGGTTTCGGCGGGGCTCAGGGGCCGTTTTTCGGCCACCGGTGCTCGCTCAAGCGCCGACTCGGTAACCGCCAGTTGGGTGCTGTCGAGTAGCTCGCTACTGCCGGTAAGGTACTGGTAGTAGGCCGTCAATAGGGCATTGGCCAGGAGCTCACCTTTTAGCCGGTAGCCTTCGTAGGTCAAGTGCACCTTGTCGCGTTTGGCCAGCCGATGGGCCGCCCACTGGTCCATCGACTTCTCGCCCCCGGCTACGCGGTACCAGTCGTAGAACGCACAGCCCTCGCGCAGGGCCACCTGGCGGGCTACGGCGCTGGCGGGCTCGGTGGCCGCGATGTGGTACCGTCGGCCGTAGTAGATGTCTTGTGAGCAGCTGATGAGGATGGCCGCGCCAGGGCTGGCCCGCTGTACGATGCGCACCCAGGTGGTCAGTTTTTCGTCGAACTCGGCGGGCTTAAAGGGCCGGCCGTAGTACTCGTTGCCCGATACATCGAGGATGACCAGGTCGGGGGCCAGCTCGCGCAGTTGGGCCGGCATGAGGTTCTGGTTGAGCACGGCGCTGAAGGTGGCGCCGTTGATGCCGGCGCTGTAGTACGTCAGGCCCGTATCGGCGGGGGTTTCCAGGGCCAGGCCGTAGCACTCGAAGAAGCGCCGCGCCGTATCGCGGGGCAGCATACGTACCGTGAAGTCGCGTACCCCGGGTGGCAGGGTGAGGGCCACGTAGGGCAAACTGTCGGCGCGTTGGGGCTGGAGCGTGACCCAGAGCGGGGCCCCGCCTTCGGGCTCGACCCTCAGGTCGAAGGCCAGGCTGTCGCGCCGGCAGTAGATTTTCAGGATCTGCCCCTGGGGGCCCATCGCCCATTCGTTGAAGATGAAGCGCAGGCTCGCGGTGCTGTCGGTGGTGCGTACTGTGGCCCCGTGCAGGCCCAGCGGGAAACCGTTTTCGGGCCGCAGGTTCCGGTCGTACACCCAGAGCCCCGAGCTGTAGCTGAAGTAGTCGTACGGCGCGTGCGTGCCCGCCGCCCGGTAAGGGAACAGAAAGCCGCGCCCGCCCCGGCCAAAGACCCGCATGAGGTAGTTGCGCGCGGTGCCGGGGTACATATCGGCCTGCACGTGGCTGTCGCCAATGTGCACGATCTTGACCCGCTCGTGGCCGGCGCGTTTCAGTTTTTCGAACAGCGGAGCCACCACACCCCGGTTGGCCCACTGCAGGTAGTTGCGCCCGTAGTCGAGGAAGTCGTAGCGCGTCGAATAGCGCATCTGCCGGGCGATATACCGCGGGCTGGCCAGTGAGTCGGGCGTATACGCCAGCGAGAGGGTGTCGGGTGCGGGGGCTGCGGGCAGCAGCGAGTCGCCGACGCCCAGCTCAATCTCGCCTGCCAGTGCCACCGAGTCGGGTGCCGGGGCCTGCGCCCAGCCCCCCAGGGCCGCCACAAGCCCCAGGGCTACACCCAACCCGTGTGCTGCGCGAATCATCTGAGCGGGGGCAGTGAATCTGTGCTTGCGCTGTCGGGTGGCGCAGTTTGGTACAGGATGCGGCGCCGGTAGAGCGTGTACTCGTTCATCAGCGCCTTGTAGAGCAGCTCTGCGACCAGCTTCTGGCCCCCGAAGCTGAAGTGGGCGTAGTCGGCGGCGGCCATCGGGGGCGTGCGGTGCACCCAGCGGATGATGCTGCCCTTGCCGCCCATGCTGCTGTAGAGGTCCCAGAATGCGCACCCGGCCCGTTCGGCCGCCCGCTTTTGGGCCGCCAGGATGAGCGGTACGCTGGCGTAGCTCGTCACCTTGCCCTCGCTTTTGTGGGCCATGTCGGCCACGCCCACCACCAGGATGCTGGCCTGGGGCGCGAGGCGCTTAAAGCGCATCAGGTTTTTGTACAAATCGTCTTCCAGCCACTTGAAGCTGGCATCGGTCACGGGCCAGGGCACCACGTTGCCGCCGTATTGCAGGATAAGCAGCCGCACGGTGTGCTGGCGCAGCTGCTGGGCCAAGAAGCCGTCGTCTATGCGCACCAACTCGTTGCCCGAGTGGCCCCGGATGGCCAGGTTGTCTACCTGCACCCCACGCCAGGGGTCTAGCACTAGGCCGTACACCTCGGGGCTGGGCCCATCGAAGCGGAGCTTGACCGGGTTGGTGCCCGCGGCAATGGGCAGCCGCAGCTCGTGGTAGGTGCCATCGCCCCGCAGGGTATCGTCGTAGACCACGTCTTTGCCCTGGTATACCCGCAGCCGGGTGGTGGCCTCCCCGCCCCAGAGCAGCCGGGCCGTGGCGTAGGTGGCGCCGCTACGGAGCCGGAAGACGATATCGGCCTCCATGCGGCCGGTGGGCGTGTAGAAGAACTCGGGTTCGGGCTTACCGGCGCTGTCTTTGGGCACCTCGGTCCACTTGCCGGTGCTGTCGATGACCGGGGCCTTGTAGCGGGGGTTGGGGCGGGCCAAGAGGCCCACGCCGTAGTGGTACACGGTGCCGCCGTAGTTGTACCGGCTGTGGCTGGCGCGGTTCTGAAACACGGTGTTGCGCACCCAGTTGGCGCTGCAGGCGCGCTCGAGGCTAAAGTGGCTGGTGGGCTCAACGATGGGGAGTAGCCCCAGCCCGCCACCGCCGAAGTCCTCGGCAAACTTGCGGCGCAGGAACATCGTCACCCGGTCGCCCTCGATTTGGCTGTCGCCGTAGTGGCCGATGCGGATGAGCTGCACGGTGCTGTCGTCTACGGCAGCTAGCTGCTCAAAAAAGCCGTCCAGCGGGGTGGTGCCCCCGACCAGGGGGTTGCTCAGGCGAATCTTGGCATCGAGCGAGGCGCTGTCGGCGTAGGGCGAGTCTTTGGCCTGGCTGGGGTCGTAGGCCCGGCGAAGGTCTACGGCCAGTTGGGCGCTGTCGGCGGCTACCGATTCGAGGAGCGAATCGGCCGCGGTAGGTTCGGTCGGCGCGTAGTCAAATACTTCGGCCAGGGCCGGCAGGCGCAGCGACCAGCCGGGTGCCAGCGCAACCTGCTGCCCCCCAGCCAGGGCCAGCACGGCCAGGAGCAGCCCCTGGGCCAGGAGCAGTACCCCCAGGGCGCGGGCTGCAGCAGAGCGTGGCATGAGGGGGCGCTTTAGGCGGGGTTCAGGTAGCGGTGTAGGGTGTCGATGAGGTCGCCCACGTTCTTCATTTTGGTGACGTCTTTGAGCTTGAAGCGCACCCCAAAGGCGTCTTCGACGGCGGCAATCATCTCGACGTGGCTCAGCGAGTCCCACCGCGCGACCTCGGCGGCCGTTAGGCTGCGGTTCAGGGCCAGGTCGGGGGCTTGAAACACGCGCCGGAAGATGGGCGTAAGCTGGTCTTCGATGGCTTCGGGGGTCATGGCGCAGGTAGGGGCCGTACTACGGCAGCGTAAAAGTGCCCACAACTGCCAGCCCCGCGCAACCCACGCCCCCGGTTGTTCCCAAACAGGCGTTGCGCCGCGTGGCGGGGCCGGTGTGGGCAGAGGGGCCGTACTTTCGTGCCCAGCCATGCACGATCTCTACGCACGTCTGCGCGAACGGGCCCTCCAGGTGCCCACGGCGCCCGCATTCGTCATCCAGGGGCAGACCTACAGCTACCACCAGCTCTGGGCACGGGTAGCTGCGCTGGAGCGGGTCCTCGCGGCGGCCCCTGTGGTGCCCGAGGCCCCGTTTGTGGGCGTGTGGACGGCCGATGCGCTCGATACCTACGCCGCGCTCATCGCCACCTGGGGGCGGCGCTGGGCCTACGTGCCGCTCAACGCCAAATTCCCCACCGCCCGTAACCGCTACATGCTCGAAACGGCCGGGTTGCGGGTGGTGGTGGCCCACCAGCTTACCCCCGCGCTGGAGGCCCTCTTGGGCGAGCTCGACGCGCCGGTGCAGCTCATCGTAGCCAGCCTGCTGCCCGACGCCCCACCCGAAACCGACCTGCCACGGCCACCCTACGCCGAAAGCCAGCTGGCCTACCTACTCTTTACTTCGGGCTCTACCGGCACGCCCAAGGGCGTACCCATCGCCCAGGGCAACCTGAACCGGTTTTTTGCCACCGTCTGCGCCCCCAACCTCTGGGGCGTGGGCGAAGCCGACCGGTTCGTGCAGATGTTCGAGCTCACTTTCGACCTCTCGGTCTTTAGCACCTTCGCCCCACTACTGGTGGGTGGCTGCTGCTGTACCGTGCCCGAGGGCGGCATCAGCTACCTGCAAATCCTGACTACCCTTGAGGAGCAGCAGGCCACCGTGGCGCTGCTTGTGCCCTCGGTGCTGGGCTACCTGCAGCCCTATTTTGACGAGATCGAGCTGCCCCACCTGCGCCTGAGCCTCTTCTGTGGCGAGGCCCTGCCCGCCAAACTGGCCGCCGGTTGGCGCGCGCGCTTGCCCCAGGCCACCGTCGAGAACGTGTACGGCCCCACCGAGGCCACCATTTTCTGTACCCGCTACCCCATTACCGATGCCGTGGCCGAGGAGGCCCACAACGGCGTGGCACTCATCGGCCAGCCTATGCCCGGCGTGGCCACCGTGTGCCTGGACCCCGACACCCTACAGCCCGCCGACGCGGGCGAACTCTGCCTGGGTGGCGACCAGGTAACACCCGGCTACTGGCACAACCCGGCCAAAAACGCCGAGGCCTTCGTGCAGCACAACGGCCAACGCTACTACCGCACCGGCGACCGCGTGCGCCAAGGCCCCCAGGGCCACTGGGTGTACCTGGGCCGCACCGACCAACAGGTGAAAATTGACGGCTACCGCGTAGAGCTTGGCGAGGTAGAGCACCACGCCCGCGAGCTTACCGGCCAGCAGCAGGTGGCCGTTGTGGCCGCACAGGGTACAGGTGGGGCGTGGAGCCTGCACCTGTTCCTGGAGCATTATGCTGGCGATCTTGACGTGCTGCGCCAGGCCTTTGCGGCCCAGCTGCCGCCTTACATGGTGCCCCGCACTGTGACGGTGCTTGAGGCCTTGCCGCTGAACAGCAATGGCAAGATTGACCGGCCGGTTCTCCGCGCGCTGCTCACCGCCCCGTAACTACTACTCGGGTTTCTGGAACAGCCGATCGGGCAGGGGCTGGTTTAGCCTCAGGTCGCGAAACGCAATGCCTATGGCGATGGTAAGCGGCAGCTCGCCCTCAGCCGGTGTTGGGCTGCTGGCGGGGGTTTCGCTGGCGGGCGTGCCCAGGCGCAGGGCGTAGTGGGCCGGGTAGTAGGGCTTGCGTCGGGTGTCGTACCCGTCGGCGGTGATTACCAAGGTTGCGGCCTTCGATTCGGTGCCCTCGCCCTCGCCTACCTCCATCTCCAGCTTGCGCATCAAGTAGAGCTCCGTATCAAGGTACAGGTGGATGAGGTACGACTTGCCCTTGCCCTTGTCTTTGCGATCAGTGCTGCCGGTGCCCAGCGTGTTGGGCATCAGCTCTTCAAGCAGTTTATCGTCGCCTTTTAAGGTGACGTGGTAGCAGGGTGTGCCCTCCACTACCTCTTCGCCGATGAGCCGTAGGCTGGACAGGGCTTTTGGGGTGTACCACGCATATTGTCTGCTCACCTGGTCGGTATTGTCGAGCATAAAGTTGGTTTTGAAGCGCTCGACCTCCTCGGGCGTACCGGCCCGTACCTCGCTGGCGCCCGGCTCGCGCACCCAGACCTCATCGCCATTGGCTACCACGAGCATGCTTGATTGGCTATCGGCTACCTGTAGGGTCATATCCATGTGCATGCGCCCGCTTTTATCGGCGGCCATGTAGCCTTCAACTTTCATGGCGATGCCAAACAGGTTCATGTCCATGGCCACGGTGCCCTCTATCGTTTCGACAGCGACCCCCTGCCAGCTTTCGGCCTGGGCCAGCAGCTGTTTGCGGATCTCGGCCTCGGTTACTTGCGCCTCGGCAACAGGGGAAAGTAGGCCCCATACCAGGGCAAGAAAGATGTAGACTGATAGGGCTTTTTGCACAGTGATGAGGGATAGGTGTACGCTTGGCAAAGCTACGCGCCAAACCCACGCCCTATTGATGGGGCCACCAGCGTATGTTAGCTTAGAACCTATGCGCTACACCACCCTGCGGGAGTTTTACCCCTACTACCTGAGCGAGCACCAGAACCGCACCTGCCGTCGGCTGCACGTGGTGGGCACTGCTCTGCTACTCCTTGATGCCGTGTACGCGGTGGCGACCCAGACCTGGTGGCTGCTGTGGCTAGTGCCGGTCATTGGCTACGGCTTTGCGTGGGTGGGCCATGCGTTTTTTGAGCGCAACAGACCGGCTACGTTCCGCTACCCACTCTTCAGCCTGGCCAGCGACTTCCTGCTCTTTGCCGATACCCTGAAGGGCAAAGTGCCTTTTTAGCCCAGCCGCTGCACGTAGGGCTCGGGCAGGCCCGTAGCGGCCACCGCCGCCCGGATGCGCGCCTCGCTGGTATCGGTCACCACGGTCTGGCCTGCTACGTGGGCCGCCAGGTAGGCAAACAGAGCTGCGATGCGGTGTTCGTCGAGCCGGTCGCACACGTCGTCGAGCAGCAAAAGTGGCGCCGTGGCAAGGGCTGCATGTAGGTACGCGTACTGGGCCAGCTTCAGGGCCAACAGGTAGGTTTTGCGCTGGCCTTGGCTGCCGTGGCTGCGCACGGGCAGGCCCCCCAGCAGCAGGGTCAGGTCTTCGCGGTGCAGGCCCCAGGTGGTGCGGCCAGCGGCGCGGTCGGCGCGCTGGGCGTGGGCCAGGGCTTCGGCCACAGTGGCGGGGCTGGGGTCGTCTACGGCATCTACCCACGCCAGGCCAGGGGTTTCGTCGGTTTGGGCGATGGCCCGGTAGGCCGCGTGAAACTGGGGCGAAAAGGCTGCCAGGAACCTCCGGCGCAGGGTTACAATGGGGCCGGTAGCCTCGGCGAGCACACCGTCGTAGTGGGCCAGGAGCGCTGGGTCGGGTGCGCGGCCTTCGGCGTGGGCCAACAGGGCGTTGCGCTGCTCCAGGGCCCGTTGGTAGCGGGTTAAGGCGGCAAGGTAGTGGGCGTCTTGCTGGGCCAGCAGGCCATCGAGCCACGCGCGGCGGTCGGTGCCGCTGCCCTGCACCAGCCGGGTATCGTCGGGCAGCACGGCCACCACGGGTATGCGCCCCAGGTGGTCGGCCAGCCGGGCGGCGGGCAGCTGGTCGTAGAGCAGCCGCTTGCCGCGTTCGGGCACAAAGGCGTAGGTGAGGGTTTGGTAGGCGTACCCGGGTGCCACACGGCCCACCACCTGTAGGTAGGCGGCCCCGCGCTCAAGCAGCTCGCGGTCGGGCCGGAAACCGCGGGTGAAGGCCAGGCAGTGCAGGGCCTCGAGCACGGCAGTTTTGCCCACCCCGTTACGGCCCACCAGGGCCGTGAGCCCCGGAGCCAGGTCTACCCCCAAGGCCGTGTGGCACCGAAAATGGGTCAGCTCGACGCGTTGAAAAAACACCCGTTGTGTGCCATCTTGGCACCGGCAAAGGTAGAGTAGGCCCCGTAGGCAACTGCTCTGAGCCGTGCCTTTACACCTCCCGCCCCATGGCAAAGACCAGTTCTACTACCCGCAAGCCTGCTGCCCCCGCGAGCAATGGCACCGCGCGCAGCCGTACCAAAGCTGCCGCTGCCGCAACCGAGGCCTACACCAAACCTCAGCTAATGGGCTGGTTTGAGTCGATGCTGCGCCAGCGCCGCTTTGAGGAAAAGGCCGGCCAGATGTACGGCATGCAGAAGATCAAGGGCTTTTGCCACCTCTACATTGGCCAAGAGGCGGTTTCGACGGGTGTAGAAGCGGCCATCCGCCCCAGCGATGTCATGATAACCGCCTACCGCGACCACGGGCAAGGCCTGGCGCGGGGCATGAACAGCCGCGAGTGCATGGCCGAACTGTTCGGCAAAATCACGGGCTGCAGCAAGGGCAAAGGCGGCTCGATGCACTTCTTCTCGAAGGATAAGAACTTCTACGGCGGCCACGGCATCGTCGGCGGTCAGATCCCGATGGGCACCGGTATGGCCTTTGGCGAACAGTACAAGAAGAGTGGCAACCTCTGCGTGACCTACATGGGCGACGGGGCCACGCGCCAGGGGGCTTTCCACGAAAGCCTGAACCTGGCCATGCTCTGGAAGCTGCCCATCATCTACATCATTGAGAACAACTTCTACGCCATGGGCACCTCGGTTGAGCGCTCCTCGAACGTGACCGAGCTCTACACCCTGGGCGAGAGCTACGACATGCCCGGCGAGGCCATCGACGGCATGAACATCTTCGAGGTCTACGAAAAGACCCGCCGCATCGCCGACTACGTGCGCAGTGGTCAAGGCCCCTACCTCATCGAGATGAAGACCTACCGCTACCGCGGCCACTCGATGTCGGACCCCGCCAAGTACCGCACCAAAGAGGAGCTCGAGCGCTACAAAGACCAAGACCCCATTGCGCGGTTGCAGCACTACCTGCTTGAAAACCAGCTGGTTACCGCAGCAGAACTCGATGCCGTCGAAGAGGCCATCCAAAAAGAGATTGCCGACGCCGTCGAGTTCGCCGAAAACAGCCCCTACCCCGAGGCCCACGAGCTGTACCGCGACGTGGTGTACGGCGACAACTACCCCTTCATCCGCGAGGGCGTCTAGCCCCACGCTACGGGCCCCAGAGGGCACAAGTGTTAATCATTTAAAGCACTGGTGAACTGTGCTTAATGGCATTCAGGGCCCTTGGGCTGTTGTATAGCTACTGGTTCACCCCACCTGGCGGGCACCACCCCGCTTCTCTATGCGCTCCCTTTTTCTTTTCCTGGCATTCGTACTCTGCTCGCCGTTACTGGGCCTCTCGCAGTACAAGACCCTGGACATACCCATCGAGGCTTCGGCTATCCCCAAAGACGGCAAGGTCGTCTTTGCCGAGTACCCCCTCACCAACCGCCGGTATGCCTTCGTGCAGTCGGAAGAAAAGCTCACGGTCATCACCCTCGACAGTGGGCTGAAAGTGGTTGAACGGCTAGAGTTCAAGACCGACAAAAAGTACCGGGGCGGTGTGCTCATGGGCAGCTACCGGTCAGGCAACGAACTGGTGCTGGTGGGCAGACTTACCGACCGCAAAGGGTTCTACACCTTCAATTTTGTACCCGGCGAAAAGCCCAAGTTTGTGGCCGCTGGCCCCTACACCGACCTGGTGACTGGCGAGCCCTTTGCCGGGCTGAGCTACCCCGACCGGTACGTCGTGCTCTCGCTCATGGAGGGCACCTCACGGGTAGAGCTCACCATCTTTTCCGGCGCCAGTGCTTCTCAACAGGCCACCGTCGACCTCTCGAGCTGGGTACGGGGCCTCTCCGTGTCAGAAATGCTCAAAGAAAACCAGACGGGCCAGGGCGGTACCTACCCGTACCTGGGGGCGGCTACGGTGCTGCAAAAGGACATTTCGAACGACTTCCGCGAGACCCGCCGCCGCCTCAAAATCTACACCGTTGAGGGCAATGTGGTCTTTTCGCTCGACCACCGCAACGGCACCAACATTGCCAGCGTGGGCCTGAACGACTTTCAGGTTCGCTACAACGAGTTTAAGGCGATCCCGATCGAAGCCGGCCCCAACGGAGTCAAACTGCAGACCTCAATGGTGTACGGCAACTCGATGTACATGGCCGCCATGACCGAGCGCGAGATCGCAGTGCGCGTCGCCGACATCTTCAGTGGCCGCCCGCTGAACATTTACCTGGCAGACGCCGAGTCGGGCTGCGAGTGGGCGCGTACACCCTACGTCCAGTACGTCTCGAAACCGTTTACCGAGACCAAGCTTGAGTTCCAGCAGTTTTTGGCCCTTTCGCAAGACCCCCGTGGGTTCCAGCTGGCCTTAAGCGTTCTGCGTGAGAGTGCCGATGGCATCGAGCTCGCCTTGGGCATGAACCACGTTGACCCCGAAACCGAGGTGGATGTCACGGCCCTATTCAAGACCCGCCTTTCGCTCGATGGGTCGGTCGTACTCACCGGTGCACCCAAAGAGTCGGCTGCCGATGCTGCCATCGGATACGAGAAGCTCATTTTGACCCCGTGGGCCCTCTCGCGCCAGCGGGTAGGCGATGAGCTCTGGATTGGCACCTACAACGTCGAGACCCAGTCGTATACCCTGGCTGCCTGGCCCTTGGCGCGGGGCGCCGAATACTAGCTTTTAGCTTGCTGCAGGTCAGATTCGGCCAGTGGCAGCCTCACGCGAAAAGTGGTTTGCCCGGGGCTCGTTTCAAGCGTTACATCCCCGCTGTACTTTTCTACGATTCGGCTTACCAGGTAGAGCCCTAGGCCCGACCCCTCGCCGGTTTGCCGGGTGGTGAAAAATGGCTCGAAGATGCGTGCCTGAATGTCGCTTGGGATGCCCGCACCGGTATCGCCAATGCATACCTCGGCAAACTGGCCAACAGGGTGTACCAGTACCGTGAGCACGCCTTTGGTGCCCATGGCTTGCAGCGCATTGTGGATGAGCTGCGTCCAGAGCTGGTCTAGCTCCTCTGGGGTAACGCGTACGCGCAGGCTACGGTCGTAGGTGGCCTTTAGTTCGATGCCCTGCCGCAGCCGGTGGTGGAAGTCTTCGAGCACCGAGAGCAGGCTTTGCCGAAGGTTGTAGGGGGCCGGCGTAGTGCCCTGGCTTTGGCCGGGCACAAGCGAGCGTAGGGTCGAGACGATTTTGCGCGTTTTTTCGGTGGCCCCGGCAATGTTATCCAGCCCCTGTTTGAGCATAAGCAGGTGCAAGGCCTGCTCGACGACGGTGCAGGCATTGGGGGAGCTCAGCAGTGGCAGCAGCGCGTCGGGCAGCGTCCAGAACCCGGCTTTGGGCAGCAGTACTGCCAGGCGTTCGGCGTGGGGCAACTGCGCCGCACTCAGCCGTTGCTGGAGCTGCAACCGCAGTTCACGTTCCTCGCGCGTGGTGTAGTCGTTGAGTGGCACCTCACGGGCCTGCCGCAAGAATTCGACGAGCAGTTCTCGGTCGCTGGTACTCAGGCGGGCCAGTTGCTCGGGGTATTCGGTCACCAACTCGCGTATCAGGTACTGCAGGTGGTTCGCCGTGCCGCGGATGGCGCCAATGGGGGTATTGATCTCGTGGGCCACGTTGGCCACCAGGTGCGACATGGCCGCGACTTTCTCCTGCTGGATCAGTTTGTCCTGGATGCTGCGCAGCTCACTGTAGGCGTGGGCCAATTGGCTTTCGCGGGTACGCAGGTCGGTAACCGAGGCCTCGAGCTCGGCTTTGCTGGCGGCCAGCTCGCGGGTGCGGGCCTGTACCTCGCTTTCCAGCCGGTCGGCCTGCCCTTTCAGGCGTTTCGATCGGTACCTCACTAGCTGGACGACCCCGCCTGCTGCCAACAGCACAAACCCCAGCCGTGCCCACCAGGTCTGGTGCCACGGCGGCCAGATGGTGAAGTGAAACGCCGTTTCGCTGCCTAGTTCACCAAATACGTTCTGTGCCCTCAGGTGAAAGGTGTAGTCGCCGGCTGGCAGGTAGGTGTATTCTTTGGCGCTCAGAACCGTGGGTGGCGACCAATCGGTTTCAAGCCCCTCGAGCCAATACTGAAACCTAAGCTCATTTACGGCTGTGTAGTACGTAGCCCCAAATTCAAAAAAGGCGCTGTTGTAGCCATAGGGCAATTTGGGCCGTTGCCCTTCAGGCTGGCCTCCCGCTGGCGGTGCCCCAAAGGCCCCAACTGCCACTACCGAGTCCTCGCCAAAGGTTACCCGCGCCAACACAGCCCGGTAGGGCACCCGTCCGGCAGAGGTTGCAGCGGGGCGGTACCCCATCAGGGCCCCGCCACCCAAGGCCCACACCGTACCGTCGGGCCCCAGGTATAGGCTGTGGTAGCTATCGGCAGGCAGGCGCAACGACCCGGCCTGGAACGCGGAGGGTGCGCTTCCGGGTTCGCTGGCATTGGTGTACAGTATCTTTTGGGTCGCCTGGTCCTGTAGCCAGATCTGGCCTAGGGAATCTTGCACCAGAAACTGGCCTAGTGAAAGACTGCGTCCGATGCCCTGGAATAGGTCGGCGGCTTCGAGCCGCCCCGTGGCGTGGCGGTAGCGGTACAACTGGCCTTTGGCCACAGCATACAGTTCGCCGTTCACCCAACAGATGTAGCCTTTGGGGTCGCTCAGCAGCGTTGGCGCCGCGATCCAGACAGGTGTAATGACCTGGCCGGCTTGGGTTGGGCGTGGCAACTGGGCGAGGCCACGGTCGGGGAAATAACCCCACAGGTCGCCATCGGGGGCTTGGACAAGGGCCGTCAAATCGCCCGTCCCTTCGGCCGTCAGCTGCCGTAACGCAGCCCGCCCGGTACCCGGCTGGACCTCAAGCGCCGCCAGCCCGTCGTTTTCGAGCCCCAACCAGGTGCAGGTTGCGTCGTGCCGTGCGGCCGCCACCGAGCGCACCGAAACCGAGGGCGACGAAATGAGAACGGCTCCCGTCCGGTCTACCCGGTAAATGCCAAAGGCCGTGGCGGCAAACAGGCGGTTCTGGCACACAAAGAGCCACCGACACTCGCTCTCAATACCCCGAATCGCGGCGAATGCCCCGGCGCCACCAGCTGAGTTCAGTTGAAAGAGGCCCTCTGTGGTCCCGACATAAAACGTGCCCTGGTGTACCTGGGCACACAGGGATGTGCCGCTCAGGCCTTCGGCTTCGGTGAAGAAGCCCACGGGCTGGGCCAGTTCAATACGTGCCACGCCTTTGTCGGTGGCTAGCCAGAGGCTACCCTCGCGGTCTTGGCACAGGGCCTGCACGCCGTTGGTCAGTAGCCCCTGGCCGCGGCCAATCCGTCGGCGCACCTTGCCCAGGCTGTCTGTGACAAGGACCCCCTCTGAGCGCGTGGCCAAAGCCCAACCGCCGTCGTGCAGGCGCAGGGCATTCGATAGCCCCCCGGCCCGCAGTTCGGCTTGCAGGGGTAGGTTAAGGGTGTAGAGCCGGTCTCGGCCCACCCACTCCAGTCCCCTCGAGCGCGTACCCACCAGTAGCCCACCGGCCAGGGGCTGAAGCAAGTGTAGGCTTTCGCGCGTGAAATCGAGCGACCGGGCAGTTACCGTGTACTGCGCCCCAACCCGTAGGCCTACTGGCGGGGTGGCCGCCAACCGATCGAGCCTGAAAGGCGTAAGGCCCGTACCGGAGTAGGCCACCAGTCCTTCGGTCACCGACTGCAGAACCAGCTGGCGACCGGGCAAGCTGAAACTGGCCCGGAAGCCCGGTGGGTGGTGCAGCGCGGCGGTCTCCGTGCCGTTCCAGTCGAAGAGGTAGTGGCTGGCCACGAACCGGCATCCAGTTGGCGTGGGGTGCAGGTCGTAGACGTACCCAAAGCGACGGTCTTGGGCGGGCAAACCCTGCGCAAGGTCTACGAAGGTGGTTTCGCCCCGGGGGCCAGGTACGAGGTACCCAAAGCTGTTGTAGCCCGCGTAGTACACACGGCCCGAGACGGAATCGGTTGCCAAGCACCGCAAGCCGCCGCCGCCAGGGGCCTGGGTAAGGGCCCATTCGACACCGCTAAACTGAAGCAGCCCGGCGGTATTCGCAGCCCAGATGCCACCGGCTTTGTCTTGTACTACCGCCCAGTTTTGGGGGCTGCCGCTGGTGGCTTGAGGTGGGTAATTGGAGACGAGGGGGCGTGCTGCTTCCAACAGGCCCGTTTGTGCCTGCCCCACCAGGGCGTGCACTGCACAGAGCAAGTACCCGCCTACCCAGAAGCCCAACCGGCGTTGCATCCAGGGCGAAGTTAGGGCCCTTGTGTGCCTCTAGGCCGCCGTGAAGTGCACTAGTTGAGGTAGTATCTGCTTAACACAAGTGCCCCATATGCCCCTAAAAGGCCTTCTGCCGGGCTTTATTAGTAGATTGTTTTGGATTTGTTAGCTGCGTGCTCAATATTTGTTACTCAACCTTAAACCAATAATACCACAGGTATGAAGCAACTCTTTACGCTGCTTGTGGCGGTAGTTCTGGCGTTTCCCACGGCTGTGTGGGCAACGACGGGAGTATCTGCCACAGCTGCTCGCTTCGCCGACCAAGGCACGCGGGTGGCAGGGGTAGTGCAGGATGCCGAAGGTAACCCCATCCAAGGGGCTACCGTGCGGGCTGTCTCCACTACCACAAACACACCTATTACCGGTGCGTACACCGATGCTTCGGGTCGCTTCTCGCTCACGCTGAGCAGCACCGAGAATGTATCCATCGTGGTTTCCTACGTTGGCTACAAGATCGCCACGCTAGAGCCCGGTGACAACCTTAGCATTGTGCTCCAGGAGGACATTCTGGGCCTAGATGAAATCGCAGTTGTTGCTTACGGTTCTCAGTCGAAAGTCAAACTAACCAGTTCGGTGGGCATCGTCGACGGTGACCGTTTCCAGAACATGCCCATTCAGGGTGTAAACCAGGCACTCCAAGGTCAAACCGCTGGGGTTTCTGTGTTTAGTGGTAACGGCTTGCCGGGTACGGGTACCAACGTAACCATCCGGGGTATCAACTCGATTAACAACAACGCTCAGCCACTGTATGTGGTAGACGGTGTCATCATCGACGGTGGCGGTATCAGTTCATCACTGTTTGCTACAACCCAGGGTGGTGGCTCTAACCCATTGGCCAACATCAACCCCAACGATATCGAAACGGTAACGGTACTGAAAGACGCTTCTCAGACCGCGCTGTATGGGTCTCGGGGTGCGAACGGTGTTATCGTGATTACGACCAAAGGTGGGAAGTTTGGCGAAAAAACTCGGGTGAACGTCAACTACGAAGTTGGCTTTACCCAAGCAGCCAACGAGTGGGATCTGCTCAATACGGCTCAGTACAACGAGTTCCGGAATGCGGCCTACTTTGGCTCGTTCAACTTTGCCGATACCCGTGCCGATACCGATTGGCAGGACGTCATCTTCCGCACAGGGTTCCAGCAACGGACCTCAGTAAGTGTTGCGGGGGGTAATGAGCGTACGCGCTTCTTTATTTCGGCCGAAGCGTTCGACCAAGAAGCGTACATGAAAGGAGTCGATTTCACCCGCTTTTCGGGCCGTATCAACTTCGAGCACAAAATCAACGACAAGCTGTCGATTGGTACGAACCTCTCGGTTACCCGTCTTGTCCAGAACCGCGACCTTACCGACAACGCTGTTGCGGGTCCGTTTTCGTCGGCCCTGCTTATCTACCCCAACACACCGGTGTATTCGATTACGCCAGGCAACCGTAGCCTCTACGAATTCGGCAGCGGTACCAACCCCTTGGCAAACATCGCGGTTAACCCACTTGGGGTGCTCGAGCAGGATGACTACATCTTTAGCAGCGTACGGGTGCTGAACAATGCGTACCTGGAATACCGTCCTATTGATGGGCTGACCCTGCGTACCGACTTTGGTATCGACTTCGACAATGCCGACGACTTCTTCCGCGGGTTGTCTACATCGCCCTTTACCCCCACTGGCGAGGGTTCTTCTACCAAGCAGCAGAGCCTGAAGTACATTACTACCACACAAGCGCGCTACGAGCGCAAAATCAACGACCACCGGTTTGACGTAACGGGCTTGTTCTCGTTCGAGACCGAGCGTGCTGATTTCACCCAGTTTGGCACGCAAGATTTTGCCAGCGATGGTATTCGTAACGCCGGTGGTGGTGCAACTGTTCTGTTTTATGGTGCTGGTGGTTCTGAGTGGGCTCTCTTCTCGTACCTCGGTCGCCTGAATTACGACTATAAGGAGAAATACATTCTTAACGCTACAGTGCGTGTAGACGAAGGTTCATTCTTCGGTCCTGCCTCGCGTCGGGGCACCTTCCCGGCGGTTTCGGCCGCCTGGCGCTTTGGCGAAGAGTCGTTCCTCGATGGCCTTGGGTGGCTGAATGAAGGTAAGATTCGCGCGAGCTACGGTATTACGGGTAACCGCCCGACCGGCAACTTCAGCTACCTGTTCCTCTTTGCGCCCGATCCCTCGTTTGGCTACGACGGTTTGAGCGGCTCGCTCCCCTCGCCTGCCGATGCTGAACTTGCCTGGGAAGAGACCACCAACTGGGAAGTCGGCCTTGAACTCTCGGTCTTCAACGCCGTCAACTTTGAGATGACGTACTACAACCGTAAGGCTACCCAACTACTCTTCAACGAGCCTCTGCCTGCCACTACCGGTTTTACGAGCCTTCTCACCAACGCCGACTTTGACCTGATCAACACCGGTTGGGAATTTGAAGTAAGCTCTACCAACATCAAGAAAGGCGACTTCAGCTGGACCACCAACTTTAACATCACACTCCGTGACAACAAAGTAGAAGGTCTCCCTGCCAGCCAGACCATTACAAGCGGCGAATACCGTATCGAGGACGGTGGGCGCGTCGATGCCTGGTACATGGTACCCTACCTGGGTGTAGACCCCAACACGGGTCGTGGCCAGTACCTGGCGCTGGACGGTACCACTACCACCACGCTCACTACCAACAACCGCCGCATCGTAGGCAACGCGTACGCTGACATCGAAGGTGGTCTTACCAACACTATCAGCTACAAGGGGATTACCCTCGACTTCCTGTTCACCTTTAAGGCCGACTACCAGG
Source organism: Bacteroidia bacterium (assembly GCA_033763015.1). Classification (GTDB taxonomy): domain Bacteria; phylum Bacteroidota; class Bacteroidia; order J057; family JANRLA01; genus JANRLA01. Next base: position 39,404 of record JANRLA010000039.1, read on the forward strand.
TATTCAATGCCACCAAGCAATTCCTGTCGAGCTACCGGACTGCGTTTAACAGCGTAACCGATGTGTTGACGTACTGGAATGAAGTTGGCCAGCAGACCGATTACCCGGGCCTTAACTACGTTCGTCCTACCTCACAAGGTGGTGATGGCCAAGCGTGGGCCTCTGTCGACCATACGTTTTGGCTGGAAGATGGTGACCACATTCGCCTGCGGACGGTTACCCTTTCGTACGACCTGCCCCGCAATCTGCTGGAAGGCACGGGCCTGAACTCTGTACGCTTCTATGCACAGGGCTACAACCTGTTTGTTATCACCGACTACTCTGGGATCGACCCCGAGACCAACTTCAACACCGCCGGTACGGGCCTTGGCTCTATCCAGTTTAGCCGTGAGTTCCTCACCCCTCCTCAGGCACGTACCTACACCTTTGGTATCAACCTGGGCTTCTAATTCCTGTTCCAACTCACAGCCATGAAATCCATATACAAACTCAAATACGTACTGGGGGCCTTCCTGTTGGCAGGTACCGCCGGTTGTACAGAGGTAGTCGATGGTCTTACGCCAGAAGATGATCTGGCACCATCGGTCGTATTCTCTGACCCTGTTAGTGCCGAATCGGTTCTGATTGGTGCGTACAGCAACCTGACCGAAGGCGCATACGACGTAACCGTGCACATCGCAGAGCTACAGACCAACAACATCCGTTTCGGGGGTTCGTTTACCACGTACCAGGAGATCCGCGATGGTATCATCAACTCTGCAAATGGCACGTTTGCTACCTGGTTCAACGAGTACTACCAGTTGATCAACCGTGCGAACCTGGTTATTGAAAACCTGCCCAGCACGCCCGGTTTGTCGCCAGATCAGTTGGCCGAGTGGACCGCAGAAGCCCGCTTCCTGCGTGCAGTTGCTCACTTTGAGCTGCTGAAGCTCTTTGGTGACCGTGCACTCCTGGGTAGTACGTCGGATGCCAATCTGGGTGTGCCCATCATTACAACGTCTTTCCAAGACGGTTTTAGTGGCCCCCAGTTGTTGCCTGCCCGTTCAAGCAACGGCGATGTATGGGATTTTGTAATCTCAGAACTGACCGCTGCCCGTGCCGATCTGCCCGTTGCTGTATCGACCCGTGCGACGCAAGGTGCTGCAGATGCCTTCCTTGCGCGCGCGTACCTGTACCGTCGGCAGTATGCCAATGCTGCCACTTCGGCTAACAACGTAATTAGTTCAGGTGCCTATGCACTGGGCGGCACAGCTGCTACAGCGGATTACAACACGTTGAACAACAGCTCTGTCTTCACCATCTACCGCGACGCCAACAACAACCCAGGGGTAAACTCTGCTGTGGTTTCGTTCTTCCGTCCCACCCCCGGTCGGGGCGATATGGTGGTTGACACCCTGAGCTTGAATGCGTTGTTCGGCGCTGGTATTCGTACCACCACCGATACTCGCTACCAGTTCCCGGGTTTGATTGATACGATTGCTAACCGCAACCGTTTCAGCCGCAAGTTCGTCGATGCTACATCGCTGACTGACTTCCTGCCCATGGTTCGCTACGAAGATGTGGTACTCATGCGTGCAGAGGCGCTTCAGCGTCAAAGTGGTTCACCAGATGCAGCCGCCATCACGCTGCTGAACAGTGTTGCCGCAGCACGTCAGCCGGGCTTCACCAATCTTACTACTGGCGATTTTGCTACGGCGCAAGCGGTGATTGATCGCATTCTGCTGGAGCGCCGGAAAGAGTTCCTCTTTGAGGGCATTTACCGGTTTGACTTGGTTCGCACTGAGCAACCGCTCGCGAATTTCGTTAACACCAGTGGAATCGCGCAGAACCTGCTGACCTTCCCGATTCCATTTACCGCGCTGGATCAAAACCCCAACCTGGTTCAGAACCCCGGCTATTAATCCAGTCTAGGTTACAAACTGTAGTCAAGGGCCGCCCCACCGGGCGGCCCTTTCGTTTTTTGGGTGCTGTAAGCAGGGTGGGGCCTAATTTGCCGCTTCGTTTCAGCCTAGTAACCCGTGAGCGAGCTACACCTCAACGACCAAGAACGCCAACGCCGCGAGCAACTCGATTCGCTCAGAGCCCTGGGTATAGACCCCTATCCGGCCGCCGAGGTGCCCGTTACTCACCTTGCGGCGACGGTACTTGCAGCGTACCCCGCCCACCCCGAGGCCTTTCAGACGGTTACCCTTGCCGGTCGTATCCTGGGTCGGCGCATCATGGGCAAGGCTTCGTTCATTGAGCTGCAAGACAGCTCGGGCCGCATTCAGGTGTACCTCACCCGCGACGACCTTGAGACCGAGGGCCACGAGGGCCTCTACACAGAGGTGTTTAAGCACCTGTTGGGCATCGGCGACATCATCGCGGTTACGGGCCACGTCTTCACCACCCAAACCGGCGAAATCTCCCTGCACGCGACCACGCTACAGGTGCTGGCCAAGGCCCTGCGCCCCCTGCCCCTACCCAAAGAGAAAGACGGCGTGGTGTACGATGCCTTTACCGACCCCGAGCAGCGCTACCGCATGCGGTATGTCGACCTGGTGGTGAACCCCCACGTACGCGAGACCTTCCGGAAGCGAACCGCCATGGTGCAGGCCATGCGCAACTACCTCAACCGCCAAGGGTACCTCGAGGTCGAGACCCCCATCCTCCAGCCCATTTACGGGGGTGCGACGGCGCGGCCGTTTGTCACGCACCACAACGCGCTTGACATGCCGCTGTACCTGCGTATTGCCAACGAGCTGTACCTCAAACGCCTCATCGTGGGTGGCTTTGACGGGGTGTACGAGTTTTCGAAAGACTTCCGCAACGAGGGGATGTCGCGCTTCCACAACCCAGAGTTCACGCAAGTCGAGCTCTACGTGGCCTACAAAGACTACCAGTGGATGATGAACCTGGTAGAGGAGATGCTCGAAGAAACCGTCCGCGCCGTAACGGGGGGCACCGTGGTACAGGTAGGCCCGCACGCCATCGATTTCAAGCGGCCCTGGCGACGCTTGACGATGTACCAAGCTATTGCCGAGTACACGGGCACCGACGTGTCGGCGCTCGATGAAGCCGCGCTTCGCGCTTTCGTCATCGAGAAGGGCATTGCCGTAGATGCCTCCATGGGCCGTGGCAAGCTCATCGATGAGCTGTTTGGGGCATTTGTCGAGCCTAACCTGATACAACCCACCTTTATTCTCGATTACCCGGTCGAAATGAGCCCACTGGCAAAGCGCCACCGGACCCTGCCGGGGCTCGTCGAACGTTTCGAGGCGGTCTGCAACGGCAAAGAGATTTGCAACAGCTTTTCTGAGCTCAATGACCCGATCGATCAGCGGGCACGCTTCGAAGCGCAGGTGGAGCTGCGTGACCGTGGCGACGACGAGGCGATGGTGGTAGACGAAGACTTCTTGCGTGCCCTGGAATACGGTATGCCCCCCACCGCGGGCTTGGGCATTGGCATCGACCGCCTGGCGATGATACTTACGGGCGCCAGTTCTATCCAGGAGGTGCTCTTCTTCCCACAACTCCGCCCCGAGCCCAAGCAGCGGGTGTTCGATGCCAAAGCATTTTCCGAAATTGGGGTGCCCGAACGGTTCTGGAAGTCGCTCCAGGCAGCTGGCTTTTACCACCCCACTGAGTTCCAATCCCTAGCCCCGAACGCGGTCTACGACCGACTGAAACCGCACCTCTCGAAGTCTGACAGCAACAAGCTGTCGTTTAAAGACGTCGAGCGGTGGACCCTAGCGGCACAACCCTAGCCGACCTAGCCCTGCAACCTTTACC
>JANRLA010000040.1:0-5961 GCA_033763015.1 Bacteroidia bacterium
ACCAACACCGACGGTATCGGGCTCGAAGAATTGGGCCTCCAATTCGGCAAACGGGGCGACGTGGTGGTAGACGACGTGGTAACGAGCATCCCCAACGTTTACGCCGTGGGCGACTTGACGGCCGACATCAACCTGGTCAACGTGGCCGAGCTCGAAGGCCGCCACGCCGTAGAGCGCATCGTAGACCCCAGCCTGCCACCGGTGAGCTACGAGAACATCTCGACTATCATGTTCCTACAGCCCGAAGTGGCCGGGGTGGGCATGAACGAAAACGAACTGCAGCGCAAAGGCACGCCCTACCGGGTGGCCAGCTACGGCTACAATTACGTGGCACGGGGCATCGCCATGCGGGCCACGCGCGGCTTCTTCAAGCTCATTGTTTCTGACGACGACGAGATGCGCATCCTGGGCATGCGCGTGGTGGGTGAACACGCCAGCAGTACCATCCAGGCCGTAGCGCTCTTGATGCACATGGGCCGCGGCATACGCGAGCTGGCCGAAATACCGCACCCCCACCCGGCAATGCCAGAGGGGGTGCAGGAATGTGCCCGTATGCTCTTGGGCACCAGCATCATCAAGCCCTACATCTTCGGCGATGACTCGCTGCGGTGCCACCGCGTGAAAGACGGGGTGTGCATCCCGTACGAGGGCCAGCCCAACGCCCGGCGTACACCCGCCGCCGCCGTTACCCCCTAAGGGCCGCCGCTCGGCTAGGCCTGGGCCTGGCCTTGGGCCTTGTACGCAGGGGCCAGCACCTGGGCTGCAAACTGGGCCAGCGTGGTGGGGGTGGTGTTGGTTGCGCTCCGTGCCACGTGGTTGGCAAAGAAGCCACGGTTAATGGCCTGCCCCAACTCTACGTACATCGCGGCCAGCGAAGGCTTGAGGCCGAACTGGATCATACCCGCCAATTGGGCATCGTCGGGGATGACCACCCACTGCAGGTTGGGCACACCCAGGTGCTCGCGGAAGGCCGCCAGCACGTCGGCAAAGCTGTAGTCGGCGGCCCCCAGCAGGTCGACAACGGTGCGGCCGGTAAAGGTGGGCTCGGCCAGGTAGCGGGCAGCAACGGCGGCAATGTCGGCCGTAGCAATCATCGGTGTAACGCCCGTAGGCTGCAGGTGCGAGTAAATGGTGCCACTCGGTACCTGGCCCAGGAACATAAACACGTTCTCGAGGAAGTAGGTGGGGCGCAGGTGCACCACCGACAGGCCCGGGACGAGGTTCAAACGGGCCTCTTGCCGGTACAGGCCAGCAACGGGTCCATTGCCTGCGGGTAAATCGGCCCCTTGGCTGCTCAGGTGAACCACCTTGGTCACACCGGCTGCGGCCAGGGCGGCGGCGGTGGCCTGTCCGGCGGCATCTTGGTAGGCGGCAAAGTCGTCTACGGCCCAATTGGGGGGCGTCATGGCATACACGACGTCGGCACCCTGAAAGGCCTGGGTGAGGAAGGCGCTATCGAGCTGGTCGCCTACAGCGAGGATGGCACCTTGGGCCTTCAGGGCCTCCAGCTTGGTGGCCTCGCGGCCCAGGGCAACCACCTGGTGGCCTTGCTTCAACAACTGCTCTGCAATGGGGCGACCGGTATTGCCGGTGGCCCCCATGACTACTATGCGCTTGTTCATGGTCTGAAAAGGGGGTGTGGTGAATCGTTTGTTGACACAAATCTCAGCCCATTACTTACCTTTGTACAAGTACTTACATTAAAGTAGGGTACCCACCTCAGCGTAAGATTTAGCTCATGGCACGCGCAACCCCAGAAAAAAAAGTTGACCACGTACTGCAGCAAGGCACCTTTGGCCACCGCTGGCACGAAGCCAGTGCCCAAGCCCAGCGCTGTGTGGTGCGCAGCACCCTGCACGTGCTGCGCGGCAAGTGGAAGCTGCTCATCCTCTCACTACTGCTCGATGGCCCCCGCCGCTATGGAGAGCTGCGTGCCGCCCTGCCTGAGGTGTCCGAAAAAATGCTCATCCAGCACCTAAAGGAACTGGAGCAAGACCAGCTCGTGGTGCGCACATCCTACCCCGAGGTGCCCCCGCGCGTGGTGTATACCCTCACCGACCACGGTCGGCGCCTGCTGCCGCTCTTCGATGCCATGCTGGCCTGGGGGGCCGCCTACTGGGCCGACCCCGAGGTGCAGGCAGGGCCCTGCCCGCTGTAGCTACCGCTGGGTAAGGGTGCCGTCGGCGTAGTGGGCCTGGAAGTCGGCGTACACCTGGGCGATGCCCTCGGGCAGCGTGATGCGGGGGTGGATGCCCAGGGCATGCATCCGGCGCACGTCCATGAGCTTGCGGGGGGTGCCGTTGGGCTTGCTGGTGTCGAACACCAGGCTGCCGGTATAGCCCACTACCTGGGCCACGAGCTCGGCCAGGGCGCGGATGGTGAGGTCTTCGCCGGTACCGATGTTGATGGGCCCAGGTTCGTCGAATACATCCATGAGCCGCAGGCAGGCCTGGGCCAGGTCGTCTACGTGCAAGAATTCGCGCCGGGGGGTGCCGTCGCCCCACAAGGTTACGGTAGGGGCCTGGGCCAGCTTGGCCTCGTGGCACTTGCGCAGGAGCGCGGGCAACACGTGGCTGGTGTTCAGGTCGTAGTTGTCGCCGGGGCCGTACAGGTTGGTGGGCATGGCCGAGATGAACGCGCAGCCGTACTGGGCGCGGTAGGCATCGCAGAGCTTGATGGCGGCAATTTTGGCGATGGCATACGCCTCGTTGGTGGGCTCGAGTGGGCCCGTGAGCAGGCTGTCCTCGGGCATGGGCTGCGGCGCGTGCTTGGGGTAGATGCAGCTGCTGCCCAGGTTGAGCAGCTTTTTCACCCCCACGCGGTAGCTGGCGTGGATGACGTTCTGGGCGATGGCCAGGTTGTCGTACAGAAACTGCGCCGGGTAGGTGCTGTTGGCCAGGATACCCCCCACCCGCGCCGCGGCCAGGAAAACATACTCGGGCCGCACGCTCTCGAAAAAGGCATCCACCGCGGCCTGGCTCCGCAGGTCGAGCTCGGCGCTGGTGCGCAGCACAAGGTTGTGGTAGCCAGCGGCCTTAAGGGCCCGTACCAGCGCCGAGCCCACCATGCCCCGGTGCCCGGCGACGAAGATTGTGTCAGAAGGAGTCATCTACTGGGCCCTGCGCTCCTCCCGGGCCTTGGCCTTTTCGTCAAATTTCTGCTGCTCTTCGGCCGGGAGCCGCTCGAGGGTTATTTCGGCGCCCAGGGCCTCGCTGCCGAGCACCAGTTGGGTGCCGTCGTAGCGGTAGGGGACGCCCACCTCGACGTCTTCGGCGCCGCGCTTGCGGATCTCGAGCCCCGCCACCTCGGTGCTCTTGGGCGTGAGCCACACCTTGTCGGCGTCGGCACGGTAGGCAAACACGATGTCGGCCACTGTGGCGTGCACGCGGACCTCGTCGTCCCGGAACTCGACCACCAGCCCGCGATTAAAGCTGCCCAGGTAGTCGAGCTGGGCCTCGGCATTCGCGTTGGAAGTTTCGACGGCAACGATTTTCCAGGCGCCCGTCAGGCGAAAGCTGCTACAGCTTGAAAGCACTGCCGCTAGGGCCAGGAGTACAAACCAATGGCGCATGCCGAAAGCTAGTGAGTTGCGGGGACTGGCTCAAGCCCAAAGGCTTTCAGGTCGGCGTGCATCATGCGCTCAATCAGGCCGTCCAGGTCGGTGGTAGGGGCCCAGCCCAGCACGGCGTGGGCACGGCTGGCATCGCCCACAAGCAGGTCTACCTCGGCGGGGCGGTAGTAGCGGGGGTTGATGGCAAACAGGACGCGGCCGGTGCGCCGGTCGATGCCCCGCTCCTCGACCCCGGTACCCTCCCACGCCACGGCGGCGCCGATGGGGCGGGCGGCACGGGTGGCAAACTCGCGCACCGTGTAGGTTTTGCCTGTGGCGATGACCAGGTCGTGGGCCTGCGGCTGCTGTAGCATGCGCCACATGGCCTCTACGTACTCGGGCGCGTAGCCCCAGTCGCGTTGGGCATCGAGGTTACCCAGGCGGATGGTCTCGCGCTTGCCGGCCGCGACCTCGGCCAGGCCCCACGTGATTTTGCGCGTCACAAACGTCTTGCCCCGGCGCTCGCTCTCGTGGTTGAACAAAATGCCGTTGCACGCGTAGAGCCCGTAGGCCTCGCGGTAGTTGCGCACGATCCAGAACCCGTAGAGTTTGGCCACGCCGTAGGGGCTGCGGGGGTAGAAAGGCGTATCCTCGTTCTGCGGGATGGCCTGCACCTTGCCGTAGAGCTCTGAGGTGCTGGCCTGGTAGAAGCGGGCCTCGGGGCAGTGGTTGAGTACGGCATCGAGGATGCGCAGGGTACCCAGGGCATCGACCTGGGCGGTGTATTCGGGCACCTCGAAGCTCACCTGCACGTGGCTTTGGGCGGCCAGGTTGTACACCTCGTCGGGCCGGATCTGGGCGATGAGCTTGTTCAGGTTGGCGCTATCGGTGATGTCGCCGTGGTGCAGGGTAAGCTGGGGGTGACTGAAGATGTGGTCAATACGCTCGGTATTGAATACACTGGCGCGGCGCATGACCCCGTGCACATGGTAGCCTTTGCCGATGAGTAGCTCGGCGAGGTACGATCCGTCTTGCCCGGTGATGCCCGTGATAAAGGCCGTTTTCATTGGGGGGCAAAGGTAGGCGGCGGGGCCTAGCGCGGGTCGCTGCCTTCGTCCTTGTCGGCGTCGTCGTCGTCGGTCTCGGTTTCCTGGGCGATAAGGGTGCCGTCGGGCAGGAAGGTGAACTCGGTTTCGGTGTCGCCTGCCTCGGCTTCTACCACGTAGTAAGTCTTGCCTCCGCGCTCGAGGCGGGCGGCCTCGTCGAGCCTGTAGGCGGGGAAGTTCAGCTTGAGGGTGGTGCGGATGGCCGGGGGCAACTTGCCCACCGCGATTTCGGTCTCGGTTTCCAGCAGCGTTCCCTCGCGCGAAAACACGGCTTCTACCTCGGCGCCGCGCAGCTTGAACTCGGCCTCGTACCCACCGCCTCCCTGGCTCCACTCCACGGCTTTTGCGCCCGCAAAGTGGCGCTCAAGTGCGGCCCGTACGGTGGGGGGCACGTCGGCGGTGTGAATCGCCTGGGCCTGGGCCGCTAGGGCGCCAAGGGCCAGCAGAAGGAGCAGACAGGTGCTTTTCATGGCTCGAACAGTTTAACTAAACTACAAACCCGATCCTACTAACGAAAGGCGACTACCAGCTCTTTGTAACTGAGTAGCTGCGCGGAAGGGAAAATCGTTTGATGGCCGACTTGCCACCCCGAAACCATTCACGAATAATGATTAGCTCTTTGTCGCTAAGGTTTAGAGATGCCAAAAACGCGTCTGGTACCTCTAGTGTGCGCCGAAGTGGTAGGTACTTCTTGCTTCTAAAATTATAAAACATTAGACGCCCCCAGAAGTCAATTCGTAGCTCCACATCGCTCTTAGTAAATTCAAAATCTATCCAGTCTTCTCGCTTCCTACCAATAGAGGCATAGAATATTTCCAGGGATGCCGCTGATCTATACACTTCGTATTGATAGACGAATCCAGACATCATAAACCTTAGCTGACCGATTAGAACAAGAAGACCAAATCCAAAAAATATAGAAGAAAAGATTATTTCGATTACACTGGAGCTTGTATTTACTTCTCCCTTTATAAATACCAAGTATAAAATATAAAATAAAGCGACAAAGAGCAATGAAACAAGCACCCAACCTAAAACTAAATTTTGCTTGCCCTTCTTTTTACGATAGCTCTCTGCGGGCAAAAAGACTTTCGGCTCTTCTTCCATCAACTAAAACTAATCAGCAGCACCCCTTTCTCTACGGCGGCATCTTGGGTGGCGTGTAGGGCGGTTACGGTGCCCTCGGCGGTGGCCTTGAGGACGTTCTCCATCTTCATGGCCTCGAGCGTGACCAGGGGGTCGCCTTTCTGCACCACCTGGCCCACGGCCACGTGCAGGGCCCGCACCAGGCCGGGCATAGGCGCG
>JANRLA010000041.1:0-9169 GCA_033763015.1 Bacteroidia bacterium
CCCACCGAGTTTGAGCAGGGGGCGCGTGTTGTACAAATCGTCGGCTAGGCCCACGCCGAAGGCGACCGCAGAAGCGAGCAGAAGCGCCAGTAGGCCGCGGGGTAGCGCGCCAGCTGCACTGGGTAGCAGCGCCAAAATCAGAGCTGTGCCCGCCAGAAACAGCACAAAAAAAGTAATGCCACCCACCAGCGGCTTGCTGCTGCTGGCCCACCGCAGTTCGCCTTTTTCACCTTTTTTGGTGGAGTCACTGAGCGAGCCCAGGCGCTTGGATAGGCGAATGAACAGCCGGTTCAACGCATAGGCCGCGAGTAGGGCCAGCAGAAACGTGATCCAGAGGTTCATTGGGCGGAGTAGATAGTGTACGCTACCAGAGAGTGGGGGTGAGAAACCAATCAGAAGCCGCTAGTCAAAGTTACGTGCCGAGGCCAACGGGTTCACTATCAATACGAAAGGTAATACTGCGGTAACACCCTCAGAAGATAGCCCTGAGCTGGGTGCGAAAAGCATATTGTGGCGCTTGAAGCGCCGAAGCCCGCCCGTCGTGCACCAAAGAAAGCTCAAGGGATTCTGTTAAGTAGAAAACTATAAACAAATTCCATACCGCATTTTGGCCGGGGGCTAGCCCTTCGAGCAGCTCGAAGCGCAGCGAGCCCGTGGGCTCGCCAGTCAGGGTGTTCGATACTGCCGTCAATCGGCCTACGATGCTGTTCCGCCCCCCAAAGTTGTGCCGACCTTCGAGGCTTAGGCGGTAATTGCTGACCGCAATGGTGGGGGCTGTAGGCTCTTGTGGGCGGAAGGCGTCGCGTTCGCTGTACGCGGCCCCGAGCCGCAGCCGCGTGCGCTCGGTAAACTGAAACACGAACGCCGGTTGCGTGCTCCAGCCCGATACGGTGTAGTTGTTGGCGGCAAACGAGACAGCCTGCCGCTGGGTTCGGGTGAGTTCGAAGGCGTGCTCCAGGCTACGCCGGGGGCTGAAGTTGTAGCGCTGCCGTGCGGTAACTTGTTGGTTATCGGCCAGTTCAAAGCCCGAATTGAGCAGCTGGCGCTGGGTGGTGCTTACGTAGTCGAAGCCCAGGTCTCCGGTGGGGTGGTTGCGCCAGAGGTAGAGCCCCTGCCGAAAGCTAACCCCCGAGCTGATAACGGTCGTGTCGTCTGGGGCGGGCGCCTCAAACGCGAAGCCGTAGCTACCCAGCACGTCGCTGGGGCGGGTGGCCTGTTGGCTGGCCCGTAGTAAGGTCTGGGTGCTGGCGTTGGCCAGGAGCTTACCCAGTGGGCCCGTGGGCGGGTCTTTGAAAAGCCGAGCACCGGTCAGGCGAAGGGTGCCCCCCAGGGTAACCCCTACGGCAGGCACGAGCGCCTGGGTGGGGGTAAAGAGCTGCACGTAGTTGGCCAGCAGGGGGTTGTTCGAGCGCTCGAACTCGTTCAGGTCCTCTACCCCGTCCTCGTTGTAGTCAAACCATTCGTATTGGCCCTGCCCGGCGGGGACCTCAAGGTAGACCCGCTCGCGCCGTGCGACCTGTTCGCTTGCCGCGCGGTAAAACGCCGATGCCACCACCACTTGGTTCAGGGCCCTGTAGTTGGCCGTGCCGTCGAAGAGGTAGCTCTTGCCAGCTAGCAGCTCGGGCGTGGCAAACGTTGGGTCGAGCACACTAAAGGCCTGGTAGCTGCCGTCGGCCGTCACATCGAGCCGTGGGCCCGGCCGGTAGGCCAGGTGGAGGCCAGGGCGCAGGGTACGGCTGCGGTCGCGAAGGGCGCCTAGGGCTACCGCACGGTCGTACCGCAGGTTGAACCGGGCCTCAAGTTGGAATTTTCGGTTGCCGTACGTGCCCAGGTAGGGCGTCAGGTCGGCAAACTCAAAACTGCCGGCGAGCAGGCTGTCGTTCTGGGCCTCGCGCCGCCGCTCTAGCCAGTAGCGGCTACCCAGGCGCCAGCCCTGCGCCGAGGGTTTGCCCAAGAGGCGCGTGAGCTCGCCCTCGTGGCGCTGCCAGGTGCTGGTGGTGCCTGCCGGGCGGTTTTGGGTGACCAAGTAGGTGAGCTGATAGCTGGCCAGGAGCGCACTGCTGTCGGTGCTCGTGGCCGTGAGGGCCAGGCGCTGGGTACGCAGCGAGTCGCCGTAGCTGCGGTAGCCGCCTTCGGCCAAGAGGCTCAGTGAGCGTCGGTAGAGCAGCGTGAGTTTGCCCTCGACCACCCGTTCGTTGGCCCGGCTGCCCAGGTCGTCGTAGTTCCACACCCGGCCATACTCCCGCTGGTACACGCGGTCGAGGTTCTGGTAGCGCGCATCTACGTACTGGAAGCCCACTTCGGCGCCCAGGCGCAGGCCCTCGGTGCGCGGGGCCGGTTGTAGCCTGAGCCCCCAGCGGGTAGCGGCAGCGGCGTTGTTGCCATCGTCTAGCGCAGAAAACCGGTTTGCGTCGGCGCTGCTCACAGCCGCCTCGCCCAGCAGCTGAAGGCGCGGTGCTAACTGGAGCGTTCCGGCCACGAATCCTACCTGGACCGCGCTGGGCAGGGGTAACCTGCGCACGGGGGCATAGTCGCCCGTAGGGGTGCCCCCGGGCTCGGGGGGGCTCCACCGGAAGCGGTTGGCATTCACGGTAGACCCCTGCCGAATGTAGTCGCCATTGCCGGCGCCCACGAACGTGAAACTGACTTGGTACACCGCCGCTTCAGGGTCGGTGCTCAGTACCAGCACGTCTGGGTAGAGGGTGCCGTCGACCAGGGTATCGGTCAGGGCGTACCGGGGTTCGGTAGGCGAGTAGCCGACCGAATCGATGCCCGAGACCACAGCCCGGGTGGGGTCGTCGCCCGCCTGGGCCAGGGCTGCTTCGTCGTCGGGGCTCAGCACGAGGTCGAGCGGCGCGTTGGGGTCGTCGGCTTCGCGGGTAAAGCCCACCCGCAGGGCCAGCTTTTTGTCAAAGAGCGAGTCGGCGTACGAGGCGCTGATGAAGCTTCGGCTGTAGTTGCGGTCAAGGTACGTGAAGTCGACCACGATGCGGGTATTGGCATCGATAACGTTGGCCGGGGTGAAGGTGAGCTCGGCAGTGTTGTAATCGATGATGTAGTCGCGGTCTTGGCCCCGGGTGAGCAGCCGCCCGTTGAGGTAGATTTTCTCGCTGCCGGCCAGGACCACAAAGAACTGTTCCCCACTGCGGCCCTGTAGCCGGTAAGGCCCCTGCTTGCCACTTACGCCCACAAAGCTGTTGGTCGTGAAGCTGCCTTTCGAGCTCGCCCCGCCCACCTGCAGTTCGCGGGGCCCCGACTTATAGCGGTAACTCAGGCCCAGCACGTCGCGGTAGTAATTGCCGAAAGAGAGCCCCTGTTGGGCCAGCTCGAGGTCGCCGAAGGTGAGGGTACCCTTGCCCTGGGTGAGCCGGATGTAAATGCGGTCGAAGTCGGTGAGTTGCTGGGTGGTGCCCGTAGGCTGGATGGGCAGGTTTTCGTCGGTGATGGCTGCCGATACCCCGATGTCGGAGCCGATGGTGCCGTTGAGGTTGAGCCGGAAGTCTGAGGTCACGCTTGCGTCGCGGCCCGAGCCCACCGTCACAGCGCGCGAAATGCTGCCGCTGCGTTGCAGCTGGGCCGTGGCCTCCCACCGAGGGGGGAGCACGTACCCCGGTGTTGCCCCGCTGTCTAGGTAGCCCGGTGGTAGCTGCCCAATGAACGAGAGGTCGTAAGGTGTGCGCGCCGCTTGGGTTACGGTATCGGGTGGGGGCAATAGCCCGATGGGGCCCGCAACCCGCCCCGCAAACACCCGGTAGGCAACCTGCCAGCGCCCTACCCAGGCGGTATCCAAGGCCACAAGTCGGCCCTGGTAGTAGTCGAGGTAGTAGGCCGTGCGGGGTACCACCTCGCCGTTGCGGGTGATGGTCTCGGCGAAAGGCACCAGGTTCTGCCGGCTCAGCTGCAGCGTATCGGCCAGCCGGGCGGTGGTTAGGGTATCGGTAACGCGGGAATCGGTTTGCCCCGCCGCGCCCGTTACCTGGCATACCCACCAGAGCACCCCCCCGCACACTACCCGGGCCGAGCGCCACGTGCCCATGCGGCCCAAATTACAGCGAAAGCTCGGGGGCCGCTTCGGGCTCGGGCAGGATGATGGGGAAGCGGATGTAGAACGTGGTGCCAACGCCCACTTCGCTCTCGAAGGTGATGGTGCCGTCCATGTTCTCGACCAACCGTTTGGTGATGGCCAGGCCGAGGCCCATACCCGAGTTTTTGGTCGAAAAATTGGGCTCAAAAATCCGGCTTTGAATCGCGATAGGGATGCCCTTGCCGGTGTCGGAGACCACGATTGTGGCCCGGGTGCCTTCTTCGTAGAGCCGCAGGTGAATCCGGCCCCGTAGCGTCATGGCCTGCAGCGCATTGCGGATGAGGTTAATAAGGATGCGCGTAAGCTGGTCGCGGTCGCCGAGCACATAGACCGGCGTTTCGGGTACCTCAAAACTCAGCTCGGCTTCTTCGGCATCGTAGTAGAGCTCAACGGCCTGGTTCACCACCGTTTGCAACTCGACCAGGCTGTGCCGGTCTTGCGGCATGGTGGCAAAGGTGGAAAACGAGCTGGCGATGCTGTTGAGCGAATCGATCTGCGCCAGGAGCGTGCCGGTCACCTTCTGGAGCGAGGGGTCGGCTTCGCGGCCCCCCCGTTGCAGCATCCGCATCAGGTGCTGGATGCTGAGCTTCATGGGCGTGAGGGGGTTCTTGATTTCGTGAGCCACCTGGCGGGCCATTTCGCGCCAGGCCAGTTCGCGCTCAGTACGGGCCAGTTTTTTCTCCTGGCTCTCGAGTTTCTGGAGCATCTGGTTGTACGACCCGATGATGGCCCCGATCTCGTCGCGGCTGTGCCATTCCAACTGTTCGTAGGGCATGCCTAGGTTGGTCTGGTCCATTTTCTGTTTCAGTAGCTTGAGCGGGTTGGTCAGGGTACGGGTTATGAAAAGCCCCCCAACGATGATGCCCAGCATGAGGATGACGTACAGGTTGGCCAGGTACGCGGCAAAACTGCGCACCTGGCTTTCGAGCAGGCCGTGCCGCGCGAGCCAGGGCAGGTTCAGGAAGCCGACCACCCGCCCTTTGTCGTCGCGCAGGGTGGTGTAGCCCGAGAGGTAGGGCAGTTGGCCCACCTGTTCGCGCAGAATGAGTTCGCTTTGGCGGTTGGTTTTCAGTACCCGGTAGGCGGCCGGGTTCATGTAACGCGAGGTAAGCTCTACCTGGTAGAACTTCGGTCGGCTGGTACTTACCAGCTGGCCCCGTAGGTCGTATACATTGATGTCGGTACTGAGTAGGTTACTTGCGTTGCGGATCCAGTTGTTCTCTTGCAATGTGCCCGAGCCTGCGCCGCTGAGCATTGCCTCGGCGGGCAGGGGTGCCTGGCGCAGGTAGCCCGACACTTGCACCAGGCCCTGCTTGAGTCCGGCCTCGGCGTCCTGCTGGTAGAGCACCGAAAACCGGGGTGAGATGAGCAGGCCCAACACCGCCAGGGGCGCCAGGCTGAAGAGGGCCAGGAAGAACTGAATCCGAAAGGCAAAACTCTTGGCGTAGGGGCGCAGGCCCAGTTCGGTGATCTCCTCCAGCACCCGGGGTATCGAGATAAGCCCGTAGAGTAGCACGAAGAAGTAGTACAGAAACGAGAACGCCGTGATACGGTCGAACAGGTTGCGCTCGTGCGCCAGGGCATACACTACGCGCCCCTGCCCCAGGTGCACTTGGTAGTGCTGGTAGCCCCCTTCTGAGAAACGACGGGTTGTGCCGGGCTCGGGTGGGTTGGCTAAGGTGACCGGGAAGCCATAGACCCCGTGTCGGCGCTCGAGCTGTCCGTTTACGTAGTAACCGACCATGTACTTCTCGGGGATGCCCATCTGCTGCTGCACGCTCCGGTCTACCAGCAGCTGTGGGTAGAGCTGGCCCGGTGCAACCGATTTGGGCCGCAGCTCGATCTGCACCGTGAGTGGCCCCACCCAACTGTGCTGTGCGGCAAACGTGCCCACGTAATAGTGTGGGGCCCCACCGCCGGTAGCAGGTACGTACTTCAGGAAACGCGAGAGGGTGTTTTCGGCTGGGGTGATGCCGCTACGGTAGCTGGGGGCTGTTTCGGGCCCCGACCAGGTGCGGCCCTGGGTATCGGTTAGGGCCACCTGGTAGTCGTACCCCCTGAAGCTGGTGGCCAGGTACTGGGTAATGATGCGGCCCGGCAGGTCGGCTAGCACCTGCTGGCTGTCTACCCCGGCGCGGTAGGCGGGCTGCCAGAGGCTGCGGTCGTCGGTTAGGGTAGAGGCAACTTCGTCGAAGATGTACTCGGTAAGCCAGTCTTTTTGGTCGGCATACTTGGCGGCGTAGAAGGCGAGCTCACGGTCGGTGGTGCGCCGTAGGCTTTTGGTGATGGCGTGGTTGGTAAGGGCTGCTAGCCCGGCAATGAGTAGCAGCGCGTTGACCAGCGACAGGCGCAGCGAGTACCCATTGCGCTGGTGTACCAGGTAGACCAGCCCGACAAAACCTACAAAGGTTAGGGGCTCTAGTAGGCCCCCGCCCAAGAGCCCAAATACCACCGAAGCCCCCAGGCACAACAGTGCCGCGTAGGGCCACGCCGCACCATAGGGCGATGGCAAGGCTTGGCTAACCCCTGCCAGAAAGAACAGCACAAGCAGTATGGCTACCAGAACGAGCGCAACGTTGAGAAAGAGCAGGAGCGAATAACCGCTCAGTTGGTAGATGTCGGCGAACTCAAACTCGGCCTTCGAGTTCACCGTCAGCAGGTCGAAGAGCCCAAAGAACCCACTGTACAGCAGGCACGCTACACCCAGCGCCACAAAGTGAACGGCCCACCAACCCGCCCGGCCCTGTACCCGCCGCGCTAGCCATGCGGGCAAGGTGCGGGCCAGTTGGTAGAGCCGTACCGCGACGATGAGCAGCAGCAAGACGTTGAGAGTAAGGTCGCCCAACGAGGGGCTCAGGGCATTGAGCGCCAGCAGGTGGGGGCTAAAGATGTCGAGTTCCAGGTACCGGGTTGGCAGCCCCAGCCACAGCAGCCCTAGCCGCGTGCCGCCCAAGGCACTTATCAGCAATGCCTCGCGCACCCAAACACGTAGCCGGGAGCGACGAAGCCAGAGGTACAGCCAGAGACCCCCCCCCACCAGCGCCAGCAGGGCACCCACACCTGTTGCCAGCCGGGCGGCGTGGCGGAAAGGGTGGGTGTCGACGACCCGAATGGAAAAGAGGTGGCGTTTTTCGGGGTCGGTAATGTTGATGCCGCCCTTAATGGGCAAGAGCGAAAACTGCCGACTGGGGTTTTCCAGCTCAATGCCGCGCCCCCCGTACCGCCCCAGGTAAATGAAGTCGGTGAGGTACTCGTTCTGAACTGGGTACTGCAGCTTGAGCGGCAGCAGGTTGAAGTACACCGCCGTATCGGTGTACACCTTCACGTTGTAGTACACCGACCGGCCACCAATAAGCAGCTCGTCGCGGGTAACCGATAGCTGCGCCTCCAGGACGTTGGCGGGCGGGATGTAGTAGTTGGTACTCCAGCCGGCCAGCTTGCCGCTGGTGCTTACCCGCAGGTGGATGGGGTTGGGCCCTGCCCCAGACCGGGTGCGCAGTTGGCGTGCGCCAGCCACCAGGGCATCGGGGTTAGCGCCGCGCACAGCGGCCAAGTCGCGTACAAAATCGGCCTGAATGTTACGCTCCAGCCGTTGGGTAAGGGCCTCATCGCTCGTGGCGGAATCCCACCCCCCGAGCACCAGCGCCAGCAGGATTCCACCAACGGTAAGGCCCCTTGCCAGCCACTCGGCAACGGCGAGGGGGTACAGGGCAACGTGGGGAATCAACTACCGGGCAGTTTGCGGACACTGGCCACCGCCTGATTGCGGCGCTCTTTAGCACGCCTCAATTTTTGTTCCAACAGTGCCTCAAACCGGTGCACCACGTAAAAAGGTACCCTCAGCTCGTGCCGCTGGTACTGCCCCGTTTGGCCCCGCAGCAGAAACCGGTACACGGTTACGGGGTAGTCGCTCTGAAGGTAGAAATCCAGGATATCGTCCCACCTCAGTAGCCGCAGCCGATGCCCCCACGACCGTGTGGGTAGCTCGAGTAAAATACCCTCCTCCAGAATGCGCTGGGTGTAGATGCGTTGCAGCGCCAGGTAACCCAAGAGTACGCCCGCAAGCAACAAGAGCGCCGTAGTGCCCAGCAGGAAAAGAGCGTCACTGCGCAGGCGCAGTAGCTCCCACCCGTGCAGCCGCCCGAAGTAGGTGGCAAAAAACAGGCAGGCAAGGGTAAAGAGCGCAAGGTTGACGACAAAGACAACCACGGTCGTGAAAACCAACTTGGGCATGCGCCAACTGAGCAGCACCCCCCTGAACCGGCGCTCGTACCGTAGCGCCAATAGGTATGCCACAGGCCCTGCTACCAGGCCAATGGCTGCTCCTACTGCGCTTACGAAGTACAAAACCATCCCCGAACTTTAGATAAAGAGTAAACGACTGGGCCAATGTACAAGTTACACCTACGGACGGGCATTTTTGGGCCCGGTTACCAAAATTTTTGAGGTACCAGGTAGTGCTGCACGTAATCGGTAACGCCGGCTTCGAGGCTGTGGAAGGGAGCCGTGTAGCCTGCGGCCCTCAGCTTGCCCATCTCGGCCTGGGTGTAGTATTGGTACGCTTCGCGGATGTCTGGCGGGATGTCGATGTACTGGATGGCTGGGGGTACCCCCATAGCCGAAAACACGGCTTCGCCGAGGTCGGCAAACGTTCGGGCCTGCCCAGTACCTAGGTTGTAGATGGCCGACGCGGGCCGCTGGGTCATGAGGTAGAGGATGACACCCACGACATCTTTCACGTACACAAAGTCGCGCAACTGGCCGCCGTCGGCGTAGTCGGGCCGGTGGCTGCGGAAAAGCTTAAGCCCGCCGCTTTGCCGGATCTGGTGGTAGGCATGAAAGATCACGCTGGCCATGCGGCCTTTGTGGTACTCGTTGGGGCCATATACGTTGAAGAACTTGAGCCCTGCCCAAAAAAAGGGCCCCTGCTCTTGCACCAGTACCCACCGGTCGAACGTGTGTTTCGAGAGGCCATAGGGGTTTTGGGGGGCCAGTTGCCCCACGCCTGCATGGTCGTCGGCGAAGCCATGCTCCCCGCGACCGTAGGTGGCCGCGCTGCTGGCGTAGATAAGGGGTATCTGCAGC
>JANRLA010000042.1:0-10701 GCA_033763015.1 Bacteroidia bacterium
GTAGTTTCGCGCTTGCCCATGCGCCTAAAACTGCACCACCTGACCAACCTGCACGACGCCCGCGCCAGCGCCGCCTGGGGCGCCCACTACCTGGGCTTTGCCCTGGAGCGCGGGCACTTGTACAAGCTCTCTGAAAGCGCCGTAGAGGCGTTTTTCGAGTGGCTCTCGGGTAGTTTTCTGGTCATGCAACTGGGCGAAGACCTGGCCCAGGCCGCCCCGCTTACCCCCTGGCTGCGCCAGCACCGGTTGTGGCTGGAATTCGACGGGCCCACCGCCGCCGAGGCCTTTGCCCGGGGCACCCTGGAGCTGCCGGTGCCCTATGGGCTCACCTGCCCGCTGGGGGTGGCAAGCAGCCTGCCCACCGAGCTGGTGGCCCAGGCCCAGTACCTGGACGTGCTGCCCGGCCCGGCGCTCGACACCGCCGCACTTACCCAGCTGCGGGCCAGCCTGCCCCAAGGCCTGCCGCTGCTGCTGCGCACCGACGCCCTGGCCGCCACCGACCTCCCCGCCGCCGCCGCCCACGCCGACGGCCTGAGCCTGGGCGCCCACCAGCCCGACGCCTTCGGCCAACTGGACTACGACCGCGTAGAAGCCCTGCTGGACGTGCTGGGGGAGCTTGACTAAAAACCACATAGGCTATGAACCCGACCTTCAAAACCCTCGTTGACCAGCTGCACACCGGCCACGACGTGGGTCAAAATCTGGCTGCTATCGCCGATTTTCTCCTAAACGGATGTGTCTTAACGGTTGGCGGCAGCACCTACAGGCTCGTTGAGATCGAAGGGTACTACACCCATCCTTCTGGCCACAACGACCCGTACACCCACAAGGCCCCGGCACAGCAAACAGCAGGCACCTGGTACTGGCACCGGGAAGCTGGGCGCAGGAATGGGGTAGACCTCACCATCGGAAGCCAGGAGGCCCACGGCGGCTTTCTCTTCCGGAGCCTGGTCGAGGAGCAAACCCAGCAGCAGGTGTACGGCCCCGGCAACATCGTAGGCCTAGTCCTCAAAAAGCTGGGCAGAAGCTCTACCGCCGACCTGCCCACGGATGCCTTTTCGAACTCACAATTCGCGTTGAAGGAACGCTCATCAAAAGGCTACGAGCGCGTATTGGCGGTGCCCCGGCACGGGCTTGGAAGCCCCGTGGGTGCAGATGCCGATTGGCGGACACTACCCTACCGCTACATCACTTCACCCACGCTACGCCACGATGGCAAGGAAGGCCCTATACTACGGTCGCTCCTGGATCAGAATTACCCACTAGCGGAGATAAACCAGCTGTTTAATCGAAACTTCAAGGCCCCCGCGTAGTTCATAGCACGCTAATGGTGTACGTCGCAGCTGAGCTTGAAGGCAGGTACCCAGAGGTGTTTCAGGCGCTTCAACAGCACACGCCGGTAGGGTTGATTCAGGGCGCGGCCGATGTCTGGGCCCGCGACTACATGCCTGTGCCCGTTGGGCCGGGCCGCTGCGTGCAGTTCGTATTTGACCCCAGGTACCTGAAAGAACCGAAGTACCAGCGGCTACGCACCGACACCCACACGCTGACGAACCCCGCTGGGCTTCAGATCACCCCTTGTGCTCTGGTTCTGGATGGTGGGAATGTCGTCAAGGACGACACCTATGCCATACTTACGGAGGAGGTTGTACGTGCCAATCCGGGCTACGGCCTTGAGTCGATCAAAGCGGAACTGGCCCGCATCCTAGCGGTGAAGAAGGTGGTGCTTATTCCGTGGCAACCGTACGATTGGACGCACCACGCCGATGGGATGGTTGCACTGTTCGACGGGAAATTGTTTGTTCAAGACTTCAGTCGTGAAAGTCAATCGTTTCAAAAACGATTCGCTACGTCTCTTGATGTCATTTCGTACTCTCGAATACACCTTCCAAGCCCACCCGAGGGCGCCAAAGGTGCCGTAGGTTGTTATGCAAACCTAATCGCTGTGGATAGTCGCACCCTGTTGGTGCCGGTATACGGCATTGCCAATGATGGGGTTGTACTCCGCTTGCTGCACCGTGAGCTACCGGGGTGGCAGATAGTACCCATACCCTGCGGTGCACCTGCGCTAGACGGTGGTTCGCTGCGCTGCCTAACCTGGCAGCCTGAGTTCCAACCGCAGGTGTAGCCGCCTAAACCCGTATCTTATCCAACTAATCCACCCTGCCGTGCGACTGCTGCTACTGCCCCTTTTGCTGGCCCCCACCCTGGCACTGGGCCAGGCCCGTGGCGCCTACCTGAAAAAACAGGCCCGCGACAACTACGTGCAAGACCGCGAACTCAATGTGCAGGAAGTGCGCAAGGAAGAAGCGTTCGGGCGCAGCTACTACCTCAACGACACGACTCTGCTCGTAGCAGCCCAGGTGCTCTACAACGCTGCGCCTAGCCATTACGTGGCCGTGTTCAGCCTAGTGCAGGTGGCCGCCACGAGCGACAGCGTGAACCGGCTGATGAACGAGCGCATCGAGGCCTTTAAGCGGGGCCTCACGGGCATAGGGGTCGGCGAGGCCGATGTGTTCATTGACATGATTTCGCTGGAGGCCCAGTACGAGACGCAGCTGGAGCGCAAGGCCTTCAGCAAACGCTCGGTCGAGGTGCCCGCAGGCTTCGAGCTGGCCAAGAACGTGCACGTGCGCTACCGCAGCGAAGACCAGATCCACGCCATTGTGAGCGCCGCGGTGGCGGCCGAGGTGTACGACCTGGTGAAGGTGGACTACTTCGTGCCCAACCTAGAGGCCATCTACGACACGCTGCAGCGCACGGCGGTGGCGCTCGTGAACCGCAAAAAAGCGGCCTTCGAGGCCGCCGGGGTGCGCTATGCCCCAGCCTACAGCGTGCAGGTGGAAGAGCGGCGCAACGCGTACTACCCGGTAGAGCTGTACGCCGAGTACGTGTCGTCGTCGCGCACCTCGCTGGAGGTGGTGCAGAAGAAGGGCAAGGTGACGGTGCTGCCCGAACGCATCACGAGCAGCTTTTACGACAAGCCCAGCTACACGGCGTACGACCAGGTGTTCCACCCCGTGGTGCTGGTGCCACGGGTACACATCAGCTACGGCCTTAGGGCGCGGTACCTGATCCGGAAAGCCGATTTGGCGCCACCCGCGCCCGCGCCCACCGGCGCCACGGGCCTGAAGATTGAGCCGGGCCAGCTCATTGTGGTGCCCAGCAGCGTGGGGACCGTAGGCGGCGGGCGGTAGGGCCACAGTTTGCGCGACTTTGCCGCACGGGTTTTGCCGAGGGCTCGTTAGTTTGGGGTATGCAGGTACCGCGCAAAGCATTGGGGTGGGCAGGGTTGTTTCTGGGGGGCCTGGTGGTAGGCGGCCTGGTTACGGGCTGGTGGGTGGAGCGGCGGCTGGCGCGCTTCGAGGCCCAGTACGCGCCACTGCCCGCCCGCTACACCCCGGCCCGCAACCCCGGAGCGGGCGCCGCGGCGCCGGGCACAGACTTTCACACCGCAGCCCAGGCGGCGCTGCCCGCCGTGGTGGCCATTGTGGCACGTAGCACCGGCAGCGCCAACTTTTTTGGCCTCGGCGACGCCGAGAGTGGCCCCAGCCGGGCCAGTGGCAGTGGCGTGGTGCTCACCCCGGCAGGCCACATCGCGACGAACTACCACGTGATTGAGGGCGGCACCCAGTTTACGGTCGTCTTTTCTGACAACCGCGAGTACCCCGCCACGGTGGTGGCGAGCGACCCCAACACCGACCTGGCCGTACTGAAGGTGACCGCCGAGGAGCCGCTGGCTGCCATCGCCTTTGGCAATTCGGATGCCGTGCCCATCGGCGACTGGGTGCTGGCCATTGGCAACCCCTTCAACCTCACGAACACCGTTACGGCTGGCATTGTGAGCGCCCGTGCGCGCACCATCGGCATCCTGTACGCGCGGGGCGGGGGCGGCAACTACGCCATCGAGAGCTTCATCCAGACCGATGCCGCGGTGAACCCCGGCAACTCGGGGGGTGCGCTGGTGAACCTGAAGGGTGAGCTTATTGGCATCAATACGGCCATTGCGACCGACAACGCCACGTTTCAGGGCTACAGCTTTGCCATACCGGCCAACCTGGTGCAGAAGGTGACGAGCGACCTGATCCGCTACGGGCAGGTGCAGCGGGGTTTTTTGGGTATCACGATCCGCGATGTGTCTGCCGCTGCCGTCGAGCGCTTTGGGCTGGGCACCCGCCGTGGGGCCGTGGTCTACGACTTTGCCCCCACCAGCGCGGCCAAAGAGGCTGGGCTTGCCGTGGGCGATGCCATCGTGGCCGTGAATGGCGTACCGGTAACCAGTGCCAGTGAGCTTCAGGAACAGGTGGGCACCCACAGCCCCGGCGAAACCCTAACCCTTACCTACTACCGGGGTGGTGCCAGCCGCAGCGCCCAGATACGGCTACGCAATGAACGGGGCGAGGCCCAACTCCTGGCCGCAGGGGCTACCCCGCCGCCCTCGCCGGGGGCTGCCAGTGCCCAGCGCCAGGCGCTGGCCCAACAACTGGGGGCCCAGTTTGTAGAAGCCAGCCCACGCCAACTGGAGGCACTGGGCCTGGGGCATGGCGTTGCTGTGGTAAACGTAGTGCCCGGCGAGGTGGCCGACCGCGCAGGCATCGTCAACGGCACGTTGCTGACCGCCGTGGGCGACGAACCCCTGTTCACGCCTCAGCAGCTTTACGAGCGGGTGCGACGGGCCGAGGGGCCGCTCACCGTGCGGGGCACACTGCCCGACGGTACGGCGCGCACCTTCGTACTTGGCGCCGAGTAGCCGCTAAGGCTAGCTACTTCTTCTTGGTATCGGCCTTGGGCTTGGCAGCAGCGGCGGGCTTTTTGGCGGCAGCGACTTTGGCTTTGGGCTCTGCCTTGGCTTTGGGGGCAGCCGGTTTCTTGGCGGCAGCGTCTTTCACCTTGGGCTCGGCTTTGGCCTTGGGGGCTGCGGCCTTTTTGGCAGCGGCGGCGGGCTTCTTAGCGGCTGTAGCGTCTTTGGCTTTTGGCTCTGCCTTGGCTTTGGGGGTGGCCGGTTTCTTGGCGGCGGCGTCTTTCACCTTGGGCTCGGCTTTGGCTTTGGCTTTGGGGGCAGCGGCTTTCTTGGCGGTAGCAGCGGGCTTTTTGGCGGCCGTGGCGTCTTTGGCTTTAGCGTCTGCTTTCGGTTTTACAGCCGTGGTTTTGGGCTTGGCGGCTGCCGTTTTGGCCTTGGGGGCTGTGGTCGCGGCCTTTTTGGTCTTGTCGGCGTTCTCTTTAGCCATAATCAGATAAGGGTTAGTGCTTAAAGCTACCAGAAGGCCCAATAAAATGATTGAGCGGATGACGGCTAAACTGTAAACACCTATCCCGCGCGGCGCTAGGTGGTGTGCGGCTAGCGCGAATCGGGCAATACTGTAATCTCAACGCGGCGGTTGAGTTCGCGGCTTTGGTCGTCTACTTCGGGCACCAGGGGGCGCTGGCTGCCCCAGGCCCGCACCTCGCTGCGGCTGGGGGCAATGCCGCGGGTGAGCAAGTAGGCGCGCACTTCTTGGGCCCGCTGAAAGCTAAGCTGGTAGCGCTGGTTTTCGGTGCCGCCGCCGCCGCTGTGGCCGTCGATACGGATGCGGGCCGTGGGGTTGAGCTCGAGGAAGCGTACCAGCCGGTCGAGCTCGGCGTAGGAGGCCGGGCGTAGGCGCCCACTGCCGGGATCGAAGGTGAGGTTGTTGAGGATGAGCGACTTGTCGGGCGCCAGGGGTTGCAGCGCGACCTGGAGGCGCACCTCGGTACCGACCTCGTCGGCGATGAGCGTCAGGGGGCTGCTGTAGAACAAAAAGCCCTCGGCGACGGCGCCCAGGCTCAGGCCCACCACACGTGCGGTGGCAAACTGAAACAGGCCGGTGGTGGGGTTGGTCTGGGTGCGAGCAATGGGTTTGTTCTGGTCGTCGACCAAGACCACTTCGGCGCTGAGCGGGGCGCCAGTCTGGGCGTGGGTGACGTAGCCGGCGATGAAGGTCTGGGGTTCGGGCAGGGCCCGGCTGGGGTTTTGGGGGTCGCGCAGGGCCACGAGCCAGGCGTCGTTGCCGCCCTGGGTGGGCAAGAGGTAGAGGTCTTTGTCTGTGCTGCGGGTGGTACCGGCTACCAGGTAGTCGCCCTGGGGGGTGAGGGTTACGCCGTAGAACTCGTCGTTCTGAAAGCCGCCCAGGCTGGTTTGCCACACGAGTTCGCCCTGGGGCCGCAGCTTGAGCAGCCAGCCATCGAAGAGGCCCCGCCAGGTGGTGCGCTGGCCTTTCTGGCTGCGGCTGATGGCGGCCACGAGCAGTTCGCCGGTGGGTAGCGCGGTGATGCCGTTGGCCCCGTCGTGGCTCTCACCGCCGTAGGTGCGGGCCCAGGCGACCTCGCCGGTGGGGCCGCGGAAGGCCACTACCCACACGTCGCCTTCGCCTTTGGGCTGCTGCACGGCCCCGTCGCGGCTGAAGGTGGTGCCCACGGCGTAGTAGGTATCGAGCAGGCCCCGGGCCAGGCCGTGGGGTTCGTCTACGTCGCTGCCGCCGGTGCGGGTGGCGTAGCGCAGAGCACCCCGGCTGTCGAGCCGCAGGAAAACGACGTCTGTACGGCCGCGCGAGGGGCCCAGGAGCGGCGCGTCGCTATCGGAGCTGGCCAGCACGACGCAGCCCCCGTCGTCGGTGGCGGCGATGGCCACGGCGCGGTCGGTGCCTTTGCCGCCGTAGGTGCGCTGCCAGCGCACCTCGCCCGCCGGGCTCAGGGCCAATACCCAGATGTCTACCCCGCCGGCGTGGCTGGCCACGTCGCCGTCGTTGCTGCCGGCTTCGGCGGCAATGAGCAAGGTGCCGTCGGGCTGTAGGGCCACGCCGTAGCCGCGGTCGTTGCCACTGCCGCCAAAGGCGCGGGCCCACCGCAGGGTGCCCAGGGCATCTGTGCAAACGACGTAGACATCGGCCTCGCCGTGGGTGAGCTCCAGGCTTTCGGTGTAGCCCACGGCCACGAAACCGCCGTCGGGCAGGGCCTGCAGGGCCAGGAACTTGTCGTTGCCCGTACCGCCGAAGCACTGCTGCCACAGGAGCCGCCCACGGGCGTCGGTCTTGACGAGCCAGGCATCGAAATCGAGGCTTTCGCGGCCGGTGAGCACCCCGTCGGTGCTGCGGGTGCTGCCTGCGTGAAGGTAGGTGCCGCCCGGTAGCGTGAGTGAGCCCCGCAGCTCTTCGTAGGCGCTACCGCCGTACACCTGCTGCCACAGGGGCGTTTGCCCCTGGGCCAGACTGGCCAACAGGCCCAGGCAGCCCAGTACACAGCGACGCATCGTAAAGTCGTACGTTCGGTCGGGGTAGAAGCGTATGGCTATCGGGGGGAAATCAATCTAGCTTGGCGTTGAGTAGAAACTCGCTTTCGTTGTAGAGGTACTCGCGGTAGGCCAAGAGCAGTTGTAGGCGTGAGTACAGGGCCCGGTAGGCTTCGATGGTTTCTTTCAGCGAAGGGTCGAGGCGCCCAATGGCCCAGAGCTCGCCGTACTTGGCGTGCACGGCCATAAGCTCGCGCTGCAGGGGCAGCCACTCGAAGTGCATGGCCTTGACCTCGAGCTCGACTTGTTTGAGGAAACTGCGCACGCGGACCATGACCCGCAGGGCCGAGTCTTGGTACACCGCGCCGGCCGCCCGGTAGCTCAGGATGCTATCTAGGGCCCCCAGGCCAGCGGCGTACCCCTTGAGCCGCTGCTCGAGGGCATCGAGGTGGGGCAGCTGTTTGGCGATGAGGCGCTGCATGGCCAGCTGCTTGTCGCGGAAGGCGACGGTGTCTACCGGTTCGTCCCAGGGCCGGGGCTTGTTGAAGCGGTTGGGGTCGGGCTCGCGGGGCCGGTCGCCACCACCCTGCGCCCAGCCGGCCCCGGGCAGGGCTAGCCCCAGGAGCAGCAGCAGCACGCGGGCCTGGCTACGCAATGCCGGTGGGCCCCCCGAAGCCAAGGTTGGGCAGGTGGTTGAGCGGCTCTTTGAGCTCGATGTCGCCGAACTGGGCCTCGTACTTCTGCAGGTTGTCGTCTAGGGCCATGAGCAGGCGCTTGGCGTGCTGGGGCGTCATGAGGATGCGTGATTTGACCCGTGCCTTGGGTACCCCGGGCAGGATGCGCACGAAGTCGAGCACAAACTCGGCGTTGCTGTGGGCAATGATGACCAGGTTGCTGTAGATGCCCTCGGCTACGTCGTCGCCGAGTTCGATGTTGAGTTGGCCCAAGCCTTCGTCCAATGGTTCGCTCATGGGGTAAAGGTACAACGAGGCTGGGGGCAACGTGGGTATGGCTGCCGCGCGGTACCCTAACTTTCGGGGGCCCATGACACCTGCCGCAACCGCCCGCCGCTTCTACGAAGCCTTTGCCCGCCACGACGCCGCGACCATGGCCAGCTGCTACGCGCCAGACGCAACCTTCGCTGACCCCGCCTTTGGCACGCTTACGGGCCCCGAGGTGCCAGCCATGTGGGCCATGCTCCTGGCCCGCAGCCAGGGTAAGCTCACCGTTACGTACGTTATCGAATCGGCTGATGAGCGCTCGGCGCACGTGCGCTGGCACGCCACGTACCCCTTTAGCCGCACGGGCCGCACGGTGCACAACATCGTTCGCAGCCACCTGCTGTGCACCGCCGAGGGCCTGATCGCAACCCAGACCGACCGGTTCGACCTCTGGCGCTGGGCCCGGCAGGCCCTGGGGCTACCGGGATGGCTGGTGGGGTGGACGGGTGCCTTCCGCGCAAAACTACAGGCCCAGGCGCGCGCCGGGCTGGCCGCCTACCGGGCCCAGCACCCCCACTAGCCCCGTGAGCCATTTGTGCCGTACCTTTGTACCCGGTAGCGGCGTGGTAGCTCAGCTGGTCAGAGCGTGCGATTCATAATCGCAAGGTCGAGGGTTCAAGCCCCTCCCACGCTACAGTAGTCGTTGTGCAAGGCCCCCACGTGGGGCCTTGTTCATTTACCGGCGCTGCGAAAAGAGCGCATCAGGAGCGCAAAGCCCAGCGCGGCGTAGAGCAGCGTTTTGGGCTCGCCCTGGCTGCCGGGCAAGAGTTCCAGCAAAAACTCAGGTGCCAGTCGCTGCCAGTTCATCCGGTAGCGCAACTCGTAGAGGTCGCCCCGCACGCTGGTAGCCAGTAGCCGGAAGTTGTTCCACGTAGGTCGGCTCAGTTCGATGGGCGCCTCGCCCACTGGCTCAATGGCACCGGGGCGTCGAAACCGAAGCGGTCGTATACGCAGCGCCGCAACCTCGGTACCCGATTCGTTGAAGACCGAGTAACGATCGAGAAATAGCCCCCGTATGCGCACCCTCCACGCGCCAGTAGGGGTTTCTACGGCAAGGCGGTTGCGAGTTAGGCCCGACTCGCGGTAGGTAGTGAGTACCGAATCGTCGGGCATGCACAGGGCGTAGCGCCGGCCCCAGGTGTCCTGCTTACGCCAGGTGAGTACCGCGATGGCGTCGGTATGCTTGGGCTTGGGCGTCTCTGGCACCGCGTGGGGGGCGCACAGCCGGGGTTAGGGCTGGGCAGTAACCGGCGGCGTGGCCGCAGCAGGGGCTAGTGGGCCCTGCTGCGAGGCCACCTTTTTGGCGACCCGTTTGTGGGCACACGTGGCCTCTTTGTACGACGTACAGCTTGCCAAGAGCCCGGCGCACGCCAAGGCCACGAAACAACCAACACTGCGTTTCACGGTATCGAACGGGAAAGAAATGACTAGCCTGCCTGGCCCACGGCCTTGTCGTACTGCTCGCGCAGCTTGCCAGCGATTTGTTCTACGGCTTTGTCGCGCACGGGGTTGATGACCAGGTCGGGGATGCCCTTGCTGCGCAGGGGTTCGGCTACGGTGCTATCGAAAATCTCTTCGGCTTTACCCGCAAAAAACGCTTCGAGCTGGTCGCCAGCCATGCCTTTGGTTTCGTCGATGAGCATCTGCTTAAAGCCGCCTTCCTGCACGCTTTTGATGAGGGAAGCGACTTTCTCGCGCACTTCGTTGGCTTGTTGCAGCTGCTCGCCGCCGGGCACTGCACTGCCGAACATGCTGAGCAGGCGTTGGAAAAAGTTTGCCATAGGGGTAGTGGGGTAGGTGGTTGATGGATTGACAAAATAACGTTTGGCTTTGCGTTTGCCAAACAGATTTCTAATTGGGCTGGGGCTCTGTCAGGTTTTCTTCACGCAAAACCACGCCCAATTCGCGGGGTTTTAATCCGTCAGGCAGGACTGGGCCGCCGTTTTGGGTAGAAAAGTAGGCCCGGAAGATTTCTTCCCGTTTGGCGAATATGGTTGGGTTGGGGTACACCGTGATGAGGAGCACGTCCCAGAACTGGGTACTGTCGGGGTTGACAAGCACTTGGCTGGAGACGACATCGCCGGTTGCTGTCAACGCCTGGCGCGCGGGTGCCCAATTCGCCTGGATGAAGCGGAGGTACTGCGCCTGGCGGCCCGGCAGGGTCTTCACGTATACGTAGTTGTAAACGTGTTGGGCCTGGGCCAATTGGAAGGCCAACCCGAGTGCGAGTGTCAAAAACCATTTCATACCCCAAGATGCCCGAAGAGCCTGAAACGGGTGCCCTACGAGTGTTAGTGGTCTTGTGAAAAAACCTTACGGCCGGCCTGGTAGGTGGCCAGCACCTGGGTGCGCCAGATGTCGGCCTCGGGGCAGGTGGTGTAGTCGCGGTCGACGACGATGAAGTCGGCCCATTTGCCGGGCTCAAGGCTACCGAGCACACGCTCTTGGTGGGCGGCG
>JANRLA010000043.1:0-11843 GCA_033763015.1 Bacteroidia bacterium
CCGCTTTGAGCGGGGCGTAGACCCAGAGCAGGTGCCACAGGCGCTGGCGTACGCCGCCGGGCTGCTGCAATCGGTGGTGGGTGGGCGCCTCTCGCAGCCCATCGATCACCTGCGAGCCCCTATCGTGTGGGCAGAGGTGACTTTCGACAGCCAGCGGGCCCGCCGCCTAATGGGGAAGGACATCCCCGACGGTGAGCTGCTCGACATTTTCCGGCGCCTCGACATCCAGGCCACGCCTACCGACCAGCTCGGTACCTACCGGCTACAGGTGCCACCCTACCGGCACGATGTTACGCGCTTTGAGGACGTGGTCGAAGACGTGCTGCGCATCCACGGCTACAACCACGTGCCCGATGCCCCGCGGATCAATGCCAGCATCACCTACGCACCCGCCGCCGAACCCGGTGCCTGGCGCGAGGCAGTAGCCAGTTACCTGGCCGCTGGGGGCCTGTACGAGTGCGTAACCAACTCGCTGGTAGCGGCAGCCGATGTAGACACCGGCCACGGGATTGCCATGGCCAACCCGCTGAGCGAGGCAAATGCGTGGTTACGCACCAGCCTGCTACCCAGCCTACTCGAGGTGGCCGCCCATAACCTGCACCGGCAGCAGCCCACGGTACGCATCTTCGAGTTTGGCAAAGTATACGGCCGTGCTGGGACGGGTTACACCGAACAGATGCAGCTGGCGCTGCTACTCTGCGGCACAGAGGCCCCCGAACAGTGGCAAACCCCGGAGCAGCCCGCAGGTTACTTCGAGCTCAAAGGCGCTGTAACCGAACTGCTGCAACGCTTACCCTTGCCAAAGGCACCCGAGTGGCAGCCGCTGGCGGGCGACCCCGAACTCGTTTACGGCGAGGCAGGCACCCTGTCGGCACCGGGTGCAACGTTTCAAATCGGGCGTGTGCGACCCGAGGTGGCCGAGCGCTACGGCGTTCGGGTACCGGTGGTGTACGCCCGGCTGGCGTGGGAGGCCCTCGAGGCCCAGCTGAGCACCCAACCCCTCACATTCCGCCCGCTGGCGCAGTTCCCGCACGTGCGCCGCGACCTAAGCCTTACGGTGCCAGCGGGCGTGGGCTACCAAGCCATCGAAGCCGCCGCCCGCGCCGGTAGCGAGTTGGTGACTGGCGTTCGGCTGTTCGATGTCTTTGAAAAAGACGGCGTGCGCAGCTACGCCCTGGCCCTGACGCTGCAAGACCCACAGGCGACGCTCACCGACAAGCAGGTCGAGAAGGCCGTGGCAGGTGTGCTGCGGCGGCTCGAGCCGCTTGGGGTCGTGCTGCGGGGCTAGAAGTTGCGGGTGAGCTTCGGGATGTCTTCGACCCGCCGGAAGCGCATGGCCGACCAGGTGGCGTCGAGCGAAATGAGGCTTACGACCGTCCAATCCGGGCTTAAGACCTGTACCTGGGCAGCCAGCACATCGCGGTGCAGGTCGCTGCGAATGGTGCCGGTCTTTTTGGGGTAGGCCACCCAGATGGCCCCGTGGGGCGAGACCCCGGTGCGCAGCTTGTGCCAGATTTCGATCAAATCGCGCAGTTGCTCTACAAACCCCAGTACCACGGGGTACTCGCGCGCCACTTCGGTGACCAGCGTGGCGCCCTCGGGCAGCGGTAGCAGTAGGGCCTCTAGGTTGTGGGGGGCGTTGAGGACCAGCAGTTGTTCACCCTTTTGCAGGTGCAGCTTTTCGGGCGCGGTCTGGGCCATAGCGTTTCTCTAACTTTCGGCCTGAGGTGGTAGTTACAGCCTAAGGTACGCACGCACCCACCGATGGAAGCCGCCCAGCACCCCTTCGTACTCACCACACCCTACCAGCCCAGCGGCGACCAGCCCGAGGCCATCCGGCAGCTCGTCGAGGGGCTGGAGAGCGGCGAGCACGCGCAGGTGCTACTGGGTGTCACGGGTTCGGGCAAGACGTTTACCATTGCCAACGTCATCCAGCAGACCCAGCGGCCCACGCTCATCTTAAGCCACAACAAGACGCTGGCCGCACAACTCTATGCCGAGTTCAAGAGCTTTTTCCCGAAGAACCTGGTCGAGTTCTTTATCTCGTACTACGACTACTACCAGCCCGAGGCCTACATCGCGAGCAGCGACGTATACATTGAAAAGGACCTCTCGATCAACCAGGAGATCGAAAAACTGCGCCTCAGAGCCACTTCTGCGCTGCTTTCGGGGCGGCAGGATGTGATCATCGTCTCGTCGGTGAGCTGCATTTACGGCATGGGCAAGCCCGAGGATTTTAAGGCCATGATGTTCCCCATCCACCAGGGGCAGGCCTACGGGCGCAGCAACTTTCTGTTCACCCTGGTGCAGATGCTCTACGCACGGAGCGAGCTCGAATTCCGCCAGGGCAACTTCCGGGTACGCGGCGACAACGTCGAGGTCTTTCCGGCCTACGACGACTACGGGGTGCGCTTCCAGTTCTTTGGCGACGAGCTGGAGGCCATCGCACGGTTCGACCCCGTGACCGGTAAGACCCTCGAGAAACTGGGGTTCTTCCTGCTGGCCCCGGCCAACCTCTTCGTCACCAGCCGCGAGGTCATGAACCGCGCCATTGTGCACATCCAGCACGAGATGGTGCAGCAGAGCGAGTATTTCGCCAAGGCCAGCCTGCCGGTAGAGGCCAAGCGCATTGTCGAGCGTACCGAGTTTGACCTTGAAATGATGCGCGAGCTGGGCTTCTGCAAGGGCATTGAGAACTACAGCCGCCACCTTACGGGGCGCAGTGCAGGCGCCCGGCCCTACTGCCTACTCGACTACTTCCCAGAAGGGTACCTCACCGTAGTTGATGAAAGCCACGCGAGCATGCCCCAGATACGGGCCATGTACGGCGGCGACCGCAGCCGCAAGCTCACGCTCGTCGAGCACGGCTTTCGGCTGCCATCGGCCCTGGACAACCGGCCGCTCAAGTTCGAGGAGTTCGAGAACCTGGTGGGCCAGGTCATCTACGTAAGTGCCACGCCCGGCGACTACGAACTGGACCAAACGGGCGGGGTGGTCGTTGAGCAGATTGTGCGGCCCACGGGCCTACTCGACCCGCCGGTCGAAATCCGCCCGCTTTACAACCAGGTAGACGATTTGCTGGAAGAAGTGGCCCGCGAGGTGGGCCTGGGTCGGCGGGTACTTATTACCACCCTCACCAAGCGCCTAAGTGAAGAGTTGGCCCGCTACCTGGGCGATTTGGGTGTAAAGGCCCGGTACATCCACTCGGATATTGACGCGCTGGAGCGAGTCGAAATCCTGCGCGACCTTCGCCTGGGCAAGTTCGATGTGCTGGTGGGCATCAACCTGCTGCGCGAAGGGCTCGATTTGCCCGAGGTATCGCTGGTTGCCATTCTAGATGCCGACAAAGAGGGCTTCCTGCGCTCGGAGCGCTCGTTTATCCAGATCGCCGGACGGGCCGCACGAAACAGCGAGGGTCGCGTCATCTTGTACGCCGACAAGGTGACCGACAGCATGCAGAAGCTCATTGACGAAACCGAGCGCCGCCGGGCCAAGCAGATTGCCCACAATACGGCCCACGGCATTACGCCTACTACGGTGCACAAAGAAATCAGCCATGCACTACAAAAGAATGAGGCTGCCAGCCAACGCATACACGAAGAGCTGGAGCGCGAAACCACCGGCCTGGCCGCCGACCCCATCTTGGCGTACATGACCGACGAGCAGCTGCGCAAGACCATCGGCGAGACGAAGAAGAACATGGAGCGCGCCGCCAAGGAGCTCGACTTCTTACTCGCGGCCAAGTTCCGCGACGAAATGTTTGCGCTCGAGGGGCTACTGGAACGACGCCGTAAAAGCGCCTAGAAACCGTGCTAGGCTGAAGCCTTTAGCTGATGGTTTTGTCGGCGAGGGGTGGCAGCTGGCTAGGGGCTGCCTCAGTGGTAAGCTGGTCCCACTCGACCGAGGTGACGATGGTCTCGAGGTTTTGCAGCCGCTGGTGAAGCGACTTATTCTCGGCCTCCAGGCGCTGCACGGTGAGCTCCAGGTCGAGCACCTTGCCCGAGGTGCTGGCCGTGAGGCGGTCGTTGCTCTCAAGCCCCTGTTTGAGCTGCTCCATCTGCAGGCGTTTGTAGCGCAAAAAGTAGTTGCCCAAAATGGCCACCAGGGGGATGGAAAAGACCATTACGATGGCAATTGCGTCTTCCATAAGGCTGTGGGGTAAGAAAGGGGGCTACTTGGGGTTGGTTTTATCGTCCCACTCGACTGAACTGACAATGGTTTCGAGGTTCTGGAGCCGGGCTTCGAGCTTTTGCTGCTGGGCCAACAGGGTTTTTACCTGGGCTTGGGTCGCCTCGAGCTCTTTGCGCAAGGGGGCCACCAGCGCCTGCGGGTCTTTGGCGGCCGTGGGCACAGCGGTTTCTTTGCGGGCCTTAACCTGGCGCACCACCGTTTCGGCGAGCAGGTAAAACACCACCACGACGACGACCGAACCGACAATCAGGGCAAAAGGCATAGCGACTAGGCAGGCGGCCCCCCACTTAACCGTTTGGCGAGCTCGGCTATCCGCCGGGCGGCTTCTTCGGTGGGAGCAACGGGCGACTCGGGGGTGGCGGGTGGCAAGAGCGCGTTGGCCTGTAGCGCTTTTTGCAGTTCGGCTACCAGCCCCTGTAACTGCTGCTGGTCTTGGCGCAGGGTGGCCAACTCGCGGCGCAGGTCGGCCTCAGAGGTGCCCTCCAGGTTGTAGCGGCCCAGGTTGTTCAGCTCGCGCACACGCTCCATCTCCAGTTTCTTGTGGCGGACCCAGTAATGGCCCACCACTGCCGCCAGTGGGATCATCATCAATAATACCGAAACGATAGCGGCGCCCAGTGGCATAGTGTACGCGACGAGAGCTGGATTAATGGGTGGAAGCTGTTGAGCTAGACATCGGTAGGGGGCCTGAAGTTGCGCTGCCGCCCGAAATGCTATCGGATGACTCGCGCACCACGTACAGGGGCCGCTGCTTGGTGTTGTCGGCTATACGTGCGATGTACTCGCCCAAAATGCCGATGGCAATGAGCTGCACCCCGCCCAGGAATAGCGATACGATCATCTGCGAGGCCCAACCTGGGGCCACTAGAAACCCTAATCGCGTACCGAAGAGCTTGACAATTACAACAAACACAATGAGTAGGAATGCCAAGCCGCTAACGACAAACCCCAAAATGGTTGCCAGCTTTAGCGGCAGGGTGCTAAAGCCTGTAAGGCCATCGAGGGCGAAGCGGACCATTTTGCGCAGTGTGTAGCCGGTCTCGCCGCCGGCACGGGGGGCCCGGTCGTACTCGACGAAGGTTTGCCGAAAGCCAATCCAGCTAATCTGGCCGCGCAGGAATTTGTGGCGCTCGGGCATGCTCACCAGCACATCCACTACAGGGCGGGCCATGATGCGGAAGTCGCCGGTATCGAGGGGCATCTGGATGTTCGAAAACCGGTTGAAGAGCCGGTAAAACATACTGGCTGTAAAGCGCTTGAACCACGTTTCGCCGTGACGCTTGCGCCGCTGGGCATACACTACCTCGTACCCCGACTGCAGTTTGGCGTACATCTCGGCGATGAGCTCGGGGGGGTCTTGCAGGTCGGCGTCAATAATGACCACGGCCTGGCCCCGCGCACGGTCGAGCCCGGCCGATACGGCGATCTGGTGGCCGAAATTGCGCGAGAAGTCTACGTAGCGCACGCGGGGGTCGCGGGCCGCGAGGGCCTTTACGCCCAAGAGGGTGGCGTCGTGCGAGCCATCGTTGATAAATACAAACTCATAGTCCACACCCATGCCCTCTA
Source organism: Bacteroidia bacterium (assembly GCA_033763015.1). Classification (GTDB taxonomy): domain Bacteria; phylum Bacteroidota; class Bacteroidia; order J057; family JANRLA01; genus JANRLA01. The sequence goes on from JANRLA010000043.1 coordinate 5,758, forward strand.
GCACGTGTGTTAAGCGCTCGTAGAGCTGTGCCAGATTGGCCGCTTCGTTGTACAGCGGCGCTACAACACTGATTTCGATGCGCTTATCGTTCATAGCCTGCCCAAAACTACGTACCCGATACCACGTGGCCGACAGATTTGGCACGGCCTTTGGAATACCACATTTGGGTTGCAGCCAACTAGGCGATCCTCTAACTTCGAAACCATCACTAACTCTGCCATGACCCTCCGAAACTCCATCCTCCGTCTGGCCAGCTGCCTGGTACTCCTGGGCGCTGTCGCTACCCTGACCCTGGCCCCCACCACCGAGGTGCACGCCCAAGGCAAAAAAGACACCCGCGGCAAAAAAGCCAAAGGTGAGCCCTTTAAGAACGTAAAAAGCAACCGCCGCTACTACCGCGCGGTGGGCATTGCCGAAAGCCTGCGCAAAGATGTAGCCGAGAAAAAAGCCATCCAGGCGGCCCAAGCCAAGATTGCCGGTGAAATCAAAGTCGTCGTCCAGCAAGTGAACGACGACTACGTGAAAGAAACCAGCACCGATGCCGGCGATGAGTTCATGAACAGCTTTGAGAGCCTGACCCGTACCGTGGTATACCAATCGCTCTACGGCTGCGAGCAAGTAGACAAGGCCATCTTTACCCGCTACAAAACCAAAGAGAACAAGAAAGCCGGTAAGATCACCTACCAGATCTACGTGGTCATGCAGATGGACCGCGACAAGTACCTGGCGGCCCTGAACGCCGAAATGCGCAAAGACCAGAACAAGAACCTGAACTACAACAAAGAGAAGTACGAGCAGATCTTTGACCGCGAGATGGGCAACTACGGCGGCGAAGACACCAGCGACTACACCGAAAGCGGCGAAGGCGGCGAGTGGGACTACACCGACGAAGAGCCCGATAGCCGTAAAAAGTAACCCTGTACCGAACCCCTGCCTACCGGCTGTGTAGGCATAGCTGCAGCCGACCCCCTGCCGGAGATTGTATCCGCTGGTGTGTCGGCTGTGGTGTGTAAACCCCCTACCTGTTCCCCCATGCAACCCCAACCTTACGCCATGCGCCGTGCGCTACTGCTGGTATGCCTTGTGCTACCGGGCATCCTGTGGGCCCAAGCCCCCACGCTTACCGTGCAACTCAGCCACTCGGTGCGGGCACTGGCCGCGGTGCCGGGCGGCCCCTACCTGGCCTCGGTGGGCGACAATTCGGTGATTGTGTGGGATACCGAGTACCAGCGGCTACTGCGCACCTTGGTAGCGCACCCCGACCGTGTACTGGCCCTTGCCGTTCGGCCCGATGGTGCCCAGCTGGCCACCGGTGGCGCCGACCGCACCATTAAGCTTTGGTCGCTGGAGGGCAAGCTGCTGCGGACCCTGCGCGGCCCGAAAGCCGCCGTGTACGGCCTGAGCTACAGCCCCGACGGCACGAAGCTGCTGGTGGCCATCCAGGATGGCACGGTTGTGCTACTCGACCTGGCCTCCGGCCGACCGGTACATACCCTGAGCGGGCACCGGGGCGGGGCGTTTGCCGTGGCGTACAACCCTGATGGCAAACTGGGCCTAAGCGGTGGCGAAGACGGCGTGGTGCGGATCTGGGACCTGAGCACGGGTGCCGAAAAGACTAGCTTCAGGGGGCATTTTGAGTCGGTCATCTCGGTCGCCTGGCACCCCGATGGCCAGCGGTTTGCCAGCGGGGGTACCGACCGCATCGTACGGCTGTGGTCGCTGGCCGAACAGGCCCCGATCCGCACCCTGCAGGGCCACTCGCGTATCATCCAGGCGGTAGCGTTCAATGGCGAGGGCTCGCTCCTGGCTTCGGGCGGTGGCGACGACCAAACGGGCGAGGTACTGCTCTGGAACGCTGCCGACGGCACCCAGGAAGGCAACCTGCGTGGCCACACCGCCCTGGTGTACGGCCTGGGGTTTGATAGCAACGACCGGCTGTACTCGGGTGGGTTCGATACGGCCATCCGGGTGTGGGACACCCAGCCGCCAGCCCTGGCCTTCGTGCTCTCGGGCGTGGCCGAGCCAGTGTACCAGTTGGCCTACGCCCGCAACGCTGCTGTGCTGGCCCTGCTTACCAACGACCGGGTCGTGGTACGCGATGCCACCACCGGCCGCCAGGTGGGGGCCTTCGCTATCGAGGGCCGCAGCTTGGCCCTCAGCCCCAACGGCCGTGCGGTAGCTGTAGGCGACTACCAAGGCAAAATCACCGTACTCGATACCCGCTCCGGCGAGGTGCTTATGACCCTGGGCGGGCACAATGGCCCAGTACTGCAGCTCACCTTTGGCACCAACAGCAACCTACTCTACAGCGCCGGTGCCGATGGCACGGTGCGCAACTACGCACTCTCAGAAAAGAAACAGGTGCGCAGCTTTGCTACCGGTGGCGCGCCCGTGGTGGCGCTGGCCGTAAGCCCCGCAGGCGGCACGGTGGCCGGGGCAACCCAGGACGGGGGCCTGTTGCTCTGGAGCAACAAAACCACCGAACGTATCGGCCAGGTGGCCTTGCCGAGCCCCGGCCGGTCGGTGGCCATTAGCCCCGACGGCGCGCGGCTGGCGGTGGGCTGCACGGATGGCCGAATTCTGCTGTTCGACGCCAAAACCGGCAGCCTGAGCCGTGAACTCACGGGCCATACCGACCCTGTAACGGCGCTGGCCTTCCACCCCGGCGGGGTAGCCCTGGCCTCGGCGTGTGGGGCTTTTTCGGGCTTCAGCGACCGCAGCATCCGAGTGTGGGACACCACCCGTGGCGAAACCACCCACACCGTAGAGGGGCACCGCGGCCGGGTGTATACCCTGGGCTATAGCCCCGATGGGCGCATCCTGGCCTCGGGCAGCGAAGACAGCCAGTGCAAACTCTGGGAGACCGGCAGCTACCAAGAGCTCCTCAGCCTGGCGCTCTTCCCCAAAAGCCGCGACTACGTCATGGTCTCGCCCGATGGCTACTTCTACGGCACCGACCGTGGGCTGGAGCAAGGCATCTACTACGTGCAGGGCAACACCATCTTGACCCTGAGCCAGTTCTACCAAACGTACTTTGCCCCCAACCTATGGGAGAGCCGGGTCCTGGGCAAACCCATTGAATTCGAGCAGCTTACCACCGTTGCCGAGGTAACCGTGGCGCAGCCCGACAGCCCGCCCCCACCCGACCCGGCCCCCGTAACCGACCCGGAGGTCGTAGAGGTGCCCACCACACCGGTCGTCACCACACCGCCACCACCGCCACCTACCCCCATTGCTACCACGTTTAAGCCGGTACCGACGGTGGCCATCACCAACCCCCAGAACGGGCAGGTGTACCTGGACAAAGCCGAGATCAAAGTGGCCGTCGAAGCCACCGACATGGGCGGGGGCGTGGGCGAGATCCGCCTCTACATCAACGGCAAAGCCTTTGTCCCCGAAGAGCGTGGCATCACCACGGCGCAGTTCACCATTGGGCAAAAGACCCAGCGCATCTTCCCCATCAAGCTGGCGGCAGGCCTGAACGAGCTCAAGGCCGTGGCCCTGAGCGCCGAGAACGTTGAGAGCGCCCCCACCACCATTTATGTACAGCTGCAGGGCCCAGAACCCAAGGCCTCGCTCTTCGTGCTCTCGATGGGCCTGAACAAGTACAAAAACGAGCAGTACAACCTCAACTACGGCGTACCCGATGCCCAGGCGCTGGCCAAAGCCGTAGAGCTGGCCGGCGAAGGGGTCTTCGACAAGGTGGTGGTGACCGAACTCTACGACGAGAAGGCCACCCGCGCCGGGGTCGAGGCTGTGCTCAACGACTTCATTGTGCGCTCAAAGCCCGAGGATGTGTTTGTCTTCTTCTACGCGGGCCACGGCGTGATGGGCTACCGCACCCCCGATGAGGGCGACTTCTTCCTGGTACTCTACGATGTGGTCAAAATGGCTGGCAACGACGAGCTGCTTAACCGGGCGGGGCTTTCGGCAACGGTACTCAAGGAGTACCTTGCCAAAATACCGGCCCAGAAGCAGGTGCTGTTGCTCGATGCCTGCCAGAGCGGCGGGGCCGTAACGACCTTCTCGGCCCGCGGCGCGGCCGAAGAAAAGGCCATTGCGCAACTGGGCCGCTCGACGGGTATGGTAGTACTGGCGGCCACGGCCAGCGACCAGTTTGCCTACGAGTTTGGGCAGTTGGGCCACGGGGCCTTTACTTACTCGCTGCTTGAGGGCCTGAAGGGCGGCGCCGATGGCGGGCGTAAAGACGGCGCGATTACGGTAAACGAGCTCAAGGTGTATGTAGAAGACCTTGTGCCCGAGATGACGCAGAAGATCAAAGGCAAGGCCCAGTACCCGAACAGCTTTGGCTCGGGGCAGGATTTTCCGCTCGGTACGGTCAAACAATAGCTTGAAGGGCGGGTTCGGGCTGCCGAACTTGGCCCGATATGCGCGGTCGCGTCGTCTTTGGCCTCAAACTGGCCCTGTTGCTGCTGGTTCTCCTGCTGCAGGAGAGCTTTACCCGGCTGTGGTACCGGGCGGGCCTGGAGGGGCGGCTGCTCGACGCGGCTCTCTCGTTTGGTGTCGCGCACCTGGTAATCGACCTGATTCGCCTGGTGGTCATCTACCTATACCACCGGCGCATCCCTACCCGGCGGCGGGTGAAGAACAACTTCTCGTTGGGCGTGACCCAGATTGCGGCGCTGCTCACGGTGTTTGCCCTGGGCCTGAGCGTGCTTTACGCGCTGCACATCGACCTGAAGGATGCCTTCACCTCGCTCAGCATCGTGGCCGCGGGCATTGCCATCGTCTCGAAAGACTACGTGGCCAATGTGGTCAACGGCTTCATCCTGATGTTCGGCAACCAGATCTCAATTGACGACTACATCAAGATTGGCGGCACCAAGGGTACCATTACCGACATCACTCTCCTGAACATTCATTTGGTGACCGACGCCGGCGAGCTGGTCTACATCCCCAATACCGTGGTACTGGGGGTAGAGGTGCTCAACCATACCAAACGGCTGGAGCGCAAGGCGTACCTGGACCTGGAGGTGCCCATCGAACTCGTGGGCCGTTTTGCCGACCTCGAGGCCCGGCTACACGCCCACCTGGTGCCCTACCAGGGCCAACTGCTCGAGCCCTCACACCTCGAGGTGCAGGCCCTGCACTACACGCACGCCGTGCTACGCTACTATTTCTCGTTCAAGACCGCCGACAAGTACCGCGAGCGCAAGCTCAAGTACCGCCTGGCCCGCGAGGCCGCTATGTGGGTGGCCACCCACTTGCCCTCGACGGCCAGCCCCACCCATCCTTAGCCTCTCTTACCCTCACTCACACCCGTTTCGACATGAGCATCCGCATTGAGACCGACACCATGGGCCAACTGGAAGTGCCCGCCGACCGCTACTGGGGGGCCCAGACGCAGCGCTCACTGCACAACTTCAAAATCGGGGGGCAGCTCATGCCCCTGGAGGTCATCCATGCCTTTGCGGTACTGAAAAAGGCCGCGGCGCTGACGAATGCCGACCTCGGCGTGCTGCCACGCGAGAAGGCCGAGGTCATCGCCCGGGTGTGCGACGAGATAGGGACCGGCCAGCACAACGACCACTTCCCGCTCGTGGTCTGGCAAACCGGTTCGGGCACCCAGAGCAACATGAACGTGAACGAGGTGATCAGCAACCGGGCCATTGAGCTCCTGGGCGGGGCGATGGGCAGCAAGACCCCGATTCACCCGAACGACGATGTAAACAAGAGCCAAAGCTCGAACGACACCTTCCCCACCGCGATGCACATTGCGGCCTACGTCGCCATTGTCGAGCGGCTGCTGCCCGCCGTGCGCCGCCTGCACGCCACAATGGCCGAGAAAGCGAAGGCCTACTGGCGGGTAGTGAAGATTGGCCGCACCCACCTAATGGATGCCACGCCGCTCACCCTGGGCCAGGAGCTCTCGGGGTACGCCATGCAGCTCAAGCGCGGTATAGCTGCGGTGGAGCACACCCTGCCCCACCTGGCCGAACTGGCCCTGGGCGGTACGGCGGTGGGCACGGGCATTAACACCCCTGCAGGCTATGCCCCGGCGGTAGCGGCCAAGATTGCCGCGCTCACGGGCCACCCGTTTGTGACGGCCGAGAACAAGTTTGAA
>JANRLA010000044.1:0-29032 GCA_033763015.1 Bacteroidia bacterium
GCCCCGTTCTGGAACTCCAGCCGCGCCGTGGCAATGTCGGCCGTGCTGCTCACCACCCGGGCGCCGTTGGCGCTGATTCGCTTGATTGAACTACCCACCAAGTGCAGCGCCAGGTCAATGTCGTGGATCATCAAGTCGTGCACCACCGACACATCCGTGCCCCGCGGGTTGTACTGGGCCAGCCTGTCGATCTGCAAAAAACTCGGGTGCAGCGTGCGGCCCGCCAGTACACGTATGGCGGGGTTGTACCGCTCCACATGGCCCACCATGGCCGTGATACCGGCCTCGTCGGCGAGTTCCACCAAACTACGGGCCTCTTCATAGGTCGCCGTCACGGGTTTCTCGACAAACACGTGCTTAAACAGCCGGATGGCCTGGCTGGCTAGCGTGTAGTGCGAGAGCGTGGGCGTGACAATATCAATGGCGTCTACTTCGGCCAAGAGCGCTTCAGCCGACTCGTACAGCGTCAGGCCCAGTTCCTGGGTCACGAATTCGTGCTGGTAGTTCGAGGGGTCGTACACCCCCACCAGCGTAAACACCTCCGGCATCTCCTTGAGCAGTTTCAGGTGAATCTTGCCCAAATGGCCTGCGCCCAGCACCCCAATTCGAATCATACCCGGTTGGCTTAGGGCTGCAAGTAACGACCCCGCCCCAGCGCCGGGCAACGGGTGCGCACGGTTTTTGCTTTTGGGCCCCCAGCCCCCTAGCCCTAACTTCAGAGACCGCACCCCTACCTGCTATGCAACGCTCGTTACGCCCCGCTTTGGCCCTTTTCAGCCTGGTAGTTGCTGCCCACACCGCTACCGCACAGCTCGACGACCCCCGCAGCCGGGTAGGCCCCGACCCCACACGCACCCTGCAGCAGGCCCGAAAAGACCTGGCCAAAGCCCCAGAGCCCAGCGCCAACCTAGCCGCATCGGCGCAACCCGTGGCCCAGTTGCTGCAGGCCGCAGCTGCCGTAGGCGACTTTGCCGCCGCCGACTCGCTCGCTAGCCGCATCGACGGCTGGATTGGCGACTGGCAGCGTGGCGGCCCCCGCTCCGGCGACCTGGCCACGGCCGCTACCCTGCGCACTGCCCAGTTCTACTACCTGCTCGAGCGCGGCCACGCCCTGGCCGCCGAAGGTGTCCTCCTCGATCTCCTCCAGCGCTACCAGATCGCCGGTACCGACACCCTGGGCCGGGCCCAGGCCGAGTTGCTGCGCGCCTACCTGTACCTCGAAACCGGCCGGTATGCCGACGGCAGCACGGCCCTTAGTAGCGCCACGCGCTTGCTGGAACAACTCGAGCCCGGCTTCAGCCCCGTCGGCAAACGGCTCGACCGCCTTACCACCGATCGCTACACCGCCCTGGCCAAGGCCGAGGTCGTGCGCGGAGGGCTCTTGGCCCGTCGGGGGCAGCACGACGAAGCCCGCAGCGCCCTCGCCAGCTTCGCCACCGGCGACTGGGGCAAGCTCCTGGGCGGTAATCACCCGCTCGTAGTAGCAGCCTGGGCCTTGCTCGCCGAAAACGACGACCTGGCCGAGGCCCCGGCTGCGGCCAAGTCGTACAAGGCTGCCCTCAAAGCCCTGCGGGGCTACTACGGGCCCAAAGACCCCACCTATTACCTCCACCAGGTACGGTACGTCGCCTGGCAGGCCCGCCACGACCTCACGCGCCAGTTCCAGACCCCGGCCTACCAGGCCGACCTCCTGCGGCTCGAAACGTATACCGACCGCCTGCACAAGCAGGCCCGCAAAGCCAAGGCCGAGGCAGCCCCCTACTCCACCGCCCCATTTTTTGCCGCGCAGGCACGCCTCTACCACACCATCGGCAACCCCGACATGGCCGCCCGCCGCAACCAGGAGCTCCTGGCCGTGCTTCAGGCCAGCGCCACGCCCCACGACCACCGGGCCTGGGCCGCCCTGCGGGCCAACTACGCCACCATCGACCTGGCAAACCGCCGCTTTACCAACGCCCGCCTCTACGCCGATGCCTTTCTCGCCTGGGTCACGGCACACCAGGGGCCGCGTAGCAACGAATACGCCTATGCCAAGATTTTGCAGGCGCGGTTAGAGCTGGCCGATTTCAAACTCGACAGCGCCGTTGCCCACGCACAGGCAGCCGTGGCCGTCGATTCTGCCTCGGCCAACCTCGAGCCCACCCACGTCTACTACCTGAACGACCTGGCCACCTTTGGCGAGGTGCTCTTGGGCGCTAGCCGGTTCGAACGGGCCGGGCAGGTCTTCGGGCACGTGGCCGCCGGGCAGGCTACCCGGTTTGGCGAGGCCAGCTACCCCTGGGTTACCACCCGTACCCAACAAGCCCGCGTGGCACTCAGGATGGGCCAGTTTGCTCACGCCGATACGACCCTTACCCGTACCCTGAACTACGCCCGAGCGTTACCCGGCACCAACGCCCCCCTCACCGCCACTGTGCTCGAACTGCTGGCGCAGGCCAACCAGGGGCTAGGCCGCTTCGACCAGGCCCAGCAGTACTACCTCGAGGCCATGCGGCTGCGCCGGCGGCGCGTGGGCGACGACCCCAGCACCCAAGCCACCAGCATCGTCGGCCTGGCCACCCTCTACCGCGACCAGGGCCGCTACTCCGACGCCATCCGTATCCTCACCGAGGCCGTCACGCTACTTGAGCTCAGCGGCCGTGTCGACAAAACCTACCTCGAGGCCCTGGCCACCCTCGCCAGCATTCAGGCCGAAACCGGCGACCTGGCCAGCGCCGAACAGACCGCCCGCAAAAACCGCGACCTGGTCCTCAAGACCGGCGGCAAAACGGTGCTCGAATACGGTCAGTCCCTTCTGCTTCTGGCCGACATCGTCAGCGGCCTGGGCCGCTACGCCGAAGCCAAAACCTACCTCGACGAGGCCCTGCAGAGCTACACTCAGTACTACGGCGCCACCAACCTGAGCACTGCCAAGGTATACGCCGCCCTGAGCCTCAACCAGTTTTACCTCGGTAACCCCGACCAGGCCCTGCAACTCATCACCCGCGCCCTGGGCATCACCGAAGCAGCCCTGGGCACCAGCCACCTGGAGTACGCCCAGCTGCAGGCCCAGCTCGCCCAGCTCTACATCAGCCTGCGCGACTACCCCAACGCCGAGGCCACCCTGGCCCAGGTAAAAGCCACCCAGGCCACCGCCCTGGGCACCAAACACCCCGACTACTGGCGCACCGAGGGCCAGTTCGCGGCCCTCTACAAGCTCACCGGCCGGTACAAAGAGAGCCAGAAAGCCTACACGGGCCTGCTCGCAGCGTGGGAGCGCCTGCTGGGCAAAAACCACCCCGAGTACGCCTTCTACCTGTCCGACTACGCCGACCTGCTCTTCGTGCGGGGCGACAACCGCGGCGCCCGCACCGTGTACTTCGAGGCCAATGCCCTGCTGCTCGATCAGGTGGCCCGCTACTTCCCCGCGCTCTCCGACCAGGAGAAGGCCGAGTTCTGGAACCGCATCTCCGGCAAGCTCGAGCGCTACTACACCTTCGTCCTTGAGAACGGCTTCGCCGACCCGCGCATCACCGCCGAAGCGTACAACCTGCGCCTGCGCACCAAGGCCCTACTGCTCACCGCCAGCACCGCCATCCGCAACGAAATCCTGCGCTCCTCAGACCCCGAGCTCAAAGAACTCTTCGGTCAGTGGCAGGCGCGCCGCGAGTACCTGGCCAAACTCTACACCCTAAGCAAAGAAGAGCTCAAAACCACCGGCGCCTCGGTCGAGGACCTGGAGGCCGAGGTCAACGAGCTCGAGAAACAGCTCTCGCTCCGCTCCAACGTGTTCGCCCGAGGCCTCGAAGCCACACCCCCCACCTGGGAGGCCGTCCGGGGCCGCCTCAAGTCCGACGAGGCCGCACTCGAGCTCATACGGGTGCGCGCCGGGGCCCAAAACCCCAACGACAGCATCGTGTACTGCGCGCTCATCGTCAGCCCCCAGAGCCCCAAGGGGCCCGTTATCGTCACCCTGCCCGAGGGCAACCTGCTCGAGCGGCGCTACCTGCTCAACTACTCGCGCGCTATCTGGAACCGGCAGGACGAATCGACCTCCTACGCCAAGTTCTGGGAGCCCCTCGAGCAGCCCCTGGCCGGCAAGCGCACCGTGTACTTTAGTGCCGATGGCGTGTACAACAAGCTCAGCCTCGCCGCACTCAAAACGCCCGGCGGGGGCTTCCTGGCCGACCGCACCAGCATCCGCTTCGTCTCCAACACCAAAGACCTGCTGCAGGAGCGCAAACGCTCGTACCTCGACGGGCGGACGGCGCTGCTGGTCGGTAACCCCACCTTCAACCAAACCACCCAACCCGGCGACTTCGTCATCCCGCCCCTCGATGGCACCGCCCGCGAGATTGCCCAGATCTCAGGGCTCCTCAGTGCCGACGGCTGGAACACCACCGTACTCACCCAGGCCCAGGCCAACGAAACCCTGGTCAAAGAGGCCACCTCCCCCAAGCTGCTCCACATCGCCACCCACGGCTTTTTCTACCCCGTGACCGAGGGCGAATCCAGCGCCAGCATTCTGGGCATCGAGGCCAGCCAGGCCGCCCAAAACCCGCTGCTGCGCTCGGGCCTATTCCTGGCCCAGGCCGGCGACATCCTGAGCCGCGAAGGCCAGGCCCCCTCGCCTGCCGATACCACCACCGGCCCGCCCGCCCCCACCGAAAACGGCATTGTGACAGCCTTCGAGGTCATGAACCTCAACCTCTCCGAGACCGAACTGGTCGTACTCAGTGCCTGCGAAACCGGCCTGGGCGAGATCCGCAACGGCGAGGGCGTCTACGGCCTGCAGCGGGCGTTTGCCGTGGCCGGTGCCAAGGCCGTGATCATGTCGCTCTGGCGAGTCAACGACCAGGTAACCGAGCGCATGATCAGCCGCTTCTACCAGTACTGGATCCGCAACAAAGACGACATCCAGGGCGCCTTCCAGCAGGCCCAGCAAGACGTGCGCAAAGACTTCCCAGAGGCCTACTACTGGGGTGCTTTCGTACTCGTCGGGGTCTAGTACAGCCCCAGCACGGTGTACGTCTGGCCGCCCGCCGCAAACGTTTCGCCCACCGCATGGGTGCGGGCCGCCTGGTACCACGGGCTTCTGACCGAAACCGCCATCACGCTGTGGCCGTTTAGCCGGATGGGGCTGCCCAGGCTCACGGCCACGTAGTACCAGCCCCGGTCGGTTTCCACCAGCGCCCCCAGGCTCACCCGGGCCTCAGGCTCGTGGATATTGAGCTGCTCAAGCAGGTCGATCTCCTCGGCCAGCGCATCGAGGTGAGCGCGGTGGTTCTCGACGCTCCGGAACAGGTCGTCGGCACTCTCCGACATCCGGTCCTGGCTGTCGTCGGCATCCGATCGGTTCACGTCGTCCATCTGGCGCTTGAGGTAGGCTTGGGCCTCGGCGAGTAGTTCGCGCTTGGTGCCCAGCAGCGTTTGGTACACCTGGGCTTTCAGTTCGGTCGGGTTCATGGCAGTTATCACGCTAGGTGTGGCCCAAGATGGCGCCCCTGCCTCGGGGTAAGTATGACCGGGCGCAGTTTTTGCAACCCCAACCCTGAAATCCGCCGACCTTTGCCCCCATGGCTCAACGCCCCACTACCCGACGGGTGAACCTACTGCTGGGGGTAGACCTCCTGCTGGCCAATGCGGCGCTGGTGCTCGGGGTGGCCACCAAGCACGCCCTCGACCCCGGGGTCGTCTGGAACGAAGCCTATTTCGTGCTGCTGCTCGTGGTCAACGTCGCCTTCTGGCTCGCGGCGCAGCTCACGGGCCTGTACCCCGAGGTGCGGCGGCTCGAGAGTCGTCGCCAATTCTGGAAGCTCGCCGAATTCATCGCCCTGCACCTTTTACTCGTCGCCAGCTTCGTCTTCATCCGCAAGGCCTACTACTATTCGCGCCTGGCCCTATTCTTTACATACGGGTATTGGGTCATCGGCCTGGTGGTGTGGCGCTTGGCCCACCACCGCTGGCGCCTGGCCTACCACCGCCGCCAGTTGGGTCTTTCGCGCGTAGTTATCGTCGGCTACGGCGAACCCGTGCAGCGCCTGCTGGGCTACCTCAGAGACCACCCCGAGCTGGGCGCACAGGTGGTGGGCTTCTTCACCCACCGGCACGACGTACCCCTGACCGAACTGCCCAATCGGCTGGGTAGCCCCGACGAGGTAGCCGCCTACCTCCAGCAACACCCCGTAGACGAGATCTATGCCTTTGCCGCCGAGCTCTCTGAGGCGCAAAGCGAACAGCTGCTCGCGCTCGCCGAGCGGTACCTCATCCCGCTCAATGTCGTCCCCGACTTCAAAGCCTTTGGCCTAAGCCACCTGCACCTGCAGTACTACGACGAGCTGCCCGTGCTCGCTCTGCGGCCCCACCCACTGGCCGATACCCTCAACCAGGCCCTCAAGCGCGCCTTCGACCTCGCCTTTGCATCCCTGTTCTTCCTGCTCATCGGGTGGTGGCTCTTGCCCCTGGTAGCCATATTGGTTACAGTTGGCAGCCCCGGTCCTGCCTTTTTCGTTCAGCTTCGGGCAGGCCGCGGGGGGCGGCCCTTCCGGTGCTACAAGTTCCGCACCATGCGCACGCACAACGGGCCCTTTGCGCAGGCCACCCCGGGCGATAGCCGCGTAACACCCATCGGTCGGCTGCTGCGCAAAACCAACCTCGACGAGCTCCCCCAGTTCTGGAACGTGCTACTGGGCGACATGTCGGTCGTCGGGCCCCGTCCCCACCCCCTCGAGCTCGACGCCCAGTACGCCCCCTACCTCGAGCAGTACAAGGTGCGCAACGTCGTCAAACCCGGGGTTACTGGCCTGGCCCAGACCCGCGGCCACCGCGGCGCCACCCCCGATGTGCGCACCATGCAGCACCGCGTGCGCATGGATGTCTTCTACGTCGCCAACTGGTCGCTGCGGCTCGACCTGCAAATCATCCTCCAAACCGTGCTCCTGGCCCTGCGCGGCGACAAACAGGCCTACTAACGCCCGCTTACCCCAAGAACGGGTACCGGTAGTCCACCGGCGGCACAAACGTCTCTTTGATCGCCCGGGGGCTGGTCCAGCGGATCAGGTTCCAGAGCGAGCCCGCCTTGTCGTTCGTGCCCGAGCCCCGCGCCCCGCCAAAGGGCTGCTGGTTCACCACAGCGCCCGTCGGCTTGTCATTGATGTAGAAGTTGCCCGCGCAGTTGCGCAGCGCGTGGCTGGCAGCTTCAATCGCGTAGCGGTCTTGGGCAAAGAGCGCCCCGGTAAGGGCGTAGGGGCTGGTTTGGTCCACCAGGCGCAGGGTGGCCTCCCACTCCGCGTCGTCGTACACAAACACCGTGAGCACCGGCCCGAAGATCTCCTCGCACATCGTCACGCTGGCTGGGTTGGTGGTCAAGAGCACCGTGGGCTCGATGTAGTAGCCCGTGCTGCCGTCGTAGTTGCCCCCGGCCACCACCGTTACGCTCGGGTCTTGCTTGGCCTGGTCAATGTAGGCCGTAATCTTCTCAAAGGCCTTTTTGTCAATGACCGCCGAGACGAAGTTCGAGAAGTCCTCTACCGGGCCCATTTTGATGGTCTTCAGGTCGGCCACCACCCGCGCCAGTACCGCGTCGGCCAGGCTTTTGGGCAGGTATACCCGGCTGGCGGCGCTGCACTTCTGGCCCTGAAACTCAAAGGCCCCGCGAACCATGGCCACCGCCAGGGCATCTACCTGGGCGCTGGGGTGGGCTACGATGAAGTCTTTGCCGCCCGTTTCGCCCACTATGCGGGGGTAGCTGCGGTAGCGCGGCAGGTTCTCGCCAATGGTCTTCCAAAGGTTCTGGAAGACCCCCGTAGAGCCCGTAAAGTGCAGGCCCGCAAACTCGGGGTGGCCAAAGAAGACCTCGCCCATCTCGGCGCCCGAGCCGTACACCAGGTTGATGACCCCCGCCGGCAACCCGGCCTCGAGGTAGATGTCCAGAATCACCTGGGCGCTGTACACCTGGCTCTCGGCCGGTTTCCACACCACCGTATTGCCCATCAGGGCAGGGCTCATGGGCAGGTTGCCGGCGATGGAGGTAAAGTTGAACGGGGTGAGGGCGAACACGAAGCCCTCCAGCGGCCGGTACTCCAGTCGGTTCCACATCCCCGGGGCCGAGGCCGGCTGATTGCGGTAGATCTCGGCCATGTACTGCACGTTGTAGCGCAGAAAATCCACCAGTTCGCACACCGCGTCTATTTCGCTCTGGTGGGCGGTTTTGGCCTGGGCCAGCATGGTGGAGGCGTTCATCAGCGGCCGGTACTTGGTCGCCATCAGGTCGGCGGCTTTCAGAAAGATGCTCGCGCGGTGCTCCCAGCTCAGGGCCTCCCAGGCCGGTTTGGCGGCCAGTGCGGCGGCAACGGCTTGCTCAAAGTGCACCTTCGTGCCGCGGCTGTAGTGGCCCAAGAGGTGCCGGTGGTCGTGCGGCGGGTTGATGGGCCGCTTGTCTTGCGTATACACCCGCTCGGCCCCGATGTACATGGGGATGTCTACCGTCGTAGCCCGCAGGCGGTGCAGCTCAGCCTCCAGCGCCTTTCGGGCGGGGTCGCCGGGCGCATAGGGCAGTACGGGTTCGTTCTGAACAGCGGGGAGCGAAAAAAAGCCTTTCATAGCAAACACAAACGTTGGGTCCGCAAGCTACGCACACCCGCTAGTTGCAAAGTTTAAGACGGCCCTCCCCGAAAGTTGCGTATTTCGCCCCAAACCCACCCTGCCATGCGTACCCTGCCTGTAGGTTTGCTGCCCGCCCTCGTAGCCCTGGCCCTGGCCAGCTGCACCCCAAGCAACACCCCCACCGTGAACTGGCCCCAAGCGACTGCCCCCGTTGCCCGCGTCGAACCCAAAACCTTCGACGAATTCGGCAAAACCCGTACCGACAACTACTACTGGCTCCGCGACGACAAGCGCTCTAGCCCCGAGGTTATCGATTACCTGAAGGCCGAAAACGCCTACACCGACAGCCTCATGGCCCCAACGGCCGCCCTGCGCAAGACCCTCTTCACCGAAATCAAGGGCCGCATCAAGCAAACCGACGAAAGCGTACCCTACCAAGACCGCGGCTACTGGTACTACACCCGCTTCGAAGACGGCAAGAACTACCCCATCTACTGCCGCAAAAAAGGCAGCCTCGAGGGCACCGAAGAAGTGCTCATCGACGTCAACGCCGAAGCCGAGGGCAAAGCCTACTACAGCGCCTTCGTCCTCGACATCTCAGACGACAACAACCTGGCCCTCATCGCCGACAACCAAACCGGCGACGACCTGTACCGCCTGCGCGTAAAAGACCTGGCCAAGGGCACCTACCTGCCCGATGCCATCGAGGCCGTCGCCTACGCCAACGCCACCTTCACCGCCGACCCAAAAGTCATCCTCTACAGCGTAGCCGACGAAACCCAGCGGCCCACCGAAATCCGCCGCCACACCCTTGGCACCCCCGCCACCGCCGATGCCACCGTCTTTCAAGAAAAAGACAACCAGTTCAGCTGCGGCGTAGGTCGCAGTACCGGCCGGGGCCTGCTCTTCATTGCCAGCAACAGTACCACCAGCAGCGAGGTACACCTGCTGCCCGCCGCTGCCCCCACAGGCCCGCTTACCCTGGTGCACCCCCGCGAAAAAGACCACGAGTACTCGGTAGACGAGTACGCCGGCACGCTCTACATCCGCACCAACTGGGAGGCCAAAAACTTCCGGCTCATGACCGCCCCCCTGGCCACCCCCAGCAAAGCCAACTGGAAAGAGCGCATCGCCCACCGCCCCGACGTCCTGCTCGAGAACATCGACCTGTTCAAAGACCACCTGGTGGTCAGCGAGAAAAAAGGTGGCCTGGCCCAACTGCGCATCATCCAGCAGAGTAGCGGCCAGGAGCACTACATCGAGTACCAGGACCCCGCCTACACCGTAGGCACCACCCGAAATGTAGACCCCGAAACCCAGGTGCTGCGCTTCGCCTACGCCTCCATGACCACGCCCAACAGTACCTACGACTACGACATGGTCACCAAGGAGCGCAAACTGCTCAAGCAGCAGGAGGTCCTCGGCGGCACCTTTAGCCCCGAGAACTACACCAGCGAGCGCATCCTGGCCAAAGCCGCAGACGGCACCGAGGTCCCCATCAGCCTGGTGTACCGCAAAGACCGCTTCACAAAAGGCCAAAACCCGCTCTGGATCTACGCCTACGGCTCCTATGGGTACGCCGTCGAACCCAACTTCAGCTCAGCCCGCCTGAGCCTGCTCGACCGCGGCGTGGTCTTCGCCATCCTGCACGTGCGCGGGGGCGACGACCTGGGCCGCGCCTGGTACGAAGACGGCAAGCTCATGAAGAAGAAAAATACCTTCACCGACTTCATTGCCTGCACCCAGCACCTGGTGGCCCAGGGCTACGGCCACCCCGCCAAAGTCGTGGCCCAGGGCGGCAGCGCCGGGGGGCTGCTCATGGGCGCCATCAGCAACATGGCCCCCCAGGGGCTCTACGCCGGCATTGTCGCCCAGGTGCCCTTCGTCGACGTCATTACCACCATGCGCGACGCCAGCATACCGCTCACCACCGGCGAGTGGGAAGAATGGGGCAACCCCATCACTGACCAAGCCGCCTACGACTACATGCTCAGCTACAGCCCCTACGACAACGTCACGGCCAAGGCCTACCCCCACCTGCTGGTCACCACCAGCCTGAACGACAGCCGCGTCGCGTACTGGGAGCCCGCCAAGTGGGTCGCCAAACTGCGCACCCTCAAAACCGATAGCAACGCCCTGCTGCTCAAAACCGACCTCGACGCCGGGCACGGCGGTGGCAGCGGCCGCGACAAGCAGTACGAAGACACCGCCTTCACCTACGCCTTCGGCCTCTGGGTCATGGGCGTGCAGGAGTAGGCGCTTGCCTACAATCGACTACCCCGAAGCCCCTCTTCCCGACACGCCGGGGTCAACGCCCCTCGGAGAGGGGCTTAGCTGGCTACTGAAGTAATCGGGACCTGCCCCTAAACGGGCTCACCCCGCAGCGGACGTGGAAACCACGTGCTGCAGGGTGTGGGAAGGCCTGCCCCCCCGCGGTGACCAAACCGGGGGTATTGGGGGATGCGGCGCTGCGTGTGAACGCGCATCCGGTTCGCCCGGGCTTGGGGGGCCCCCGCATTTGGCGGGGTGCCGGGCGGCGACCTACGAGTGGCGGGCGCGCTGGCGGCAGACCATCTGACAGGTAACTAAGGATAGCCTGCCGGGCTGTGCCGGGCTTCTGTTGCTTGGCCGAGCTTGCCGCCCGCCGGGCGGCGATAATCTGCTGTCTGAGTTTGTTTGCTTGGCTTATAGGCTCTTGGGGTACGACGGGAGCGCTCGGGTTACCAGCCCTGCCCCGAAGGAGCGCCTGTGCCGGGACGCCCTGGCTCGCGTAGTCCAGGTCAACCGCTCACGACCTCACGCCCGACTCGAGAAAACGCGGTGCTCATTCGTCTACTGGCGGCAAGATGGGCGACAGTAGTGCAGGTTTAGCACTGTGTGCACGCGGGGTTGTGCACCGGGTGGAGAGGTTTGCTGTGTTTGTCTTTCGCCTTACCCCAAACCCCTATCCGTTACTTGTGGCTACCGGCCAGTCGGGAAGCGGGCCTTGGGGTGAGGCCCCACGCACCGGCAACAAAAAACCCAACAGCAGCCGCTGTTGGGTTTCGATACCTGGGTGTGCCCGGGACTGGATTCGAACCAGCACGCCTGTTACAGCGCCACCCCCTCAAGATGGTGTGTCTACCAATTTCACCACCCGGGCGTTTTCCTTCGCCTCCTTCGCCGTCCTGCCAGTGATCCCGCTGGGACTCGAACCCAGGACCCAAGCATTAAAAGTGCTTTGCTCTACCAACTGAGCTACGAGATCGTTGCTTCCAATCGCCCGCAATTTTACGGGAGCGCAAAGGTACGCACCGGGTGGGTTTGCCTACAACCCAAGACCCTGAAAAAAGATTCTGCCCCCGTCTGCTACTTTCGTGCCATGGCCGAATTGAGCGATCTCGAGTTCCGCATCCTCGATAGCCTCTACTTCGTAGAGCCCTTCGAGAACATCCTGGCCGAGGTAGGCGCCCCCGAAAACGTCGTTGCCGCCGAGCTGCGCAACCTCATCGCCCGCCGCTGGGTGCAGGCCATGCGCTTCGACCCCACCGCCAACGACTACGTGAGCTCGGCCATCTTCGATACCCACGACCTGCGCGCCTACCGCTACCTGGCCACCAAAGAGGGGCTGCTGGTCCACAGCGGCCGCCGGTAACCCCCCCCTTATGCAGGCCTCACCACCGCCCAGCCCGTGGCAGCGCTTTCGCCGCAACCGGTGGGCTGTGGGCGCGGTAGCCTACCTGCTGGCCCTCGGCCTCCTGGTAAGCCTGGGGCGGCCCCTGCTACCCGACCCCAGCGCCTACGCCAACCGGCAGTTTACTGCCTGGCCGCGCCTACCCCCCGGTAGCCAGGGGTGGGTGCTGGCCCTGCCTACCGCCACCGCCGCGCCTACCGGCACCGCGCTCGCACGGTGGTGGTGGGGCCCGCCGCCCACGGCCCAGTACATCGCCCTGGCCCACCCCGACAGCCTCACGACCTGGGAAGACACCCTCTTCTACACCACGGCCGAGGGCCTCCGCCGCTGGCTGCTGCTCCCCGAAGCCGTCGCGACCATCGACCCCACCCACCCCCTCACCGACCACTTCCGGGCCCGCTACGGCAAGCCCTACCAGTTCGTGCACGACACCGTGCGGTGGGTAGCGCCCGGGGGTGCGCTACACGAGGCGTACCTGCCGCACCTCATCGCCCAGTTTCGGGCCACGCGCCTGCGGCACCTGCGCTTCGGGCTGGGCACCGATACCAGCGGCCGCGACCTGCTCAGCCGCCTGGTGCTGGGCGGGCGCATCAGCCTGGGGGTGGGGGCGCTGGCGGTGCTGGTCAGCCTGGTACTGGGCGTGGGCGTCGGCGCTGCGGCGGGCTACCTGGGGGGCCGGGTAGATGGCCTCTTGCAGGGGCTGATGACGGTGCTCTGGTCGCTGCCCTCGCTACTCTTGGCCATTGCGCTGGCCTTTGTGCTGGGGCGGGGGTTTGTGAGCCTCAGCCTGGCCATAGGCCTGAGCGTCTGGGTGGATGTCGCGCGTGTGGTGCGCGGCGAGGTGCTCTCGCTCAAAACCCGCACCTATGTGCTGGCCACGCGGGTATTGGGCCTGCCGCGGTGGCGCATTTTGGGCTACCACATACTGCCCAGCCTGGTAGGGCCGGTGGCCATACTGGCGGCCAGCAGTTTTGCCACGGCCATCTTGCTCGAGGCAGGCCTGAGCTTTCTGGGCCTGGGGGTGGCACCCCCTACCCCCTCGTGGGGGGGTATGCTGCAGGCGCACTACCGCTACGTGCTGGTGCCAGGCAACGCCTGGCTGGCGTGGCTGCCGGGGCTGGCCATTGTGAGTGTGATTCTGGCGCTCAACCTGGTGGCTCAGGGGCTCCGCGATGCCTTCGATGTGCGGCAGAACTAGGCCTGCGGGGCGATGGGTTCGACGGGCAGATCGACCTCAAAGACGGTGCGGCCCGGCTGGCTTTGCACCGAAATGCGGCCCCCGTACCCCTCGATAATCTGACGGCTGATGTGCAGGCCAATGCCGGTACCTACCCCTTTGGGTTTGGTGGTAAAGAAGGGATCGAAGATTTTAGGCAGCACGTGTTCGGGGATGCCGCTGCCGGTATCGGTCACGCGGACCACGGCACGGCCAGGGCGCTGGAGGTCGCCGCTCGTGCCATCAAGCACCTCGACCATAAGCTGGCCACCGGCGGGCATGGCTTGCAGGGCGTTGGTGATGAGGTTGGTCCACACCTGGCCCAGCCGGTCGCCATCGGCCACCACGTAAAGGTCGCCCTCGAAGTGGGTGGTAAGCAGGGCCGTGGTACGGATCTGATGGGCGTAGAGGATGAGGATGGTGTTCAGGTTGTCGTTGAGGCTGATGGGCCCCAGGGTGTGCTCGCCCTCTTCGGTGCTGCGGCCCAGGTGGGTGTAGCGCTTGAGGGCCCCCACAATGGTGCGGGTTTTCTCTGAGGCCACCAGCAGGTTCTCGAGGCTGTGGAAGCATTGGCCCACGGCGTGCAAGGTGCCCAACACGGCGGGCCCATTGGTGCTGGTGATCAGGTTGAGGAAGGGTTTGAGCTCGCTCTGGAAGCCCACCTCGACCAGCTGGCGGGCCACCTCTTCGGCGTTGCCGACGTTTGCGGCCTGCAGCTCTGCCTCGTAGCCGCGGCGCAGTTGGCGCTCTTCGCGCGAATTGAGCATCCGCCGACGCTGGGTAAACGAAGCAATGAATTGCCCCACGACGGTGGCTTCTTTTTTGGGCAGGCGGGCCAGCAGTGCCCCCAGGTGGCTGAGGGCCTGGGGCAGCCCCTCGACCAGGTGCTGGGAAGAGGCGGTGAGGGCCGCGACGGGCGTGTTGATCTCGTGGGCGACGCCGGCGATGATCTGGCCCAGGGAGGCGAGTTTTTCGGAAAGGGCCAGTTGGTCGCGGGCGTCGCGCAACTCGGCGTACGCCGACTCCATCTGCTGTTTGGCCTCAAGGATGCGCTGCTCGCTGGCCCGCCGCTCGCTGATGTCGTAAAAGCTCAGGATAATGGCGAGCTCGCCCCGGAAGGTGATGAGTTCGCTGGAGAGCACGACCCATACGGGTTTGCCATCGCGGGTGCGGGCACAGATTTCGTAGCTCTCGAGCCGCCCGTTAGCCAGCCGTATCTGGTCGCGGATCTTGGGCTTGTCCTCCTCGAAGTAGTACAGGATTTTAGACTTGGCCCCGATGAGCTCTTCGGCCTTGTAGCCCAGCAGCTTCTCAAAGTGCTGGTTGGCGTAGAGGATTTCAGCGTCGCTGTGCCGGAAGATGATGAGCGGGTTGGGGTTGGCCCGGGCGATGGCCAGGAGCTGGTTTTCGGCCTGTAGCCGTTCGGTGACATCGCGCAGCGCCACGGCCCGAACCGCCTTGCCGTCAATCTCAAGGTTGCGGGCCACCACCTCGCAGTGCAGTACCCGCTGCTGGGCGGTAATGACCCGGATCTGCATGGCGGTTTCGGCGCTCTGATGGAAGTACTCGTACACCATCGGCAGGTCGTCGGGGTGCACGTACTCGAAGAGGTTTTTGCCCAGGGCCTCGCCCAGCGGTAGCTCGAGCAGGGCCGCCATTGAGGGGTTTAGGTCGAAGACAATGCCGTTCTCGTGGAAGAGCAGCCCTTCCTGCGCCAGGGCGAAGAACCGGCGTAGACGCAGCTCATTTTCGCGCAGGTTCTGTTCTGAGCGGTACAGTTCGGTGATGTCGGTAAAGCCCCATACGCGGCCCACCTGCCCCTCTTCTTTGTCTGAGCGCCGCGAGAATACGCTTACCACCCGGCCGTCGGTAAGGTGGGCTACGTAAGTAGAGGTAAGCGGGTTTTGGGCTTCTACCTGCCGGGTGTGCTCGGCGTACGCTTCGGGGTTAGTTACCCGGGTGAGCTCGATGGCCAGGGTGCCCTCGGTCTTGAAACGAGTGACCTCGTCGGGGGTAAAACGGAAGAGCTCTACGAAGCCCCGGTTGTAAGTAAGGATGTTGTTGGCGCGGTCTACGACAACCAGGCAGTCGCGGGTGGTCTCGAAGGTAGTTTCGAGCAGCGAGGCATTGAGCGTTACTTCTTGGGTACGCTTGGCGACCTCATCTTCGAGCGTTTCATTGAGCTGGCGTAGCTGCAGCTCGCGTTCGCGCAAGGCACGTTCGGCCTCAATGCGTTCGGTTACATCGCGCGAAAAGACCGAAACCCCGAAAACGGCCCCCGTGGCATCGGGCACGGGGTTTACGGCGTACTCGACGTAGCGGGTCTGGCCATCGTCTATCCGGGTACCGGTAAAGTGCTGGGCATCGCCGGCCAGGGCTCGGTCGTAAATGGCATGCCATTCATCGCGCACAGGTTGAGGCGTGATGAACTCGAGCATGTTTTGCCCCACTTTGAGCACGTGGCCGTAGCGCAGGTACCGCTCGCGCATGGTGTGGTTTACCAACAGGATTCGGTAGGCCGGGTCGATGAGCAGGATCGAATCGCTGGTGGCGTTGATCACCCCGTTGAGCTTGGCCTCTTCGGCCAGGAGCAGCTCTTGGGTTTGGCGCATCTGTTCCTGGGTAGCCTCCAGGGTGCCGATGGTGCGCCGCAGTTCCTCTTCCTGGGCGAGCAGGGCTTGCGTTTTGGCCTGGGCGTCGAGCAACAGCCGCTTGATTTCGAGCTGGGCCTGAAACGCGTGCAGGTTGGGGGCCACCACCTCGGGGCTGCGGAGCAGGAGCGACCGCTGGCGCTCGTGGAGCTTGGCCAGGGTGGTTACCTCGAGCACCCCGAGCAGCTCGCCGTTGTGCACCAGGGGCAGGGTGAAGATCTCCTGTGGGATGAGCGAGAAGAGCGAGGTTGCGATGCGGTGGCCGTTGGCCCCGGTTTCGGGCCAGGTGGTCACCAACGGGCGCCGGTGCTGGGCAACGGCGCCCACCGAGCCCCGCCCCAGGGTAAAGTGCAGTGTGGCGGTTTGTTTGTTCTGCGCCGTGGCGGCGGCGAGCTCCAGCCGATCCCCATGGGCCAGGTAGAGGGCTGCGTTGGCAGCCTCAAGGTGCAGCAGGAGGGTCTCGATGACTTGCTGGGCCCAGGTGGTCAGGTCTACCTCGTGGCGGTAGCGGGCCTCGCTGGCCAGCCGCGCCAGCCCGGCATCGACAAACTGGCGTTCGGCCATGACGGCCTGCTGCTCCTCGAGCTGAACCTGGCCGGTGCGCAGCCGCTTGACCAGGCGGCGCATGTTGTTGCGGGCCTCCTCCAGGCGCTCGGTTTGGGCGGCCATCTCGGTGTTTTGGGCCCGCAAGGCTTGTTCGTTGGCCTTGGCCTCGCCCAAGAGGCGGTCGGTTTCGTGGGCCGAAAGGCGGTGCAGTTCTTCTTGGCGGCGCAGCTCATCGGCTAGCTGCCGCTCGCGCACCAACAGCCGTTCGGTAGCCCGCGACTCGAGCCATTGGTAGTGCAGGAACGTGCCGATGACGACCCCAAAGAGTACCCCCGGCCCTACGTAGAGCAGCAGCACGTCGGTAACTGCTTTGTTGGTGGGCGGGAAGTAGGGCAGCATGTTGTGCAGCTCATCTACCACCGGGTAGGCAAAAAACGCCACAATGGGCATCAGGGCCCCCAGCACCTGGTAGAAGAGCTCGCGGCTACTGAAGACCGCCAAGGGCACAAAGACCAGCCCAAAAATGAACAGGCGGAAGAACTGCTCACGCTCCATATCCCGTAGCTCGGTGCTGGTGCCAACCAGCAAGAACAAGGCGACCCCCGTAGCACTTAGAATGAGACGAGCCAGCAGATCTAGGCCCGTGCGGTTGAGCACCGGAACGGCCAGGAATAGCACAACCGCCGCTTGGTATAGGCCCTGCAGGTACGGGCTAGAAACGGCAAATGAGGTACTGAAGAGCACCACCGCCATGACCAGGGCCAGCAGATTCGCCATGCGTATCCGTAGCCCGATGGGTTCGGGCAAGTCAGGGCGAAGGCCCCACCGTAGCGGATTCCAGGGTTGAGCGGCCATGCGCGAACGCTAGGCGGAAGCTACAGACCTTTGCCGAGCCTACAAGCCGCTATTCACAAGCAGTTGGTAAGTCAGGAGCGAGGCCAGGTAGGCCAGTAGGCTCTGGTAGACCAACAGTACCAGTGCCCAGCGCCAGCCCCCGAGCTCGCGCCGGGCCACGGCCAGGGTGCTCATGCACTGCAGGGCCAGGGCGTAAAACACCAGCAAACTGAGCACAACGGGTGCGGTAAAGGCAGGCCCGCCGGTGGTGGGGTTCTGCTCCTGGGCCAGCCGCTGGGTGAGGGTGCGGTACCCGGCATCGGCATCGGCGGACTCGCCGACACTGTAGAGGGTATTCATAGTGCCGACGAACACCTCGCGGGCAGCAAACGAGGTGATGACGGCGATGCCCATCTTCCAGTCCATCCCCAAGGGCGCCAGGATGGGCTCTACGGTGCGGCCCAGCACGCCGGCAAAGGAGGTTTCGAGTTTTGCGGCTTGGTAGTCTAGCTGGGCCTGGTTGAGCGTGGCTTCATCGGGCGCCTCGGCTACCTGCGCCTGGTACTGCGCCCAGGCCCGCTCGCGTGCCGGGGCAGGCCCAAAGGCCGCCAGCACCCAGAGCACCACCGAGAGCAGGACGATGACCTTACCGGCGCCCTCGACAAAGGCGTACACCTTACGGTACACATCGAGCAGAACATCGCGCAGGCGGGGCAGTTTGTAGCTCGGCAGCTGGGTCAGGTACTGGTTCACCCGGCTGCCGTCAGGGTCTTTAATAACCCGCGAGAGCACGTAGGCCACGCCAAACGCCACGACCGCACCGCCCAGGTAAAAGGCCGTCATGAGCAGCCCCCGTACCTCAAAGACCCCCCACAGGGTGCCTGCGGGCACGAGCAGGGCAATGAGCACGGTGTACACCGGTATGCGTGCCGAGCAGCTCATGAGCGGGATGGTAAGCGCCGTGAGGATGCGCTCTTTGGCCGTGGGCAGGCTCCGCACCGCCATGATCGAGGGTACGGCGCAGGCAAAGCCGCCCAAGAGCGGGATGATGGCCCGGCCCGAGAGGCCCACCGGGCGCATGAGCCGGTCGGTCAAAAAACCGACCCGCGCCAGGTAGCCGGTGCCCTCGAGAAACGCTAGGCCCAGGAACAGCAGCGCGATTTGGGGGACAAAGACCACCACGCCCTGGAGCCCCGCCCATACGCCCTCGACGAGCAGGCGCGAAACCAGGCTGGGGGCCAGGTGCGCCGATAGCCAGTCGCCAACCCAGGCCATGCCCTGGTCTATGGCGTCCATCGGGGCTGCGGCCCAGGTGAAGATGGCCTGAAACAGTACCACCAGCAGCGCCACCAGCAGTACCATGCCCCACACCGGGTGCAGTACCCAGCGGTCTAGCCGCTCGGTGAGGCGCTCGGTGGGCGAAACCGGGGTGGCCTCGGCCTGTAGGAGCAGCTCCTGGATGCGGTCGTAGCGTACCGTGATTTCGTTGGCGATCAGGGCTTGGGGGTCGCTCAGGCGCAGGGCCGCTCGGGCATCGGTGAGCTCGGGGGTGGCCAAGGGGCTACTGAGTAGCTGCTGGTAGGCGCCGTAGGGGGTGGGCAGCGCCAGGTGCGCCTGCACCTGTTCGACGGTGGTGCGAAAGCCCTCGGGGATACGAAAGAACGGACGGGCAGCCACGCGGGGCCGGGCCATGTGGGCCAGCAGGTCGGGCACGCCTGCACCGGTACGGGCCGAAAGGGCCACCACGGGCACCCCAAACACCCGGCTAAGCGCAGGGGCATCGACGGTGAGGCCTTCGGTCGTGAGCCGATCGGTCATGTTGAGGGCCAGGATGGCCGGCAGCCCCAGGTCGAGCACCTGGGTAAGCAGCAGCAGGCTGGGCTTGAGGTGGCTGCTATCGGCCACCACAACCACACCGCTGGGGTGATCGGGGTCGGTAGGGGTGCGCAGGATGTCGGCCGTTACACGCTCGTCGAGCGTTGCGGGGTACAGGCCAAAAGCCCCCGGCAGGTCGACCAGCCGCACCGTTTGCCCATGGCCCAGCTTGAGCGTACCCACCTTGCGTTCGACGGTGACCCCCGGGTAGTTGCCCGTGCGCTGGTCGAGCCCCGTAAGGCGGTTGAAAAGGGTACTCTTGCCTGTGTTGGGGTTACCGACAAGTGCCCACGTAACCGGGCGCTGGGGCATACCGCTAGAGGGCCTCTACGTAAATGGAATCGGCGACCACTTTGCGGAAGGCCAGCTTGGTGCCTGCACTGCGAATGGCCAGGGGGTCGCCGCCAGGGCCCAGGTTGGCCACCTCGATAACATCGCCCGGGGCGATGCCCATGTTCAGGAGCGCCACCTGCACTTCCTGCACGGCCACCTCGACCACACGGGCTGAGTGGCCCGGCAGTATGCGCGAGAGGGGAACGAGCAACGGACGGTGAGGCATACCTGAAGGTTTATGCAAACTTAGACCAAAACCACGTGCTAAAGGTTCGCCCCCCCTTCTGGGGGTGCCCACTCGGAAGAGACCCGGCTACCAGACCAACGTAGCCGCACCCCAGCCGAAGCCCGACCCAAACGAGGCCAGCACCACCTTGTGGCCCTCGGCCAAGCGGCCCGCCCGCTCGGCTTCAGCCAGGCAGATGGGGATGCTAGCTGCCGTGGTGTTGCCGTAGCGGTCGATGTTGTTGAAGAACCGGTCGAGGGGCAGGCCCAGCCCCTCGGCCACGGCCTGCACGATGCGGATGTTGGCCTGGTGGAGGACGAACAGGTCGACAGCATCGGCGGCCCAGCCCTGCTTACCCAGGGCATGAGTGATGACCTCGCTCATGCGGGTAACGGCGTGGCGGAACACCTCGCGCCCGTTCATGATGGCAAACAGGCCCTCGCCGGGGCGCTCGCCCTCCAGGGTCACCTTGGGCCGACGGGTGCTGGTGGGCTCGGGCACCCAAAGCTCTTTCGCGTAGCGGCCATCGGCGTGGAGGTGGGTGTTCAAAATGCCGGGCCGGTCGCTGGGCCCCACGATGGCCACGCCCGCGCCATCGCCAAAAATGACGCCAACGGTACGGCCCTGGGGCGAGAAGTCGAGCGTGGTACTCTGCACCTCGGCGCCGACGACCAGCACGTGCCGGTAGGTGCCCAGCTTCACGAAGTGCTCGGCCATCTGCAGCGCGTACAGGAAGCCCGAACACTGCATGCGGACGTCGAAGGCCGGGATGTGGGGTACGCCCAGCTTGGCCTGCAGGAATACCCCCGCACCGGGGAACCATGCCTCGGGCGAAAGCGTGGCAAACACGATGCAGTCGAGGTCGGTGGCCGCGAGGCCAGCCTGGGCCAGGGCCATCTGGGTGGCCTCGTAGGCCAGGTCGGCGGGGCCGGTGGGGGTCTCAAAGTCGATCCAATGCCGGGTGTGGATGCCGGTGCGTTCCACAATCCACTCGTGGCTGGTATCGAAGAGTTGGGTGAGTTCGGCGTTGGTGACTACACGGGGCGGCACATAAAAACCGGTGCCAGCGATGCGGGCATGCATTCGGGAATAACGCGAGTTTGGTTCGGCGGGGGCAAATTACGCGGCTGGCCCCGCCAGGGCTAGCACCCCATTGGGTGTTACGCGAAGATTACGCATTTTGGGCTCCCTTGTTACCCCTGTAACCCCCCACCCACCGTATGGCAGCTGCGGCCACCGCCCCCCACCCCAAAGGCCTCTACGTGCTCTTCACCACCGAGATGTGGGAGCGCTTCAACTTCTACGGGATGCGGGCCCTGCTCACGCTCTTTTTGGTCAACGCCCTGGCCTTTCGAGAAGACGAAGCCTCGATCATCTACGGCGGCTTTCTGGGCCTGAGCTACCTCACGCCCATGCTGGGGGGCTTCATTGCCGACCGGTTTTTGGGCAACCGCAACTGTATTCTGCTCGGCGGGCTCACGATGGGCATCGGGCAGTTGCTGCTGTTTGCCAGCGGTGCGGTGTACGCCGACAACGTTGACCTGGCGACCTACATCATGTGGGCGGCATTAGGTGCCATCATTCTGGGGAACGGCTTTTTCAAGCCCAACATCAGCAGCATGGTGGGCCAGCTCTACCCCAAGGGCGACAACCGGCTCGACTCGGCCTTTACCATGTTTTACATGGGCATCAACCTCGGGGCGTTTCTGGGCATTACCATCAGCCCCCTGTTGGGCGACGTGATTGTGGGTGGCGTGCGGCAGGTAGAAGCCTTTAAGTGGGGCTTTCTGGCAGCGGGCGCGGCGATGTTTATTGGTACGGCCACGTTTTTTGTCCTGAAGAATAAATACGTAGTTGACCCGAGCGGCGCGCCGGTCGGGGCCCGGCCCCGGTTTGGGCAGGGGGGCGGCAGCGGCGAGTCTGAAAAACCGGTCTTTACCCAGTCTGCGCTACTGGGCGCTGCGCTGGGGTTTGTGGGGCTGCTGGTGGCCTTTAAGTTCCTGGTGGGCCAGAACTGGGTGTACGCCTTTATCTACGCCTCGGGCCTCACGCTGGCCGGGCTTATCATGACGGACAAGACCTTGACCCGCATGGAGCGCGACCGCATCATCGTCATGTACTTCGTGGCGCTGTTCGTCATGTTTTTCTGGGCCTGCTTCGAGCAGGCGGCTTCTTCGCTCACATTTATCGCCGAGCGGCAGACCGACCGCAACATCTTGGGGTGGGAGATGCCCCCCAGCATGGTGCAGAACGCCAACAGCACGTTTGTCATCCTGCTCTCAATCCCCTTCAGCCTGCTGTGGCTCTGGTTGGGGCGGCGCAACGCCGAGCCTATTTCGACGGCCAAGCAGGGTGTCGGGCTACTGCTGTTAGCGTTCGGCTCGCTGCTGGTAGGCCTGCAGTTCAAGGGCCTCGATGCTGCTACGCGCATCAGCGTGCTGTGGCTGTTCCTCATGTACTTCTTCCACACCGTGGGCGAGCTCTGCCTCTCGCCCATTGGCCTTTCGCTGGTGAGCAAGCTGGCGCCCATCCGGTTTACCTCGCTGCTGATGGGCGTGTGGTTCCTGGCCAACGCCGGGGGCTATGCGCTGGCGGGTACGCTAGGTGCACTGCTGCCCCCCACGGGCGACAAGTACGAGGAGGCCCAAAAGCTGGGCATCGACCTGGGGCAGGTGCTCAGTGGCGCCGACACCAACGCCGCCCACCTGGCCCAACTGGCCGAAAAGAACATCCCCACCAGCTACCCCACCTTTGCCGGCTTTACCATCACGAACCTGTACGAGTTCTTCATGGTAATGGTCATTCTGCCGGCGGCCGCGGGGCTCATCCTCCTGGCCCTTACCGGGCGGCTCAAGCGGATGATGCACGGGGTGCGGTAGCCCGTTTAGGGGTGGTACTCCACACCGGCCCCCAGGCCGGGCCACGGCCCTGTGTACGCTTGGGGTAGGCTGCGGTGCGGCCGAGGGGTGTAGTTTTGCCACATGGCCCTGATTAGCGACATCCTGGCGCGGGAGATTCTCGACTCGCGCGGCAACCCCACGGTCGAAGTCGAAGTGTTTCTCGACGACGGGGCCTGGGGCCGTGCAGCCGTACCCAGCGGCGCAAGCACCGGTAGCCACGAGGCGCTGGAGCTGCGCGACGGCGATGCCAACCGCTACCTGGGCAAAGGCGTGCAGCAGGCGGTGGCAAACATCGAAACCCTCATCGCGCCCGAGCTGCTGGACCACCCGGCCTACGAGCAGCAGCTCATCGACCAGACCCTGGTAGCCCTCGACGGCACCGAGAACAAGTCGAAGCTCGGGGCCAATGCCCTCTTGGGCGTGTCGCTGGCGTGTGCCCACGCCGCGGCGCAGAGCCTGGGCCTGCCACTATACCGGTACCTGGGCGGGGCCCAGGCCCACGTACTGCCCGTGCCCCTGATGAACATCTTGAACGGGGGCAGCCACGCCGACAACGGCATTGATGTGCAGGAGTTTATGATTGTGCCCCTACGGGCCGACAGCTTCACGCAGGCCCTGCGCATGGGCACCGAGGTCTTCCACCACCTCAAGGCCGTGCTCAAGCAAAAAGGCCTCTCGACGAACGTGGGCGACGAGGGCGGCTTTGCCCCCAACCTGCAGAGCAACGAAGCAGCTATCGAGGCCGTGCTCGAGGCCATTGGGCGCGCGGGCTACACCCCGGGCACCGATATTGCCCTGGCGCTCGACTGCGCGGCATCGGAATTCTACGACGCTACGGCCCGCAACTATCACTTCCACAAATCGGGCGGCCGGCGCCTAAGCTCCGACGAACTGGTGAGCTACTGGGCCAGCTGGTGCCTGCAGTACCCCATCGTGAGCATTGAAGACGGCCTGCACGAAGACGACTGGCAGGGCTGGAAGGCCCTCACCGAAACGGTGGGCAACAAAGTGCAGCTGGTGGGCGACGACCTGTTCGTGACCAACCCCAAGCGGCTGCAGCGCGGCATCGAAGCGCGCACCGGCAATGCCATCCTGATCAAGGTCAACCAGATTGGCACCCTGACCGAAACGCTCGAGACCATCGGCCTGGCTTCGCGCAACGGCTACCGCAGCATCTTAAGCCACCGCAGCGGCGAAACCGAAGACACCACCATTGCCGACCTGGCCGTGGCCGTAAACTGTGGCCAGATCAAGACCGGTAGCGCCAGCCGCAGCGACCGGGTGGCGAAGTACAACCAGCTACTCCGCATTGAAGAGGAACTGGGCGCCGCGGGGCGGTACGGCGCCGACTTTTTCCCCTTTCGGCCATGAAGCGGCTTGCGTTGACTTTGAAGCACAAAGTGATTTGGATCTACCGATGGGTGGCCTACCGGCTGCGCAACCGGTACTTCCGGGTGGCGGTGCTCTCGGGGGTCTGGATGCTGTTCTTCGACCGGTACGATGTGTCAACGCTACTGGCCCTCAAGGCCAAGGTGGCCGACCTGTCGGCCGATAAGGCCTATTACGAGACCGAGATCGTGCGCCTGCGCCGCGAACGGGCCCAGCTGGACAACAACCTGCGCGAAGTGGAACGCATTGCCCGCGAGGCCTACCTCATGAAGCGGCCCGACGAGGAAATCTACATCCTGGAATACGCCGACTAGGCCCCCACGCCGCCCCGAGACGAGAAAAACACCCGCCGCACGGTATACGCCGCCGCCGCACACACCAGCAAGGCTACGTACACCCACTGCCAGCGGTGCTCGCCTACGGCCGGTAGCACCAGGGTTACCACCAGGAGCCCAGCCCCCACCAGGGCTACTCCCACGGCCAGGAGCTTGGCCCAGCGCGACTGGAAGAGGCTGGTGCGGGCCCGGATGGTCGCCACACTTACGGCGCGGTCGGTCTTGTCGGCATTCAGTTCGGCCACGTGCTGCCGGAACGCGGTGAGGAACCGGTGGTAGGCGGGCAGCTCCTGCCGGTTGAGTGGGCTAACCCGAAGGGTGCCTGGGGGCACACGCAGCCCCACCTCGAGCAGGCCAAAGCGGCCCAGCACGCGGTCGTCGTCTACCAGGTAGTCTTCTACGTCTTTCCAGCGCCAGGTATCGCTGCAGGGCCGGATGAGCGATAGCCGAGTAGCGGGCCGCACCCGGCGTTCAAGCCCGTCGGTACTGATGCGGAAAAAGACCTCCTCGCGCAGCAGCCACGAGAGGGCCATAAAGCCCCCGATGGGCAGGGTGGCCAACAGGTATGCCAGCCAGGTGCGTAGCGGGTCGTCGGTTAAGGCAATGCCCACGGCCAGCCCGCCAACACTGAGCACGGTGTACCCAAAGATGAGGAGGTACCCCCACAGGGAGACGGTCTGGGTACGGAACTCGGCGACGATAGGGGCCATGGAAAGGGAGGGTGTTCTTACAGAATCATACGCGCCAGGGCCCCCGAGGGCATCTGGTCGACCAGCGGTAGGATGGGCGCGGGCTGGGTGATGGGCAAGATGACGGTGAAGGCCGTGCGGCCGGGCGCAGACTCCAGGTGAATGCTACCGTGGTGGCGCTCTACGATTTTCTGCACCAGGTGGAGGCCCAGGCCGGTGCCCTCGCCGCGGCGGCGGGTGGTAAAGAAGGGCTCAAAGACATGGGGCTGAACCTCGGGCGGGATGCCGGGCCCATCGTCGACCATTTCGACGGCGACAAAGCCGGGCTCGGAGGCGGGCTTGACGCTGACCGAGAAGGTGCCCTTACCGTCCATGGCCTGAATGGCATTGTAGAGCAGGTTGGTCCACACCTGGCCCAGCTCGTCGGGGAAGGCTTCCACCTCGGGCACGGGCTGGTAGTCGGTCGTTACCTCGATGTTGTACTTGAGCTGGTTGTGGTAGAGGGTAAGGATAGTATCGATGTTCTGCTGCAGGTTGACGGGCACCGTTTTGTTGTCGCGCTGGCGGTACACGTAGTTTTTGAGGGCAAAGACGATTTTGCGGGTCTTCTCGACAGCGATACCGATGTTGTCGGCATTTACCCGCAGCTGGCCGATGCTGAAGAGGGTAGAAATCATGAGCTCGCGGTGTTCGGGGGCCAGCAGGGGCAGGTAGGGCGCAAGCTCATCAAGGAAGCCAGCCTCGACGATGCGGCGTGCCAGTTCGTCGGCTTCGTCTACCTGGGCTTCGGCCAGCAGGGTTGCGTACTGCTTGCGTAGGCTACGCTCTTCTTTTGAGGTCAGCTGGCGGGTGGTGGCCATGAGCTGGCCCACCAACCGGTCGAAGAGCGCCCGGGTATCGGGGGCCAGGTGGTCGAGCAGCTGGGGCAGGTCGCGCAGCAGGGGCGGCAGCAGGTCGCGGATGTTGTCGGCCGAGGCTTTGATTGCCCCTACAGGGGTATTGATCTCGTGGGCGATACCGGCAATGAGCTGGCCGAGGGAGGCCATTTTTTCGCTCTGCACCAGTTGGATCTGGGTACTCTTCAGGTCGGCCAGGGCTTCTTCGAGCGCCTGGGTGCGTTCGGTGACGCGGCGCTCGAGGTGCTCGTTGAGCTCGCGGAGCTTGTTTTCGTTGGCCTCGAGCTGGCGCTGGGCAAAGCGCATGTCGCGCTGGGAGGCGACGAGCTTTTCGATGTTGCGGTGCAGGAGCAGTTCGTTTTCCTCGAGCTGGCGGGTTTTTTCTTCGCTCTCTTGCAGCAGGGTACGGATCTGGGTCTGGCTCCGGATCGTCTCCAGGCTGGCAGCCACCAAGGGGGCTACCCGCTCGTAAAAGAGCACGGCGGGCTCGGAGAGGGGCTTGGCGGAGGCCAGGTAGATGACCCCCTCCAGGGTGTCATTGCTCACCAGGGGTTGCACCAGGATGTCGGTGGGCGCAAGGCGATCGAAGGAAAGCTGGAAAACCAGGTTCTGGTCCGATAGGCCCTTCAGGTGGCGGGTACGCCGGCTGCGCGCGGTTTCGCCCACCATGCCCTCGCCCCAGGCTACGCGCATGACCTCGAGCCCCTCGGGCAGCCCAAAGGCGCCCACGACCCCCAGGTAGGGTGTGCTGCCGGGCTGGTACAGGCGGTCGGGCACGTAGAGGCAGCCCAGGGTGGCTTCAGAGAACGTGACCAGGTGGGCCATAAGGGTATCGGCCCAGGTGGCCAGGCTCAGGCTGCCGTCCCAGTGCAGTGAGGTGGTCAGTTCGGCTACGCCACGGTCGTAGGTACGCTGGAGTTCGAGCTGGCGCTGGTTGTGCTGGAGCTGGGCCAGGGCCTCGCGCAGTTGCTGCTGGGCCTCGGCCATGCGCTGCGCACTGCGCTCGAGTTGCTCGTTTTTACGGCGGAGTTCTTCCTGCACATGGGCCATCTGGTCCTGCGTGGTCTGCATCTCTTCGGTGTTCTGCCGCAGCTCTTCCTCCTGGCTCTGCAGCTCCTCGACCTGGTTCCGGCTTTCGGCGAGCAGCCGGAACAGGTACTGGGTCGCCCGGTGCTGGTAGAGCCGGAAGATGAGCACCACCAAGCAGGCCGCCACCACAACCATGGAAAGGGCCAACCCGTTGGGAATCGGGTGGGGTATGAAGAGAATCGGGTTCTTGGGGTTCCGAATGACCCAGAGCAACCGGACAGGGGCCGCCACCGCCAGGAACGTGCCCAGCACCAAAAGCCACCGCTCGCGGGTATCGAAGCAGATAGCGGGCAAGAGCAGGATTGGGTAGAAAAATACCCCGACGGCCGGTGGCCCTCCCAACTCGCGGATGTAGACGTACAGGCTAATCGAGGTAAAGCCAATGAGCAGCACACGACCCGGAGTGTAATACCGGTACCGCAGCAGCAGCGTCGTGGCCGCAGCCCCAAGGGTATAGACTACCAGAAACGATAGCGAAGGTGCGTGCCCGAACCGCCAGAGCACCACCGAGTAAATGAGCACCACCAGCCAACTGCAGAAGTTGATCTGGTTGCTGAAGATGATACGGTTACGAAAGAGGGGGTCTTGCAGGCCCTTGGTGCCCAGGAGCGAGAGGGTACGCCAAAACTGGTAGAGCATGCGGCGGGAACGAGCGAACGCTGTGGGCAGGTATATGCCCCACTGGGCACTACCTGGGGTAAGATACACCGATTTTGCCTGCGCCTAGGGCAAAAAAATCACCCACGGCTACCCCAGGCCAGGTGTATGGGGTGCCATTACTTTCGCGTTCTTTGACAGGTATGGCATTCTGTAGGTACCCGTTGCGCCAGGTGCTACTGCCCCTGGCCCTGTTGCTGGTAGGGCACATGCCCCTCAGGGCCCAGGAGGGCTTCGATGTTACGGCCGCAGTGGCCGACCCCTTCACCCTGCAATTCAACGACGGGAAGAGCACCGTCAAAGGGTTCATCTACTATATGCTCGAAACCCAGACCCGCTGCTGTGGTACCGACAACCTGTACCTCGAGGTACGGATAGGCAAGGGCGGCAAAACCCAGGGCGTGCGCGTGCTGACAGGGCGGCTTAACTGCATCAAGCAAAGCGTGGCCGACATCCTGATGCTGCTGCAGTGGGACAGCACCTTCGTCAAGGGTAACGAACGGGTCATCTTCTTCGACATCAAGCCCGCCATTGGCTGCAAAGGCCTGGCCGACGACAACACCTACTACCCCGTGGGCCTGCCAGGCACCAACACCTACCTGGCCCAGGCAAAGCCCCCAGCAACCACCCCCAGCACTACCTCACCCCAACCGACCACCCCCCCGCTGGCCTCGGGCGAACGACCGACCCTGCCCAACCCCTCGGGGGACCCGCCCGCGGCAAGCCCGCAGCCTTCGGCCACGCAGCCGCAACCCTCGGGTACGGCGCAGCAGCCTTCGGCGACTACGCCCACCACGCCCCAACCACGCCCAGCCACACCCCCGGCGACCACGCCTGCCGCCCCCACCGAAACGCCCACAACCCGTACCAACCCTAACCCTGCAACGCCAACCCCGCGTACCAACCCCACGCCGGCCGCCGCAACCCCACAACCCAGGCCGCAACCCCAGCCGCAGGCTAGGCCGACTGTAGAGCCGCCCAAACCCACGGCCCCTGCCACCGATACTCGCAACACGCCCCCGGCGCGCGAAAACCCGGGCTATGCGCCCCCGCCCGTGCCCAAACCGGTGTATGCCAGCCAAGGCGACCTGCGGCCCGACTCGGCCCACGCGGGTAGCCACACCAACCGGGGCGTTCCGC
>JANRLA010000045.1:0-29860 GCA_033763015.1 Bacteroidia bacterium
CTCTCGAACTGCGAGTCGGTATTGGTCATTCGGGTAAGTGGTTCGCCCGTTGCCAACGATACCCTGGCACTGGTGGGCAGCCCCAACGTGTGCGCCTCAGACCCCCGCATTACGCTCACCCTGCCGGCAACCGAAGTCGGCGTTACCTACCAGCTGCTGCGCGACGGTGTTGCGCTACCTGGGTTCGTGCGTGTCGGGCCAACGGGTGGGGGCGCCATCACGTTTTTGAACGTTCCCCTGCCCGCTACAGTGGGGGTAAGCTATGCCTTCAGTTACCAGGCCACCCGGCCCACGTGTAGCGCGGTAAGCCTATCGCCGACGACCGACATTACGGTTGTTGACTGTAACCTGCCGGTGGGCATTACCGGCCCCAGCGTGCTGCCAATATGCGGCAATAGCACGACCAGCTTTAGTGTACTCGCCCCCGTAGACCCGGCAAGTACCTACACCTGGACCATCCGAAACGGTGCGCAAGGCCCGCGCGCGGCAATTGTTTCGGCCACGACCGGCACAACGGTAAACGTATCGGTAGGTAGTGTTTCGGCCACCCAGTCCGATACGCTGTACCTGACCCGCATACTCGGTAGCCAGCGTGGCGAGGCCTTTGTGGTATTGCAGCTACAGCCTAACCCCACACCCAGCATCTCGCCTGGCGCGGCACCGAACGCACTTTTCCCGGGCTTTGCACCCACCGCCACGGTGAGTTACAGCGTAGCGAGTGTAACACCGGGCAGCAGTTACAGCTGGAGCATTTCGCCAGCCGGTGGCGCAGTTGGCTTCGGCACGACAGGTACCAGCATTACCGGAAACTTCACGGCAAATGGCACCTATTCCGTTACACTTACCGAGACGAACACCGCCGGGTGTGTGGGTAGCACCACAGCCCAGGTCGTGGTATCGAACTGCGGGTTTAACCCCGGCCAGGCCAACCCCGGCAAGACGGTCTGTGTGAACGAGCCATTTGTGGTATCGGTAGATAACAGCTACAGCAAAAGCAGTATCACCGATGTTTCGGTCTGGCAGGTATCTATCAACCTAACCAATTACTCATCAGCTTCCATCCTTTCTGCCGACGGGGTGGATGGCCGTATCCTCTCGGTACCCGGCATTAGCACACCGGGCACGTACTACTTCCGCCTATCGGCGGCCTGTGGGCCGGATACCAACCGATCGGTCGTCATCCCGGTCATTGTTTCGCCGCTGGCCGACCCGGGTGTAGTAGCCCCAGCTTCTTCGACGATCTGCGAGGACCAATTGGGTGGGTTCAGCCTAACCCTTTCTAGCACTGTAACACCCGCCCAAGCCTGGCAAGAAAGTACCGATGGCGTGAACTGGTCGGCAGCGATAGGAACCGTTACCGGCAACACCTTTACCCCGGCGCCTGGCCTGACGGGCAGCATTTTTTACCGGGTAGCTACCGTAACGGCCTGCGACACGGCCTTTAGCAACTCGGCGTTTGTGCAAGTAGACCCCGTGCCGCTGGGTGCTATCACGAACTTTAGCATACCCCCCATTTGCGTCGGCGACCAAACGCCCAACCTGGTGGGCAGCATCCTGAGTGGCGAGATCGGGGCCTGGACCACCACCAACGGTGCGGGCTCGTTTACCGTCGTTAACGCCACAACCGCCCGCTACACCGCCGCACCTACCGACAACGGGCAGGACATCCAGCTAAACTGGGTCGTCTTCGGGGGCGATTGTACGCCCGACGTGAAGTCGATCATCGTGTCGGTCGGCGAACGGGCCACCGCCGAGATTTTGACACCCAACCGTTCGGCCGTCTGCCAGGGCGGCACCCTCAGCATTGATGCCATTGGCACGGGCGGGGTGGGCACCTGGACCCTTACCGAGGTGGGCACGGGCATCCCTGGCGCGGGTACGTTCTCGCCCAATGCCAATACCGCCTCGGCTTCGTACATCACTTCCCTTGCCGATGTAGGCAAAGAGTTCGTGCTGCGTTGGGACGTGACAAACACACTCTGTACCCAACAAACTACGAGCTTCGATACCATCCGCGTGAGCGTAAGCGCACTACCGACGGGCACCTTCCCGGCAGTTACGGGCGGTCCCTATTGTGCGGGCGCGAGCACTGACCCGCTCGGTGCTACGCTGGGCAGCCCCTCGTTCCGGGGCGTCTGGCGGCTCGATTCGTTTGGGCCCAATGTGGGTGCCGGTGTGTTCTCAGATAGCCTGAACCCCAACGCCACCTACAACTCGAACATCCTGGATGCGGGCCGGACGGTGAACCTGAACTGGGTTATCACTAGCGGTGGCTGCCCACCCACGGTCATTACCCGTAGTGTGGCCTTCAACACGAGTACAGTGGAGGGCACCTTCAACTACGTCGGCGGCGACGATGCCGATGTCATCCGTTCGGTGTGCCAGGCCGATGCCAGCCCGCTGCTCTACGGCAAACCTGGCCCGGGCACTTCGGGTGTAACCCTGGTAGCCGCCAACGGTTTTGGGGTTTTCGACTCGACGGTCGTAGCCCCCGACTCGGTTGTGTACCGGTACCTGCCCGATACGCTCGACATTGGTCGGCGCATCGAAATCGTGTACTCCATTTTTGCCCCTTCGTGCCAGCCCCGCCGCATCACTCGGTTTTTGAATGTGCTCGATTCGCCCAACGGCGTATTTGCGCCCATCAACGACGTGTGCTACCCGTTTGTGAGCGATACGCTGGTCGGCAACCGACGCCTGGGCGACCCCAACGCCACCTCGCAGTGGATTGCCGTAGGCGCAACCAGCCCCGGTAGTTTCATCCCCAACGACACCACCGAAGTGGTCCGGTTTGTGCCGGCACTTTCGGATACCGGCCGGACGATTGAGCTCCTGTTCATCGTACGCAACAGCGCCTGCCCGCCCGATACCAACCGGCAGTTTGTACAGGTGCTGCATGAAAACCAGCTGCGCATTGTGTCGTCCGACGCCGATAACAACATTTGCTTCGGCGACACCATCACCCTCTCGGCGCAGCTCGACAGCGGCCTCCCGCCAGCCACATTTTCCTGGAGCCCGGCGGCGGGGGTAGACAACCCCGCTGCCCAGACAGTCACCATCTCGCCTGCCATCACACGGCAATTCAGTGTCCGAGCCGACGTAGGCAACTGTACCTTCTTCCGCAACCAAACGGTTACCGTGCAGCAGGGTGGCCAGAT
The DNA here is from genome assembly GCA_033763015.1 of Bacteroidia bacterium. Taxonomy (GTDB): domain Bacteria; phylum Bacteroidota; class Bacteroidia; order J057; family JANRLA01; genus JANRLA01. Next base: position 3,159 of record JANRLA010000045.1, read on the forward strand.
CAATGCCCTGGCCACCTCAACCAACATTTGCAACGGTCAGCGAACTCGCTTATCGGTAGGCGGCGATACACTGACCGGGGCAGCGGCCGAGGTACGCTGGCGTGTAGTCACTGGCGATGTCGCCAGCCTGGGCAGCACCCCCGGCTCTGAGGCCACTAAGCGCAGCCCATTGGTGAGCCCGACTGTAACCACCATTTATGAGGTGTTTGCCCGCACCAGCAACGGCTGTGGCTCGGTAGATCAAATAACCATCGACGTTACGCCGAATACCCCCCCGGCCATCCAGGATGCCGAGTTCTGTGAAATCCGCGACGATGCCGTACCGGTAGGTACGCCGGTGGTCACGCAGTTCACCTACAGCCCGACGGTAAGCGACTGCGACACGGTGTACTGGTACCGCGGCGATTTTGCGACCCTAGAGGCGGCAGGGTTCCCCGCCAGCCAACGGCTAAACATCCCGCGCGGCAGCTTTTCCGACAGCACACTCGTGGACTCTATCCTGGGCATAGGTTCTCAGGTGTACACCATTGAGTGTGTGAAGCTGAGCACCTGCGTGAGCTACGCCGAGAATACCATCACACTGGTGGGCTCGCCCTCGGCCAGTTTCGAGGCGCGCAGCAGCGTTTCGGGGTTGCCCTTCGACCCCAACCCCATCACGGTGCCCTCGTACGAGCGCGACATTGATTTCAACAGCACTACCCCGAACGCCATTGCCTACTTCTGGAACTTTGGCGACCCCGATTCGGGCACACTCAACTTTGACACCCTGGCCACGACCAGCCACTTCTACACCCGGCCCGGGCTGTATTCGGTGGTGCTTTTGGCCGAAAACGCGCTGGGCTGCGCAGACCTGGAGGTGCGCACCGATTACGTGAACATTGAGTCGGTGAGCTACTTCTTCCCTACCGCCTTTACACCAAATGGCGACGGGCTGAACGACGTTTTCAGGCCCGTCCCCAATGAACTGGATGTACCCGGGGTGCCCACCCAGGCCAACCCCCTGCTGCTGGACCTGAACATCTACGACCGCTGGGGCTTATTGGTGTACCAGGCGACCGACCCCGCGCTCGACCCCGAACAGGCCGTAACGCTCTGGCAGGAAGGCTGGAATGGCCGCACGGCCACCGGGGAAGACTTCGACCCCGGCACCTACAGCTACTTGGCGCGTATCCAGTTTCCTGGTGAAGGAATTGTAACTTACCGGGGCATAGTGACCCTTATTCGCTAATTGGGCATGAAACTTCGCTGGCGTTGCCTTCTACTGCTCCTCATCCCCGCACAGGCCTGGTGCCAGGGGGGCATTGGCTCTATGCCTTTTGCGAACCCGGCGCTGCTGAGCCCGGCGCTAGCAGGCCTGGTCGATGGCAATTTTGGAGTCGACATCACGAGCCGCACCCGCCGTGCGACACTCGACGAAACGTACACCACTTCGGTAGTCAGCATTGGCTACCCCTACTATTCGCAAAAGCTGAACGGGGGCCTTGGGGCCTTGGTGTACATTGATGGGGCCGGTGGGCTTACGACCCGCGAGGCTCACATCCAGGGGGCCTGGGAGGCACCGCTGGGCCGTAAAGTGCGCTACGACCACCTACGGGCCGGGTTTTCGATCGGCCTTATTCAGCTGAGTGTCGACAACCCCCAACTCATTTTCGCCGACCAGTTCAACGCCGGCACGGGTGGGTTTACTGGCGTGACGAGCGAGACCATTTTCACGGCCGGCGAAAGCACCCAGCCCAAATTCGATGCTTCGATTGGCCTGGTGTACTACCGCACCCAGAAAATTAAGGGCAACCAGGAGCTCAACTACTACGCCGGTTTCGGCATGCACCGCTTGACACGGCCCAACCTGGCTTTTTCGGATGCGTCAGACTTACGCGTAAGCCGCCGGCTCAACGTGTACGGGGGCGCCAAGCTGCGCCTGCGAAGCGCACTCGACCTGAACGCAAACTTTGTCTTCCAGCAGCAGAACAACTCAGAGCTACTCCAGCTGGGTGCCTTTGGCCGGGTGGTGTTTTACGAAGACGGCAAGCTGTTCGAAAACGAAAGTGCTGCGCTGCTCTTCGGCCTTAACACCCGCCTGCAGCTCGGCGAAGTGCCGCTACTCAACGGCACCATCAAGCGCAGCGGCCTGGAAAGCATGGCCCCGTTCATGGGCCTTGAGCTGGCCCGAACCTTACAGGTGGGCGTGGCCGCCGAGATCATTTTGTCTGACAATTCGCTGCTCACCAGTAGCTACGGTGGGCTTCAGGTTATGCTCTCGTACCTCATTGGTGGCAAGACCTACAACCGGCCAGCGCTGCCGTTCCCTACCTTCTAGGTGCCCCCGTTACCGACTCTACCTACCTCCCAGTTCCCTCAACCCCCCAACCGTCTGCTATGAGTGTAGCTATACACAGTGCACGGGTACGCCGCCAGAACCGCATCGTCCACCAGCAGGCGCGTGTTGCCTACTACGCGGTGATGGGTGTGGTGGCAGTTATCTGCTTAGCCTTCGTTTATGCCGTATTTCGGGCTTCCGGAGGGGAATTCGTGCTGCCGGTGGCAGGCGCCATAATCGGCTCGGTGGTGCTGTTAGGCGTTACGGGTGTGGTGCTGTTCAATATGCTCAAACTGGTGGGGGCACCAGCCGCGGGTGGTTTTACCCTCGACCGCAAGAGCTCTGCCAAAGCCCAGGTGACCGAGGGCAAGTACAAGTCGCTGATACAGAACTCGCTTGACATTATTACCATACTCGATGGCGAGGGCCTGCTCCAATACGTAAGCCCCTCGTCGGAACGGGTGCTGGGCTACCAGGCCGATAACCTGCTGGGGCAGCCCATCTTCGAGCTGGTGCACCAGGAGGACCACCCCCTGCTGCGCAATGCCCTGAGCCAGAAGAGTACGTTCTTCTTCAGCTTCCGGATGCAGCACCGCGATGGCTCGTGGCTCTACTTTGAAAGTAGCGGCACGAACATGCTGGCCGACCCCCTGATTAAGGGTATCGTGCTCAACAGCCGCGACATCACCGACCGCAAAAAGGAAGAGGAAGAGAAAAAGCAGAAGGAACTGGCGGCCCTGCGCTTCAACAAAGAGCGCGAAATGGCAGAACGCGAGCGGGCCATCATCCAAGAAGAGAAGAAAAAACTGGACGAAGCCTACGGTATCATCGAGCACAAACAGCGCGAAATCACCGACTCCATCCAGTACGCCTTCCGTATCCAGACGGCCATGCTGCCCGATGTACAGGTTGTACGGCAGGTGCTGCCTGAGAGCTTTATCTTCTGGCGGCCCAAAGACATTGTTTCGGGCGACTTCTACTGGTTTTCGACCGAAGACAATTACACCCTGATTACCGCCGCCGACTGCACCGGCCACGGTGTACCTGGGGCCTTCATGACCATGATTGGCAACACGCTGCTCAACCTGGTCGTGAAGCAGTTGGGCTACCGTATGCCCCACGAGGTGCTCTTCAACCTGCACAAAGCGGTACGACGGGCGCTTCGGCAAGACCAGGCGGGCTCAAAGTCGAACGACGGGATGGACATGTCGTTTGCCGTCATCGAACACGACAAAGGCATCCTGCACTGGGCGGGGGCCAACAACCCGCTCATCCTTATCCGTGGCGGCGAAATCCACGAATACAAAGCCGATAAACGTGCCATTGGTGGGGCGCAGGTAGCCGATACCGAACAGTTCAGTATCGAGACCATTACCATGCAGGCCGGCGACGTCTACTACCTATTTACCGACGGCTTCCAGGACCAGTTTGGCGGCGACAAGGGCCGCAAGTACATGACCAAGCGGTTTAAGGAACTGCTGCGCGACATATCGCCACTTGCGCCCGATGCCCAGCGCGAAAAACTGGACACCGAGATTTTGGGTTGGATGGGCGCAGACTATGAGCAGGTAGATGATGTACTGGTAGTAGGTTTCAAAGTGTAATCCGATTGGCTTCTAACTAGGCAGGTAGATGGCTGTGCAAACGCTCAGGATGCAGACGGACAACAGGCGGCTCACCGAGCGAGACCTGCTTGCCCTGGAAGGCAAAATTGGCGACACGCTCCCCCTTGACTACCGGGCCTTTCTCCTGAACTACAATGGCGGGGTACCCTACCACAACACTTTCGACGTGGTATCGGGGCACGACCAGAAATACCTATACAGCTTTGCTATCCGGAAGTTTTTGGGCCTGAACGACCGCGGGCACGACGACCTGATCCGCACGCGCTACTCGCTCCGGCACCAGCTGCCCGAAGGGTTCCTGCCCATCGCCGTCGACAAGTTTCGCAACTTCATGTGCCTGAGCCTGAAAACGGGGCAGGTGTATTTCTTAGATCTGCAAAGTGCCATCAAGAGCGAGTGGCCCAAGCGCAACGTGCCACTGGAGCAGTTTTTCTACCCCGTTTCGCACTCGTTTGCCGATCTGATCGACAACCTGTACCACAAGAGCTTTAGCTAGCGCGCTTACTTAGCCCCTATTGGCAGCACTTCGGGGCCGTACTTGTCTTTGGGGGCCACCACGGTAACCTGTAGTACTACTGGGTCTACGGGGCGCTCGCCCACCACCTGCGCTTTGCCGATGAGGTCGGCGGCTTCCATGCCTGCCACCACCTCGCCAAAAACAGTGTACTGGCCATCGAGCACGGGTGCACCCCCCAGGGTGGTGTAGGTCTCGCGCTGGGCAGTGGAAAAGCGGTAGCCCGGCAGGGCATCCTGTGCGGCCACCAGTTGGCGTTCGAGTTCGCCGATACGGGCCTCCATCCGCCGCAGGCTATCGGGGTTGGTGCGGCGCAGGCGCTCGAGGGCCAGTGAGTCTTGAAGCTGTGCTACGTAGGTCCAGAGCCAGGCGTTTTCGGGGGCCACTTGGTACTGGTAGATGATGCGTTCGCGGTTGCGGCTGTCAATTTCGGCCTCCAACTGGTCCAAATCGCTGGCGGTGTAGGTTTGGCCCGTAACGATATAGAACTGGAGGTTTGACGAGCGGCGGTCAGGGTTCTGCTGATCGCCATTACGGGCAGCAGCGAGTACGCCACGCTTGTGGTAAAACTGGGGCAGAATCTCGGCCGGTAGTGTGGTATCGGGCACATTGGGTATGCCTTCGTTCGTGGCGCGGGTCTTGGGGTCGCCGGCCTGGATCATAAACCCATCCACTACGCGGTGGAACGTTACCCCGTTGTACACCCCCGCCCGTGCATTGGCCAGGAAGTTGGCCGCGTGGCCAGGTGTTTCGGCGTAGAGCCGAATGGCGATGTCGCCGTGCTGGGTGTGCAGCACTACGTCGGCGCCGGGGTACTTGGGGCCACAACCCGAAAGGGCCACCAGGGCCAGGAACACCAGAAGGCTGCAAGCACGTGTCATACCTAGGCAAAGATGGCTTCGAAGTACTCTACCAGGCGGTGCTTGACGAATACGGCCTGCGAAAAAATGTCGAGAAACGGCAGGGGCCGCTTCAACTCGAAGTGGGGCCAACCCTCGTCGTCGGTGTAGGTTTCGCGGTAGTAGCCGCCATGGGCCAGGACGGTAAAGCTGCCCAGCTGGATGAGGTCCTGCTTCTGGGTTTTGCTCAGTTTTTCGGGCGCCAGGCCCATGCGCTGCAGGCCAATGAGCAGGAGCAGCGCTTCGGTCGTGGGGGGGGCACTGCCCAGGGTGTCTGCAAGCCGGGCTTGCAGGGCCGCCCAGCGGGCCTCAAGGTCGGGCGGGGCGGGGTAGGTCTCGGGGGTAGGGCCGGTCATTTCGGGGGGCGGCCCTTGGCGCGGGCTTCAGGACTGCAGTTCTCGACCAGTGCCGTCTGGCTGGGTTCGTCGCCCAACCCGGCGGCCTGTTGCCAATCGGCGCAGGCCTCGTCGAATTTTTGCAAGGCCCATAAGGTGGTCGCGCGGTAGTACAGCGTGATGGGGTTGTTGGGCAGCAGTTCGAGTGCACGCGAGAAATCGACCAGCGCGGCGGGGTATTGGCTCAGCTTTAGGTGCGAAACCCCACGGTTCTGGTAGTAGAGCACCTGGGTAGAGTCGTGGGCAATGAGCGAATCGAGCAGCGGGATGGAGCGCGCGTACTGCCGCTGCCCAACCATGAGGTCGACGAGCTTGATGAAGGGCAGAAGGCTTCCCGAGTCGATGGCGGCAGCTTGCCGGTAGTCGCGTTCGGCCTCTGAGTAGAGTTCTTCGCGCTGGTAGGCATCGCCGCGTTGCAGGTAGGCAGCTCCTTCGTTGGGCCTGAGGCGAATGACGGCGGTGTAGTCCTGGATGGCCTTGCGCCACCGGCCCAGCCGCTGGTAGGTCGCACCGCGGTTCGAGAGGGCCTGCACCAGGTAGGGGTTAAGCTTGAGGGCCTGGTCGAAGTCGGCGAGCGCCTGCTCGTCGTGGCCCAATAGGTTGTGGCAGTAGCCCCGGTTGTTGTAGGTATCGGCGGCGTTGGGGGCCAGGGTGAGCGAGGTGTCGTAGTCGGCCAGCGCAGCTTCGGGCTGTTTGAGGAACAGCCGAAGGTTGCCCCGGTTGTTGTAGGCCCCGGCGTTGTCGGGGTTAAAGCGGATGGCCAGCGTGTAGTCGGCCAGCGACGCCTGCCAGTCGCGCTGGGCGTACCGGAGCGAGGCCCGCGCGAAATAGGCAAATGCGTGGGTAGAGTCGGTGGCCAATACGTGGTTGTAGTCCGAAAGGGCGCTGGTGGTGTCGCCGAGCCCCAGGCGAGCCTGACCGCGTTGGATGTAGGCATTGGCAAAGTCAGGGCTGATGCGTAGGGCCCGGTTGAAGTCCTTTATAGCCTCGGTGTAGTGTTTCAAGGCCAGGTGTACCTGCCCCCGGCCTACATACGTACCGGGCTGTTCACCCGAAAGGCTCAGCGCACGTGTATACGCCGCCAATGCCTGGTCGTACTCCTGCAGCTCGAAATAGGCCTTGCCGTTGCTGGCGAGCGGCCCGGCACTTTCGGCCGAAGCCAGAAGGGCTGCGCGGTAGCTCTGGATAGCCTCGGCCTCTAGGCCCATGGCCCTGAGGGCATCGCCGCGGTTGAGGTACGCCGATTGCAGCGTGGGGTCAAGCTGAAGCGCTCGGTTGCAGTCTTCGACGGCATGGCTGTAGTCGCGTAGGCCCAGGTACACGCTCGAGCGGTTGACCAACGCCTGGGGGTTATCCAACGCTAGACTCAGGGCTTGATTGATATCGGCCAGGGCCAGCGCGAACTGCCCCTGCGCCGAGTAGGCCGAACACCGGTTTATGTAGCCGGCAGGATCGAGCCGGTACATGCGGATAAACCGGTCGAGGTCCTGAATCGCCTCAGAATAACTGCCCAATTCTGAATAGCACACCGCACGTAGCAACAAGGCCTGGCCCAAACCGGGGTACCGCGTGAGGGTCACGTTCAGGGCCTCAATGGCCGCACGGTACTCGCCGTCGGCATACTTGCGCAAGGCTTCGTTGTGGCGTGAGAACAACTCACTCTGGCCCGGGGCCGCCAGGGCAAACACCCACAGCACCAGCGCGCAGCCCCAGGGGCGCATCCATCGGCGAAACAGCACTGCCACGACAGTAAAAACGCACCCCTACCAAAGAGTTCGTGCGAGGGTAACCTAATTTGGCAAAAGGTAGTCAAAGGTTGTTGTTTCGCGGCATGGCGCTCTGTGTGGATACGCCCAAGCAGCGCACGGTGGCGGGTCGGCTGCGGTGGACCGCGCACCTGATCAGCGATACCTCGCTCGAAGAACTGCACGCCTTTGCCCAGGCGCTGGGGCTACCCCCCAAGGCCTTCCACAACAAGCCCAATCGGCCCCATTACGATTTGCTCGACCACTGGATCGGGCATGCCATTACCCGGGGTGCCGTGCCGCTCTCGGCCCGGGCACTGGCCACCCGTCTGGCGGCCCTGTACCCCGACTAAAACCCAGCCGCGTAGCCAATGTGCACCCGGCCACGGCCCAGCTGCAAGGGCTGCCCTGAGGTTTGCCCTACAGCATAGACCACCTGAAGCTGGCCTGCCTGCGTGTCAAGGCTCAGGCTGAAGCCCCCGCTGCCGGGCCGAAACTGGGTACTGGCCGTGAAACTGCGCTGCTCCAGGTAGCCGTAGTCGGCAAACAGGCCCAGGTAGGCCGCATCGCCCAGGAGCAGCCGGTACTCCAGCGAGGCCACGGCGTAGGCGCTGAGCAGAAACTGGTTTTCGTTGAAGCCCCGCAGGGTGCGTAGCCCCCCAAAGGGCTGCAGGTCGCTGTCGAAATACTCGCGCAGGCCCAGCCAGTAGCCCTGCAGGGCTAGGCGCCAGACCTGGGCGCGGCCCGAGGGCAGGTAGGTTTCGGCCTGTAGGCGCAGCTCCTGCTGGGTTTGGTTCAGGGCCAGCCGGCTGTAGTCGAGGGAGTCGAGGCCGACGGTTCGGCGGACGGTTTTCGTACCCAGGCCGTAGCGCAGGGCAATGAGCTGGCCGCTGCGGGGGTTCTGGGGGTCGTCGCGGCTGTCGTACCGAAGGCCAACACCGGTGTAGGCCGCCCGGCTGTCGAGCACCGGCGGGGGCGGGAAGACCGTCGCTTGAAACGGCGCCACCCGCAACAGGCCCGAGGTGCGTACCTGTGAGAAGAGCTCGGCCGACAGGTTGGGTGTCACCTGGTACCGCACGCTGGGCTCAAACTGCAGGGTCTGGAAGGTGCTGTCCTGCTTAAAGAGCTGAAGCCGAAGCTCGCCCCCCAGCCGCGAACCGCCCACCTGCGGCACCTCGAGGCGCACATTCAGCCGGCGTGAGGTGCCCGGGAACTGCTCGTAGCCCAGCGTGAGGCGTTCACCCAACCGTAGGGCGCTCACCAGCCTGAGGTCAATAAGGGCCGTCAGTTGCCACTCCGTTTGGGCCTCGCGCGGGGGCAACAGGCCCACCAGGGCGTCGAACCGGTTGGCTGCCACCCGTTTCAGGCGCAGCTGGGGCGAGAGCACCCCGGCGCTGTCGCGTGGCACGGGGGCGGCGGCCAAAGTGTAGTAGCCCCGCGCCGCAAGCCGCTGGCCCAGGGCCTGCCAATCTGACCACGCGAAGGGGGTGCCTGGGTACAACCCAAGCTGGGCCGCCAGCCAGCGGGGGCGCTCGCGCAGCACCGAATCGGCCTGGGGCAGCCCCCAAACGGTGTACGGGCCCGGGGCTACCTGGTAGGCTACGGTTACCCCAACGCTGTCGGGCGTGCGCGAATGGTACAAAACCCGGGGGGCCGATAGCACGGCGTAGGGGTACCCGTGGCTGCCCGTTGCCGCCAGGCACCGTTGGGTGTAGGCCTCGGCCAGGGTGGGTTGCCAGGGGGAGGGCACACGTAGCCCAGTGCGGCGGACATCGGCCAGGGCTGCCGCCGGTAGCCCCACCACCCCAATGGAATCGAGGCTGTAGTATGGGCCCGGCTCGATACGGTACCTGCGGCTCAGGCTATCGTACACCACCTGCGCCGCCGCAAAACCCGCCGCCTGCAGGGCCGCAACCAGCGCTTGGGCGGTATCGGTGGCGGTAGCTGCGCGGGCCACCCGGCCTGTGGGCCGTGCGACACCACCGGGCCAGCCCACCAGCCAATCGGTGTATTTGCGCTGGCCAGCCACACCCCAGGGCAAGCCCAGCAGCAGCGCCAGCAGCAGCCCAACCCTGTGCACCGGCAGCCTACCAGTAGTAATCGTTTGGGTTGCGGGTTGTGTTCAGGATGATGCTCAGCCCGACGGTGGCGCCGAACACGATGTTGCGGCTGGTTTCGGTGCGGGGGGTGCTGCGGGCCAGGCGTGGGCCGTAGAAGGCGTCGTAGTAGCGGCTTTCGCCAAACTGGTCGGGCGACCAGGTGACGTCTTTGTCTTCCACGTCGGTCAGGCCGTATTCGAGCCGAAAGCCGCTAAAGAAAATGTAGCGGTCGAGCTTGGCCTTGTTTTGGATCCGAAACTGAAGTTCGGCGCCCACTACGATGCTGAAATCGAGCCCCGAATACTTGTTCGCTGCCGCAATACCGGTACCGGTGTAGTCTACACTTAACGTGTCGGATATCTTTTCCTGGGCATCCACCCGCAGCCCGATCTGGGGGCCCAGGTAGGGCGCCACGGCAATCTGGTCATCGATCGGGATGCGGTACTTGACTAGGAGCGGAAACTTGACGTAGGCCAGGTTGAGGCTATACCCCCGGAAGATGGACAGGTTCGTCGAGTCGCGCAGCTGGTACTTCTGGCCCTGCGAGGAATAGAGTGCGCTGAGCTCGATCTCCCACGGGGTACCCTTGGGCCCCAGGTTGTAGCCCACCGAGATGCCCGCCGCAAAGCCGGTCGTAGTTTGGGGGATGAGGATGGGGCTGTCGGCATCCTCTGCATTCTGGATCCCCGAAAACATGGGCATCACCCGAATGCCGATGCGCAGGTCTTTCTGCGCAGCCGAGAACAGGGGTAGCGCCACTAGTAGCAGCAGAACTCGTACTACACGCATGGTAGGTAAAACTACACCTTGGCTGCCAAACCCATGCACACCCTCGGCGGGCTTCGGGTTGCGAAGCCCGGCGCTGGCCCCAATCTTTACACCCCTACCCTACCTATGGCCACCGCGCTCCGCCTCGAACTCTCGGCCACCCACCCCCAGCCCCGGCTCCTGGAACAGGCCGTGGCCGTGCTGCGGGCCGGGGGCGTTGTGGTGTACCCCACCGATACGGTGTATGCCGTGGGCTGCGACATCCAGCAGAAAAAGGCTGTCGAACGGGTGGCTCGCCTCAAGGGCATTGCCCCCGAAAAGGCCAACTTTAGCTGCATCTGCCCCGACGTCTCCATCGTCGCCGACTACGCCACGGGCATCACCACCCCGCTCTACAAACTGCTCAAGGCCGCCCTACCAGGGCCCTACACGTTTGTGGTCAAGGCCTCGAAGACCATCCCCCGGCACTTCCAGAGCGCCAAGAAAACCGTTGGTCTGCGTGTACCCGACCACCCCATACCCCGCGAGCTGGCGCGCCGGCTGGGCAACCCCATCCTTACCACGAGCCTAACTAACCCCGAAGACCCCGTCTTGGGGTACCTGAGCGACCCCCACCAGATTTACCAGCTCTACGCCCGGCAGGTAGATGCCGTGCTGGATGCAGGTTTCGGTGGGCTGGTGCCCTCCACCGTGATCGACATTTCGGGCGGCGAGGGCGCGGTGCTCGTCCTGCGCGAGGGGCTGGGCCCCCTCGAACCCCTAAACCTGGTCTTTGAGCCCGAGTCATGACCGATACCGAAGCACTGGAACGCCTGCGGACCGACTTTGTGCAGGTAGCCGACCTCTTGGCCCAACTGGCCACTACCGCCATAGCCCAGGGCGTGACCCAGCACCCCATTTTTGTAGCCACCGAAGTGCCCCTGGCACTGGGCCTGCCCGCCATCGACCGGGGCGACCACGGGCTGACGTATCACTTCCGCATCTCGCTGGTCGATGAACTGGTGCGCAAGCAGCTACTCGAAGCCGAGAAGCGCGCCGAATTCCTCAACGCCTACGGCGACGCTCGGCAGCGGGCCGCCATTCTCTTGGTGCACGGCACGGGGGCCCAGTTTGTGTTCCTACCCTACGACAGCAGCAGCCTCACGCCCGCATGACCCCCACCAGCACCGCCAGCAAGTGGTTCAACGACCCCGTCCACGGCTTCATTGAGGTGCCCGAGGGGCTCCTGCTCGAGCTCATCGACCACCCCTACGTGCAGCGCCTGGCCCGCATCCGGCAGATGGGCATGGCCACGGTGGTGTACCCCGGGGCCATCCACACGCGGTTCCACCACGCACTGGGGGCCATGCACCTCATGGCCGGTGCCCTAGAGACCCTGCGGCGCAAGGGCGTGCCCCTGCGCCCCGAAGAAATCGAGGCCACTCTGGCCGCTATCCTGCTGCACGACATCGGGCACGGGCCCTTCAGCCACGGGCTCGAAAAGCTGCTCCTGCCCGGCATTACGCACGAGGCCATGTCGCTGGGCATCATGCTGGCCCTCAACCGCCAGCTCAAAGGCCGCCTGGCCCTGGCCATCGAAATCTTTACCGGCAGCTACAACCGCCGCTTTCTGCACGCGCTGGTGGCCAGCCAGCTGGACATGGACCGGATGGACTACCTGCTGCGCGACGCCTTTTTTACCGGTGTACCCGACGGGGTGGTGGGTGTAGAACGGCTGGTGAAAACCCTGAACGTTGTCGACGACCAGCTGGTCGTCGAGCACAAGGGCATTTACTCGGTCGAAAAATTCTTGGTCGCCCGGCGGCTGATGTACTGGCAGGTGTACCTGCACAAGACCTCGGTCGCCGCCGAAAGCATGCTCATCCACGCCATCCAGCGGGCGCGGGTGCTCCTGGGGCGCGGCGTGGCGCTCGAAGTGCCCGAAAACCTGCGCTGGGCCCTTACGCTACCGGCCCGCGACGAGGCCCTGGCCCCCGAAGCCATCCCGCAGGAGTGGATCGAGCGCTTTGTGCAGCTCGACGACCACGACATTGTGTTTGCCCTCAAGTGCTGGGCCCACGCCAAAGACCCCATCCTGGCCGAACTCGCCACCCGGCTGCTCAACCGGCGGCTGCTTAAGCTGCGCTTCCGCAACACGCCCGTGCAGCCCGACGACCTGCAGCGCCTGCGCGAGACCTACAAAACCGGCTATCGGTGGGACGATGAGGCCGTGCCCTACTTCGTCTTCGCCGGCAAAAGCACCAACCGCGCCTACATAAAAGGTGCCGACAAGCCCATCTACATCCGCTTCAAAAGCGGCGAGCTGCTCGACCTGGTCGCGGCCTCCGACCTGGCCAACATCGAGGCCTACACCGAGCAAGTCACGAAGTACTACCTCTGCACCCCAGACTAGGCGCGAAACGATTTCTTAACAGCACCGCCGTTGCCGCTTGATAACCTGCACCTAGTTTTGGCCTAATCCCTTGGCAATGTGGCAGAAAGACCTCTCCTGGCGCGTCTGCGGCTGGCTCTGTGCAGCCGGTCTGCTCACCGCGTGCGGCACCGCCGCCACGCGGCAGGAGGTTAAGGTCAAGGGTAGCGATACCGTACTACCCATCGCCCAGCAATTCGTCGAGCAGTACAAAGTCGTAAACCCCAGTGCCGTCATCTCGGTGACCGGGGGCGGCAGCGGCGTGGGCATTGCCGCCCTGTTGAACCAGACCACCGACCTGGCCATGGCCAGCCGCCGCATTAAACTGAGCGAAAAACTCAAGCTGAAAGAAGCCCACATCGCCTTCGGTGAGCTGACCGTAGCCTACGATGCCCTGGCCGTGTGTGTGCACCCCAGCAACCCCGTGCAGGGCCTCACACGCCAGCAGCTCGAGGGCCTGTACACCGGCCAGATCACGAATTGGCAGGAAGTGGGCGGGCCCAACCTGCGGGTGGTGGCCTACAGCCGCGAAAACAGCAGTGGCACCCACGAATTCTTCAAAGAAATGGTGCTCGATGGGCGCGAGTTTGCGCCTACGGCCCTCATGCTACCCGCCACCGGTGCGGTCATCCAGTCGGTGAGCCAGACCCCGGGGGCCATAGGCTACGTGGGGTTGGCCTACCTGGAAAAAACCGTAAAGGCACTGCCCGTGAGCTACGACGGGGGCAAAACCTACGTGGCCCCGACGCTCGAAAACGCCCTGAACGAAACCTACCCCATCGTCCGGCCGCTGTACTTCTACTACGCTGTGGCCGACTACCCGCGGCTACAGCCCTTCCTAGACTACATCAGTGGCCCCGAGGGCCGGGCCATCGTGCGGACTACTGGCTTTGTGCCCACCGCCGAGGCGACCAAAGCCAACACGGCAACTGAGGCCACCGATAGCACCCAAACCCCCACCCCCGCTCATGGCACGGCCCCGCACTAATTGGCGCGAACGGGCGATGGAGGCCCTGATCCGTACCTGTGGGTACGCCAGCTCGGTCATCGTGCTGCTGATTGTCTTTTTCCTGTTTAAAGAAGGGCTGGGCCTGTTTGCCGAAGAGCCCATCGAAGAGGGGTACGCCCTTGGGGTGGCCCCCAGCAACCCCGTTGAGCGCCTGAGCGCGGCCGAGGTACGGGCCATCCACGAGCGCAGCATCACCAACTGGCGCGAAGTGGGCGGCGAAGACCTGCCCATTTTTCTACTCAACGTAGATAATCTCGAGAGCCTGGTCACCGAGGCGCAGTTGGGCCCCGACTACGTTAATCTGCCCAGCCTCATCGCCCGCTACACCTCAGAAAAGCCTGGCATCCTGCTGGCATTCCCCAAGTCGTACTTCCCGCCCAGTGTCAAGGTGCTTACGCTGCCCAATCTGGGCGTCGGTAATTTTTTGTCGGGTAAGGCCTGGTACCCCACCGCTACCCCCAGCCCCGAGTTTGGGGCCTGGCCACTGATTGCGGGCACGTTTCTGGTCACCCTGGGGGCCATCCTATTTGCCCTGCCCCTGGGCCTGGCGGTTGCCATCTACCTGGCCGAGCTGGCCAACGACCGGCTGCGGGGCATCCTCAAGCCAATGGTCGAGCTCTTGGCGGGCATCCCGAGCGTGGTGTACGGCTTTTTTGGGCTCGTGGTCATTGTGCCCCAGATCAAGGCCCTGTTTAACCTCGATGTCGGCGAAACGGCGCTGGCAGGCAGCCTCATGCTGGCCATCATTGCCCTGCCGACCATCATCACGGTATCGGAAGACGCCATCCGGTCGGTGCCGCAAATTTTGCGCGACGCCAGCCTGGGCCTGGGCGCTACCCACTGGCAGACCATCACCAAGGTGGTGGTGCCCTACGCCATTTCGGGCATTTCGGCGGCCACCATTCTGGGTGTGGGCCGCGCGGTGGGCGAGACAATGACCGTACTCATGGTAACGGGCAACGCCGCCGACCCCAACGTGGGCTTCCTTAAACCGGTGCGTACCCTCTCGGCGACCATCGCCGCCGAGCTGGGCGAGGCGCCGCAGGGGGGGCTGCACTACAAGGCGCTGTTTATGGTGGGCTGCGTGCTCTTTGTCATCACCTTCGGTTTCAACCTTCTGGCCGAAACCATTGCCCACCGGCAGAAAAAAGCATTGGAGGGGTAACCCATGGCACTGAGCGCAACTACCCACCAACGCATCTTTTTTGGCTTGCTGCGTGCCCTCACGCTGCTGGTTGTCTTGGTACTGCTGGCCATTGTGGCCTACCTGCTCGTGAGTGGGTTCCGGGTACTGAGCTGGGAGTTCTTTACGGCCATGCCCAAAGAGGGCATGACGGCCGGTGGCATCCTGCCGGCCATTGTGGGCACGTTGCTGCTCACGTTCATCAGCATTGGCGTGGCCTTCCCGGTGGGGCTGCTATCGGGCATTTTCATCGCCGAATACGCCCCCAAGGGTCGGCTCAAGCGGTTTGTCGACCTGATGACCAACAACCTGGCGGGCATTCCGTCCATTGTCTTTGGCCTGTTTGGCATGACGGTGTTTGTGGTGCTCTTCGGCTTCGGCGATTCGATCGTGGCCGGCAGCCTTACGCTGGCCATTCTGGTGCTGCCCGTCATCATCCGCACCACCGACGAGGCCCTCCAGAGCGTCTCGCACGACATCCGGCTGGGCAGCATTGGCCTGGGGGCCACCAAGCTGCAGACCATCTTTCGGGTGGTGCTACCGGTGGCCTTTCCGCGCATTCTGACGGGCCTCATCTTGTCGATGGGCCGCGTGGCGGGCGAAACGGCCCCGATTCTCTTTACCGTAGCGGCCTACTTCCTGCCCCGGCTACCCAGCAGTGCCTTCGACCAGGTGATGGCCCTGCCCTACCACCTGTACGTCATTTCGACCAGCGGCACCAACCTCGAGCAGTCGCGGCCCATGGCCAACGGGACGGCCCTGGTGCTGCTGCTGCTCATCCTGATCCTTAACCTCTCGGCCACCTTCTTGCGCCGCCGCGCCGAACGTCACAGCCGCTAACGTACCCTTCTGCCCCCAAGCGCCATGAACAAGCTTGTTGCCACCGACGTCCACCTCTACTACGGCACCAACCACGCGCTGAAGGGTATTTCCATGGCCATTGCGCGCAACACCGTAACGGCATTCATTGGGCCCTCGGGCTGTGGCAAGAGCACGTTTCTGCGGCTCTTCAACCGCATGAACGACCTCATTGCCGGGGTGCGCATTGAGGGCAGTATAGAGCTCGATGGGGTTAACATCTACGAAAAGGGCACCGACCCCGTGCAGCTGCGCAAGCGCATCGGCATGGTCTTCCAAAAGCCCAACCCCTTCCCCAAGACCATCTTCGAAAACGTTGCCTACGGCCTGCGCATCAAGGGCGAAAACGACGCCAAAAAGATTGCCGAACAGGTAGAGCGCGCCCTGCACCAGAGTGCACTCTGGGACGAGGTGAAAGACAACCTCAAGAAAAGCGCACTGGCCCTCTCGGGTGGGCAGCAGCAGCGGCTCTGCATTGCCCGCGCGCTGGCCGTAGAGCCCTCGGTGCTGCTCATGGACGAGCCCACCTCGGCCCTCGACCCCATCTCGACCTCCAAAATCGAGCAACTCATCAACGACCTCAAGAACCGCTACACCATCGTCATCGTGACGCACAACATGCAGCAGGCGGCGCGGGTGAGCGACAAAACCGCCTTTTTCTACATGGGCGAGCTCATCGAGTACGACAACACCAAGACCCTCTTCACCAACCCCAGCAAAGAGCAAACCCAGAACTACATCACCGGCCGCTTCGGCTAATGCATTAAGTCTGGGTTAAGCAGTACAGAAACCCCCGCGGCAACGTTTCTTTACTTACTACTGTACCTCTAGAGGCGTCGGGCAATGCGGCTCATCGAATCAGAAATCAAGGAGCTTAAGCTCAAGATACTCGACATGGCCGAGCTGGTCCGCGTGCAGTTTGACCAGTGCATCCAGGCCCTCGACGACCTGAACCGCGACCTGGCCAGCCGCATCGTAAAGCGCGAAGACGAAGTCGACAGCTACGACACCCGCATTGCCCGCCGCTGCGAGCGCATAATCGCCCTCTACCAGCCCGTCGCCAACGACCTGCGGTTTGTCTTCACCGCCCTGCGCATCAACGACTTTTTGGAGCAGGCCGGCGACCAGGTATCGGGCATCGCCAACAAGATCTTGGCCATCACCGGCCCCTTTGCGCCCGAGTTGCTCGATGCCCTGCAACTGCGCACCATGGAGCGGCTCACACAGGCCATTTTCCAGAAATCGCTGCGCGCCTACTTCTACGAGCGGCCCGACGAGTGCAAACTGCTCTTCCACGACGACGACGCCATTGACGCCATCAACCGCGCCGCGTTCGACATCCTGGTGCGCACCATCCAGGACGACCCCGCCCGCACCGCCGACTACCTGCACCTCTTGCACATCATCCGGCACCTCGAAAAAATCGGCGACTTTGCCGTCGCCATCGCCGAAGAGGCCATTTTCCACGCCGAGGGCATCGTCTACCGGCACACCGAGATGAAGTTCAACCCCGCCGCCCGCGCCCAGCAAACGCCTGTGGGCCAGGGCCTTGAAACCTCGGCCGAGCTGCCCTAACGCACAGCTCAACTCTTCTGCCGTACTTACGGGGGTATGGACCGTCTTACCCGTGCGCTGCTGGGGCTGAGCCGCTGGCTCGTCGCGCTGCTGTTCCTGTTCTCGGGGCTCATCAAGGCCAACGACCTCTGGGGCTTCGTCTACAAGCTCGAAGAGTACATCCACGTACTGAGCACCGACCTCAAATTGCCGTGGCTGGAGGCCCTCATGCCCCACGCAACCGCCATTGGCGCGGGCATAACGTTGCTCGAACTGGCCGTGGGCATCCTGCTCTTCCTGGGGCTATTCCGGTGGCTTACCACCGTGCTCTTGGCCCTGCTCATGATTCTCTTTACCCTACTTACCGGCTTTTCGGCCATCACGGGCGCTGTCACCGACTGCGGCTGCTTCGGCGATGTACTCAAGATCTCGCCCTGGGTATCGTTCGGCAAAGACGTGGTGCTTTTGTTTCTGGCCTTCTTCCTGCAGGTATACCGCGAAGACCTACGGCCACTGTTCAAGCCCCTGGCTCGGGGCGTGGTGGCACTTGTGTTCATTGGGCTCTGTGGGCTGCTGCTGCGCCACACCTACTACCACCTGCCGCTCATCGACCTACTGCCCTATGCCGTAGGCCAAGATCTGCGGCTAAACACCCAACCCCAGGGCGAGGAACTGCCCAAAGCGAAAGACTACATCGCCGCCCAGGCGGCCTGCGACACAACCGAGTTTGCGGGCGCCGTGCTGATTATCGCCGCCCAAGATGCCGCCCGGCTCGATTCGCTTACCCTGGGTACGGTCTTTCGGCTGGGCAATAGCCTGAAGGGCACCGACATACGGCCCATCCTCATGACCGCCGCACTGACCGAAGACCGCGACAGCCTGGCCCGGGTGTACAAGCCGAGCTTCTGCATCGCCCCCCAGGACCAGACCGTGCTCAAGACCATGGTCCGCTCAGACCCCGGGTACCTGTTGCTGCAAGACGGCATCGTCGTCGGTAAGTGGCACCAAACCGACGCGCCCTCCGAGTCGGAGCTCCGTTCCAAACTCACGCCCCGCTAGCGGTATGCGCCGTCGGCTGGGTGCGCAGCTGCTGGCAGGCCTCTGGATTCTGCCGGGCATCGTCTCGGTGGTGTTCCTCATTTTTAGCCTGCTCGGCGACCCCGCGCGCTTGGTGGCTGGCCAGCGCAGCGACCTGGCCACCCTCGAGGCCATCCGCCAGGAGCTTGGCCTCGACCAGCCGCTCTACCGCCAGTACCTCGGCTACCTCAACGACGTATCGCCCCTGGGCTGGCTCTCGGCCGAGCAAAAAGCCAGTGGCAACTACCGGTACCTGGGCCCCCGCAGCACCGGCTCGGTAGTACTAAAGTTGCCGTACCTGGGCCGCTCGTTCCAGAACCGAAGGCCCGTGGCGGCGCTGTACTTCGAGCGGCTGCCTGCCACGGCGCTGCTGGCGGGCCTGAGCCTACTGCTGGCCGTCGCCATTGGCATACCGATGGGTGTGTGGGCCGCACGCCGTGCCAATACGTGGGTCGATCGGGTGCTGTCGGTTGGGGCTACGCTGGGGGTATCGGCACCCTCGTTTTTCGTGGGCATCCTCCTGGTAGCCACGTTTGCCGTGGCGCTCTACCCGTACACAGGCCTGCCGACCGGCGGGTACATCCGCAGGCTTGCAGCCGACGGCAGCCACTACCGACTGGCACCGGTGTACCTGCTGCTGCCAGTACTTACGCTGGGGCTGCGGCCCTTAAGCCTGGTCTTTCAGCTCACGCGCGCCGGTATACTATCGGTCATGCCGTCGGACTACATCCGTACCGCGCGTGCCAAGGGCCTCTCGGAAACCGAGGTGTACTGGCGGCACGCCTTGCCCAACACCCTGGGGCCCATCGCGACCTCGGTCTCGGGCTGGCTGGCAAGTTTACTGGCTGGGACGTTTTTTGTCGAGACGATATTCGACTGGCCGGGCATCGGCAAGCTTACCGTCGATGCGCTCTACAGTTCTGACTACCCCGTCATTGCCGGGGTGTGTGTGGCCACGGGGGCCCTGTTTTGGCTCATCAACCTGGCACTGAACCTGCTCTACCCGTTGCTCGATCCACGCATCGGCAGCTAGCGTAGCTCTAGCCGCGCCACGGCCTCGACGTGCGAGGTCTGGGGGAACATGTCTACAGGCTGCACCTCGGCGACGGCGTACGTATCGGAAAGCAGCTGCAGGTCGCGGGCCAGGGTCGCGGGGTTGCAGCTCACGTACACCACCCGACGGGCCCGCAGATGGCGGAGCTGATCTACGACCTGGGGGGCCATGCCGGCCCGCGGTGGGTCGACGACGATGTGGTCGGGCCGACCGACGGCGTCGGCAAAGGCATCGGTCAGCAGCTTGCCCAAGTCGCCGTGGTGGAAGCTGAAGTGCGACAAGCCGTTGAGCGCAACGTTACGCTCGGCATCGGCCACCGACGAGGCCACGTACTCCACGCCCACCACCCGTTCGGCCAGCTCGGCGCAGTAAATGCCGATGGTGCCGGCCCCGCAGTAGAGGTCGTAAAGGACCGGCACACGCTCGCCGAGCATCCGGTGGGCGGCGGCGTAGAGCCGCTCGGCCTGGCGGCTGTTGGTCTGAAAAAACGACGTAGGGCTGATGAAAAACCGGTAGCGGCCCAGCTGCTCCTCAATCCCGGCGGGGCCGTACCACGGGCGTGGGCTGAGGTCGGTGTAGCTGTCGTTGAGTTTGGGGTTGTAGAGGGTAAGCAGGCTCGTAATGGCCGGGAAGGTGGCCTTGAGGTGGTCCACCAGCGGGCTCAGCAGCGCGTCGTTGTCCTCACCGACGATGAGCAGCACCAGCAGTTCGCCGGTGGCCTCGCTGGTACGGAAGACCAGGTTGCGCAGAAAGCCCTGTTTTTCACGGGCGTCGTAAAAGGTCAGATCGTGCGCACGGCCATAGGCCTGCACCGCGTTGCGAATGGCGTTGATGGCGGGCCGCTGGAGGTGGCACTCGGTGATTTCGATGACCTTGTCGAAGAACCGGGGCACGTGGTAACCGACGACACGCTCGTCGGCATCGGCGGCTCGTTCATCGGGGCGGGCGTACCACCGGCGGTTGGCGAAACTGAACTCAAGCTTGTTGCGGTAGTACAGCGGCTCGGGGGCGGGCAGGATAGGGTGGCGCTCCAGGATGTCTACCCCACCAATGCGGTCGAGCGCATCGTACACCTGCTTTTCTTTGAAGGCGAGCTGGCCGGGGTAGGCCATGTGCTGCCACTTGCAGCCGCCACACACGCCAAAGTGCTGGCAGACAGGCACCTGCCGGTAGTCGGACTGCGTATGCCAAACGGTAGCATCGGCCTCAAAGTAGCCGCGTGCCTTGCGGTACACCCGAATGGTTACGGTGTCGCCGGGCAGGGCATTGTGCACGAAGGCAACTTTGCCGTCCCACTTACCGACGCCCCGGCCGTCGAGTACCGTGTCGACGATCGGCACATGTTCTACGGTAAAGGGCGGTTGCACGGCTACTGCACCAGGCCTTTGAGTTGGGCCTCGGCCTTGAGGGCCCCGTGCTCGATGGGGACGACCCCCACCCGCTCGCAGACCAGCCCGCCGGCCAAGTTGGCCAGTTGGGCCGCCCCCAGGGGCTCGGCGCCGGCAGCCATGAGGGCGGCCAGGGTGGCAATGACGGTATCGCCGGCCCCCGAGACGTCGACGATCTGGCGGTAGTGCGCCGGCACGTGCGTGGCCGGGCCGGTCTCGGGCACCCACAAGAGGCCGTTTTCACTCAAGGTTACCAGGGTGGCGCGGTGCGGCATACGCCCGCGGAGCTCGTGCACGGTAGCGGTAATGGCCTCGACATCCCGAACGGTGTGCCGACGGTTCATGGCCTCGTTAAGCTCCTTTACGTTGGGCTTAAACACGCTGGCACCGGCGTAGTGGAAGAAGTTACGGAATTTGGGGTCGACGAAGACCGGGATGCCCAGCGGCCCCGCCCGGCGCACGACATGCTGGATGGTGGCACTGTCGAGCAGGCCCGTGTCGTAGTCCTCGAACACAATGGCATCGGGCCTGGGGTCGAAGAGCGTATCGAGGTGGCGGCGCAGGGCCAGCTGCTCGTCGGCCGTCAGCGGGTGTTTGTCCTCGGTATCAACGCGCAGCATTTGCTGGCTGCCGCCAATAACCCGCGACTTTACCGTCGTGCGCCGGGCCGGCAGCGTGAGGATGCCCGAGCTATCGAAGCGTAGTTCGCGCATGGCCCCCTCGAAGAGTTCGGCGTACCGATCGGCACCAATCGCGCCACAGAGAATGGGTGTGGCACCCAGGGTGTGCAGATTAACGGCCACGTTGGCGGCCCCACCGAGCCGGTTTTCCTCTTTTGTTACATCGACAACGGGCACCGGCGCTTCGGGCGAGATGCGCGTGACGCTGCCCCAGAGGTAGCGGTCGAGCATGACATCGCCAATGACCAGGATACGAACGGCGCGCAGGCGCTCGAAGGCAGATAAGGGTACCAACGTGACGAGAAGGCGGTTAGGTGAGTTTGCGCAGCGCCTCGCCGATCCGCAGGGCGGCCTGGGCCAGGTCGTCGCGGCTGCTGGCGTACGAAAAACGGATGTGGTGCTGCGTGCCAAAGGCCTCGCTGGGCACGCCGCAAACCAGAGCGGCGGCGAGGAGGTAGTCGTTGAAATCTGACGGCGTGCCGAGGGTAAGTCCGTCGGGTGTGTGGCGACCGAGGTAGGCGCTGATGTCGGGGTAGAGGTAAAAGGCGCCGTCGGGGACGCGGAAGCTGAGCTCCGGGGCCAGGCGCTGCAGGTCGGCGCAGAACTGGTCGCGCCGCGCGTGGAATTCTTCGACCATCGCCCGGGTGGGCGCCAGGTCTTGGGTGAGCGCCGCGAGCGCGGCCCGCTGCGAGATAGACGACGCGCCGCTGGTCACCTGGCCCTGGTACGTTTCGGCGGCGCGGGCAATGTAGGCCGGGGCACACAGGTAACCGATGCGCCAACCGGTCATGGCAAACGCCTTTGAAACGCCGTTGATGGTAACGACCCGCGGGGCCACTTCGGCGATGCTCGCCAGGCTTTTGTGCACTGCCCCGTAGCGGATGTGCTCGTAAATCTCGTCGGCAATGGCCACCACGTGGGGGTTACGGGCCAACACCTCGGCCACGGCATCCACTTCGGCGGGGGTGTACACCAGGCCGGTGGGGTTGCTGGGGCTGTTGAAGATGAGCACCTTGGTGCGCGGGGTGATGGCCTCAGCAATGGCCTCAGGGCTCACTTTGAGGGTGAGTGGGTCGGTGGGAGGCACCACCACGGGTACCCCCTCGGCCATGTAGACCATGGGCAGGTACGAGACCCAGTACGGGGCCAGGATGACAACCTCGTCGCCGGGGTTGACCAGCGCCATGAGCACGTTGAGTAGGCTCTGCTTGGCACCGGTGGAGACCACGACATGTTCTGGGCTACAGGCGATGCCGTTTTGGGTGCGGAATTTCTGGGCCGCGGCTTCGCGCAGGGCGGGCAGGCCCGCAACGGGGGGGTAATGGGTATCGCCCTCGTGGATGGCGGCGATGGCGGCGGCGCGGATGGGGTCGGGGGTGTCGAAATCGGGTTCGCCCAGGGTAAGCGAGATGACCGGCTTGCCCTCGGCCTTCAGGGCTCTGACGCGCTTGGCCAGGGCTAGGGTCGCCGATTCGGCCAGCCCCCCCATACGATGGGCCAGCGCCGGTACGTTTTGTGTTCCTGTGGTCATATACCAACCGCTGGGGTAAGAGCCGTGGTGCAAGATAGCCTGCCTGAAGCCTTTAGCCCAGCGTGGGGCTGCATACGATTGCGGCCCTGGGCCCGTTTAACGACTACTTTTACCGGGTAACCGTTCGCTATGCAGCACAGCAGTCGCCCCCCGCATGGGGTACTTTTGATGATACTGGACGGCTGGGGCCTGGCCACCGACCCCGCCACAAGTGCCATTGATGCCGCACGAACGCCCTTTTACGACTACTGCCGCGCCCACTACCCCACCAGTTACCTCGAGGCCTCAGAGCGTGCCGTTGGGCTGCCCAAGGGCCAGATGGGCAACAGCGAGGTAGGGCACCTGAACCTGGGCGCCGGGCGTGTGGTGTACCAAGAGCTCGAGCGCATAGGGCTGGCGTTTCAGAACCACGCGGTAACCGACCTGCCGGCCATGCAGGCCCTGCTGCGGTATGCTAAGGGTGGCCACCGCGTCCACCTGATGGGGTTGGTCTCAGATGGTGGGGTGCACAGCCACATTGAGCACCTCAAGCAGCTGGTAACCCTGTTGGCCGACGAGGGCATACGCGAGGTGTACCTGCACGTCTTTACCGATGGGCGCGACACCGACCCGCTCTCGGGCCTGGGGTACCTGCAGCAACTGGAGCGCCACCTACAGGCCACCCACTGCGGCCAGGTAGCTACTGTGATTGGGCGGTACTTTGCCATGGACCGCGACAAGCGTTGGAGCCGCATCCAGCGCGCGTACAACCTACTGGTGCGCGGCGAAGGCAAGCCCTTTGCCAGCGCGACCGAGGCCCTGGAAGCCGCCTACAGCGAAGGCGTGACCGACGAGTTCGTGCCGGCCTCGGTTATTGTGCGCGAGAGCCAGCCGGTAGCGACCGTGCAGCCCGGCGACGCGGTGGTGTTTTTCAACTTCCGTACCGACCGGGGGCGCCAACTCACCCAGGCGCTTACCCAAACGCCGTTCCCGGCCGAGGGCATGGCCCCGCTGCCACTGCATTACCTGACCTTTACCAGCTACGACGAAACCTTTGCGGGCGTACACGTCCTGTTCAACAACGACAAGCTGACCGGCACGCTGGGCGAGGTGTTGGCCCGGCATGGCCGCACCCAGCTCCGCATTGCCGAAACGGAAAAGTACCCCCACGTCACGTTCTTTTTTAGCGGTGGACGAGAGGCCCCTTACCCCGGCGAAGACCGCATTCTGTGCCCCAGCCCCCAGGTGGCCACCTACGACCTGGCCCCTGAAATGGCGGCGTACGACATCCGCGATGCACTACTAGCCCGGCTTGAAGCCAAACGCTACGATTTCATCTGCCTCAACTTTGCCAACCCCGACATGGTAGGCCACACTGGGGTCTTCGATGCCGCAGTAAAAGCGTGCGAGGTGGTCGATGGCTGTGCCCAGGCCGTTGCCGAGGCGGCCCAGCGGCAGGGCTACCACGTCATTGTACTGGCTGACCACGGCAATGCCGACCGGCTGCTGAACCCCGACGGGTCGCCGCACACGGCCCACACCCTGGCCCGGGTGCCGTTTATCTTCATCCCCGCCGACGGTGGCAGCTACACGCTGGCGCCGGGGGTGCTGGGCGACGTGGCCCCCAGCATACTCGAGCTATTGGGCATACCCGTCCCGGCCGAGATGACCGGCGAGCGGCGCATCCACGCTGCGGTACCGGTTTAGGTGGCGTCGTGCGTACCGCGGCGCTTCCGGCGGCGGCTGAGGTACCAGGCAGCAACGGGTACGATGAAACTGGTCACGATCCACTCCAAGTGGTCGTTGGCAAAGCTGGCCAACTGCTGGCCTAGGCTAACCTCGACTACCACCTGCCGCTCGTACACAGGCAAGTCTTTGGCTACTATGCCGTAGCCGGGTAGTTGCACCCGGGCCGAAACCAATAGTGTAAGGGTTTGGCTGCCAGCCGAGGTGGGGCTTACCTCCCAGCGCCAGAGGGTAAGGCCACTGGGGTCGATGACCTGGGTTTCGGTGCTC
Organism: Bacteroidia bacterium; assembly: GCA_033763015.1. Taxonomy (GTDB): domain Bacteria; phylum Bacteroidota; class Bacteroidia; order J057; family JANRLA01; genus JANRLA01. The sequence goes on from JANRLA010000045.1 coordinate 28,260, forward strand.
AGGGGCGTTACGGTAAAGCCTGCCCCAACGAGCTTGACGGTCATTTCGGTAGACAGACGCAGCGAATCGAGGAGCACCTCGCCCGTGAGGCCTTCTTGCAGCGCCTGGGAGGATAGCCCGGCCGATTGCGGCGCGATTCGGGCCTCGACGCGTACGACCTCGCCGAGCTTCATGGCCTTGGGCGGGTTAAACGCCAGCATGCCCGGCTGCAAGCTTGCCAACCGCGCCTGAAGTGTCGCCGCAGGATCGGCGGGTGCGGGTGCATCGGCACCCCGTACAGGGGTAGCAGCACGCCCGCGTGGGCCCGAAGCCCCAGCACTGGCAGGCTTGCTGGGCGCGTGCCGCTGGCCCGCGCCACCGGCCGCGTCGTCGTCAGGATGACTCGTATAACCGGCCGAAGCAGGCGAAGCAGGCGAAGGAGGAGGAGGCGGCGGAGGAGGCGGAGGCGGAGGCGGAGGCGGAGGCGGTGGCGGTGGCGGTGGCGGTGGCGGTGGCGGTGGCGGTGGCGGTGGTGCGTAGGCAGCGCCGCTCCCCCCTTCTGCATACCGACTCGAATTGCAGCTTACAAGCGCAACCGCGCACACACATATGAGCAACCAGCGTGGGTTCATCCGCGCAAAATAGCGTAGCCGCACTACGAACGGTACCTACGGGCTGTCGGTAGCGCCGGGTTTGCGCCGCCGGCGGTTGAAGAGCCAGATGGCCAGGGGCACGAGTAGGCCGGTAACGATCCACTCAAGGTGGTCGTTGGCAAAAGTGGCAAGCCGTTGGCCCAGGGACACTTCAACGACCACCTGGCGCTCGTACACCGGCAGGTCTTTGGCGACAATGCCGTAACCGGGCAGCTGCACGCGGGCCGAGACCAGGAGGGTGAGGGGCTGGTTGCCGGAAGCAGTGGGGCTAACGTCCCAGCGCCAGAGGGTGGGCCCTGTGGGGTCGATCACCTGGGTCTCTGAGCTCAGTGGGGTAATGGCAAACCCGGCGCCAACAAGCTTGACGGTCATTTCGGTGGACAGGCGGAGCGAATCGCGGAGCACCTCACCCCCCATCCCCTCTTCCAGTGCCTCTTGGCTGACGCCCGCCGACTGGGGGGCGATGCGGGCCTCAACGCGCACGACCTCGCCGAGCTTCATGGCCCCGGGCGGGTTGAAGGCCAGGATGCCGGGGTCTAGGTCTGCCAAGCGGCGTGCAAGCGCTTCGGGGGTGGCACCATCGGTACCGGACGCGTTGCCATCGGGCGGCCCCGCCGAATCGACAGCACTGCTACCGTCACTGGTTTCGGTAGTTGTTGGGGGCGCGCCACACCCCGTGAGCATCAGTACCAGGCACCCTGTGGCAACCCATCCTATGTACTTCATAGCTGCAAAGTACACTGTGGCCAGGGCTTACCCACTGGGTGCTAGTTTCGTGGGCCTCACAACTTTTTCTTGCCATGGAGTACCAGTTCCTCGTCGTCGAAACCCCCAGCCCACAGGTACAGCTCATTCGGCTGAACCGGCCCAAAGAGCTCAATGCCCTCTCGACGGGGCTCATGCACGAACTGGCCACCGCCGTAGCCGCCGCCGATGCCACCGAGGCCGTGCGGTGCATTGTGCTTACGG
>JANRLA010000046.1:0-2089 GCA_033763015.1 Bacteroidia bacterium
GCCCAAAGGCAATAAAGAGGATGAGGTAGCTATCGACCAGCTGGCTAACCAGGGTGCTCAAGGTAGCCAGTAGGCCAATCTGGTTGGGCCCCAGGCGTTTGCGCAGTGCAGCATAGGCCGTGGCATCGACTACCTGGCTCACGACAAAGGCGATGAGCGACCCGATGACGATGCCCAGGCTGGTGCGGAAGATGGAGCCGTAGGCGTAGTTGATGTCCAGGAACCGGCCCTCGCCGTCGCGCCCGCTGGCCTCGAGCCAAAACGCCGCCGGGGGCAATTCGGTCGTAACAAACAGCACCAGGTAGGTGAAGGCCAGAAAGCCGAACACCACCCACGTGATGCGCAACACACCCGCCTTGCCGAAGTAGTGGTTGATGACGTCAGTCGTAATAAACACTAAGGGCCAGCACAGAATACCGGCCGAGAGGTTGAGCTCAAGGCCAAAGGGCCGCCAGCCCAACAGCTTGTGAAAGGCAAAGATCTTGGGCCCGGTTATCTCGGCCACCATGGCCATGGCCAGCACAAACAGTGCAGCAATGAGGTACACGCGGTCGCGGCGGGTGGCCAGCGGTGCGGTGGGTTCGGTAAAACTCACGGGGTAGGCAGGTAGGTCTCAAGCCGTGGCGGTAACGCCGTGCGCTCGGCTACCAGTTCCCAGAACACCAGCGCCGGTGCAGCCGGGGGGGTGGCCAGCGCCTGGGCGAACGCGTCGGGGCTGGGGCCGTAGGGCCACTTCAGGTAGGCGTGGCGTAGCGCCCTCTGGTGTGCGGCAGGCCCGCTGTGCACCACGCGGAAGAGCTGCTGCTTGCTCAGGTGGTGGTGCCACCAGGCGGGGCTGTGCACGTGGGCCCACCAGGTGGGGTAGTCGGCGGCCAGGGGTGGGGGTAGGGCGCTGGGGTCGGTGGGCTCTTCGGCAAAGCCGATGTCGGCCAGCGCTAGGTAGCCGCCGGTGCGCACGAACTGGGCCAGGTAAGGCAGGTACTTGTCGTCGGTACCGAAGTAGCCGTAGCTGTTGATGCACACCACATGGTCGAAGAAGCCGGGGGCGAAGGGCAGCGCCCGGGCGTCGGCCCGGAGGGCAAAGCAGCGGTCGGCGACCCCAAACTGCTCGAAAGCCGCCTGTTTTTCACCCAGGTCGAAGGCGATATCGACGGCCCAGACCTGCACCCCGAACTCGCGGGCCAGAAACAGGCTGCTCGCCCCACGGCCACACCCCAGGTCGAGTACGCGGTTGCCCCGCTGCAGGCCTAATCGGTCGGCCAGCGCCTCCAGGCTGCCCAAAGCATTGCCCCCCACGCACAGGGACTGCACCCAGTCGGGGTACCCACCCGCGCGTGAGAATGGCGAGGGCACACTCACTGCAAGAGCTGGTTTAGGAGCACCACGCTAAATATGGAGAGCAAAAACCACCCCAAGAACCCCTCCAGTATCGTCAGGTACACCGCTACGCCCCGCACCCGGATCTCGCCAAAGCCCAGCGTGCTGAACACATTGAGCGAAAGCACCACCGAGTCGATGACCCGCAGCACCAAAAAGTACCCGATGCTGGCCCCGGCCACCAGCCAAAAGACCAGCCCCAGGGTCCACTTCTTGCGCTTGCTCAGTTCGTCCCAGGTTAAATCGCCTTTTTGGTCAATCAGCTGGTAGAACCGGGCCTCTAGGGTGGTAAACAGCGTCCGCACCCCCACCTGGCGTGGGATGAGGATGCGCAGCGCCCAGGGCAGTTGCTGCACCTCGCGCCGCAGTGCAACCCGGTGCGTATCGGGCGCTTCGGCGGCCTGAAACAATGCCAGGTGCTCGCGGTAGAGGTCTTCGAACGGGCGGTTGTGGTTAATGAAGCTCGCGTAAAGGCTCAATTGGCTGTAGAGGTTCCGCTTGGGCCGCTCGTCGATGGCCACCGGCGCCAGGAAATAGATGGCTGCGAAGATCAGGATGACGGTAAGCGAATAGCGGATGCTGCGGATGGGGTTGGTGCCGAAGTCGGAAAACTCCTCCAGGAACAGATCCATCAGCCAGATGAAATACGCCTCGCTGCTGCCGGTTTCGGTGTATAGCTGGCGTTGCTGCCGGGTCTCGATGGTTTTGAGCT
>JANRLA010000047.1:0-32968 GCA_033763015.1 Bacteroidia bacterium
TCAAAGAGGTTGTGCTCCACGGCCGCAAACGGCGAGCGGGGGTCGGTTTCGGTGCTGTAGTAGCCCAGCCAGCCGTAGTAGGGTTCGATGTCCTGGAACATACCCGCCGATACGAACGCCGGGTACCTACCTTTCGTTGTCTTAGCGGTAGTTTTTGGGCCCATGGCATACCCCCTAGCGCAGCAGCAGAAGGCAATAGAAGTCCGCGACCTGGGCCTCATGGCCTACACCGAGGCCTGGGCCTACCAGCGGGCCTTGGTAGAAGGCATCGTGGCCACGAAGGTGGCCAACCGCGCCCGCCCCGCTGCCGAGCAGCAGCCCACGCCCAATTACCTGCTCTACTGCGAGCACCCCCACGTGTACACCCTGGGCAAGAGCGGTGCGCCGACCAACCTCTTGCGCAGCCCCGAGGCCCTGGCCGCCGAGGGCGTAACCTTTGTGCACACCGACCGAGGCGGCGACATCACCTACCACGGCCCCGGCCAGCTCGTGGGCTACCCCATCCTCGACCTCGAGAATTTCACGACCGACATTGGGCACTACCTGCGCACCTTAGAAGAGGCCATCATCCGCACGTGTGCCGACTACGGGGTCACGGCCAGCCGCATGACCACCCCGGGCTTTACCGGCGTCTGGGTAGCCCCCCAGTCGCCCTACCCGCGCAAGATTGCGGCCCTGGGCGTGAAGTGCACCCGCTGGGTTACCCTGCACGGGTTTGCCTTCAACCTCACGACCGACCTGAGCTTCTTCGGCGGCATTGTGCCCTGCGGCATAGACCCCAGCCAAAAGGGCGTCACCTCGCTCTACCAGGAGACCGGCCTTCGCCCCGACCGCGCCGAGGTGCGCGACCGGCTCACTGGGCACCTGTTGGCCGTGCTGGGGGCTACTGTGGCAGCGCCTGTGGCCCCAGTTTCCGCAGCTGCGCCTCGGTAGTGGTGCCGTACTTGGCCTCCCAGACACCCAGGTTTTCGCGCTCTTCGGGGTACACCATCGTCAGGCGCTCAATCTTGCCTTTGACGATCAGGTTGCGGATAATCACTTCCTTGGTTTCGCTCTCGTTGAGGCACACCAGGTAGTACCCCTTCTTGTCGTGGGGGAAGTTGGGGTCCTCCTCGGTCACCTTCAGCGTCAGGTTGCGGATGGCACGGTACTTCCGGGTAACCTTTTTGCCTTTCAGCGCGTAGGGGTCGGGGTATTTCATGTACTGGAAGACCCGCTTGCGCACCTTGAAGTCGACCACCAGGGCCTTGCCGTACTTATCGGTTTCGACCATCTCGCCGGCTGCGATGTTCGAAAACAGGTCGATGATGTCGCAGTTGCGCCGCTTGAAGGTGAAAAGCTGCTCCAGCTCTTCGCCCAGCTTCTCTACCTGCGTCAGCGGGCGCGGGTTGGGGTTGCACTGGCCCGCGTAGCGGCTCAGCGGCGTGTGCTTGATGGGGCGCGGCCCGCACGCCACCCGGTAGCGGCGCAGCGGGGTGTATTTTACTGTAAGCTTAGGCTGGCAAAACGCAGCCACCTTGCGCCGCTGCCGCTCGTGGATACGGGCGTAGCGCTTGGTGCCAGGTTTGCACTTGGGGCCTTTGGGGCCTTCGGCGGCGGCCAGGTCGGCGGCCGTAAACTTGCTGCCACCAGTCATGCCAAAGAGGCCGCCGACAGGCCCGCCCGTGCGCAACGACCCCGTGTGGGCCGCCATGGGCGCCAGGTCGGTGCCGGTATTTGCCAGGGCCCGCAGCCGAGGGTCAACCGGCGCGTCGGCACGTGCTGGCTGCAGCGCCAGCGTGCACACGGCCACTAGTAGGCCCACGCGTAGGGCCCTGCAGGGCTGACAGGCAAAGGGTAACGCCAAACGCAACGGCGACGTAGGTGGGTTGAAACTTGGGTATGGCAAACTACGCACCAAATGGCACGCCAGGTGCAGCACCCAGACCCAGCCGCTTGGCTGTGAATAACTTACATCCCTCCTACTGTACTGCCCCTACTTGCTCGCGATGTCGTACCCGATCGAGAACCGCAGGGTGTTTTGCAGCGGGTTGTTCTCTTGCAGCGGCACCAGGAAGGCAAAATCGAAGCGCAGGTCCTGGTACTTCGCACCGGCACCGAGGGTCACGTAGTTGCGGTCGCCTTTGTTGGGGCTCTCGTAGAAGTACCCCACGCGGGCGGCAAAGAGCTTGTTGTACCAGTACTCAACGCCCACCGACGTGGCCACTTCGCTCAGTTCTTCCGAAAACCCGCCTTCGGCATCACTGAAGGAACCGAACATGCCGCTCAAGAGCGACTGGTCTGAGGTACCCCCTTCGCTGGGCACCATCAGCTTCTGGAAGTCGAGCAGGAAATTCACTTCGTTGTACTCGTCGATCCGAAGGTTTACTGTCGTTCCTAGCCGTAGGTTGGTCGGAATAAAGCTGTTTGTGCTGTCGTCTTCTACGTAGCGCACCTTTGAGCCAATGTTCGTAATAGAGGCCCCCAGGTTGAGTACCACCTTGTCGCTCACGGGCTTACGGTAGTAAAACCCGATGTCGCCGGCCACCGACTGCGCCGGCTGGAAGGGGATGCCCCCCAACGATTGCGAACCGGTCAGGTCGCTACGGATGTACTTGAGCGTCACTGCCAGCGAGGTGAACTCCGAGAGTTTGCGCGCGTAGCCAAACTGGAGCGCCAGCTCGTTGGCCGTGTACGTACCCTGCGGGATGCCCGCCACGTCGGTGAAATTGATTTCGCCCAGGCGGAAGTAGGTCAACGCGCCCATGAGTACCCCGTTGTTGCCCCCCAGGTTGTAGTAGCCCGGCAGGTAAAACAGGTTGATGTCTGGGATGAGAAACCGCAGCCAGGGGGTGTAGTTGAACGCTACCCCCGATTGCCCTTGCTCAAAGGCTAGCATGGCCGGGTTGAAAAACTGGCCGTTCGCGCCGTTGGGGTTCGCTACGCCGGCATCGCCTAGTGCGCCCGCCCGGGCGTCGGGGTTGATGAGCAAAAACGAGACAGCAGTGTTGATGGCACCATCCTGGCCGGTCACTTGGCCCGATTGGGCGGTGCCACGTAGGGTAAATAGCGCTACTGCGCATACCGCCGCAGCAGTACGGAGAAATGGGTTACACGACATACGTTGGGAGAGGATAGCTGGCTAGTTGTAAGGTGAGGTAAACCTGCGCGATAGGCTAGCAGCCGTGGGGAGTGTGCGGCGAAATAAGCCTTTTTTGCGTTACCGCAAGCGCCCGGCCGCCAGAAACGCGTCACCGCGCCACCACCACCAGTCGCTCGGTGGCCTCGACCACCGCACCGGTTTCGGGGTTTGTCACCTTCAGCCGTAGCACATACACCCCGGCGGCAAGGCTTCCCCCAGGGCCAAAACCCTCGGGTAGGGTGGGTAGCTGCACGTAGCCCTCGCCATCGAGGGGCACTTCCCACCGGGCAACGGTTTGCCCCGTAGTGCTCACAAGGTCAAGGGCCAACACCAGGCTTTCGCCCGGCTGCGAGGTTTGCAGGCGCAGGCGCAAGGGCCCCTCGCTGGGGCTGTACGGGTTGGGGTAGGCTACCACCTCGGCCAGCGAGAGCGCCGAGCCATCGGCGACCCAGAACTCGGTTTGGGCGGTTGTGGTGTTGTTGGCCACGTCCCACACCCGAAGCTCTAGCGTGTGCCGACCGGGGCTCAGGCCCGCGAGTGGGTAGCGCAGGCTACCCTGGGTGGGGTCGTCCTGGTTGGCTTGGTAGGCATCGCCCACGTTGACGGCCGTGGTGGGGTCGTTGTCGAGGGTTAACAGCAGTTCGCGCCCAATGCCCTGCCCCGAGGGGTTGATGCCCAGGTTGTCGGTCAGTAGCGCCAGGAATAGGGGGTTGGGGTCTACGGTGCCACCGCTGCGCCAATTGAAATCGCCCAGGAACACTTCAGCGGTGGGTGGCGCAGTATCGGTGGCGCCTTCGGGGTCTACGCAGCACAGGGTCACGTCCTGGCTACAGCCCAGCGCCTGGCCGTTGGGGCCCACGGCCACCAGCTGCAGGTTCCCCGTACCGGGGCTGAACTCTAGGTCTAACGGCAGCACAAAGCTGATTTCAAACGCACCTGCCGTTACGGTAACCGAGCCTCTGAAAAGCACCGACCGGTAGGCTTGGTACGTATAGCCCGTAAGTAGGGTGCTGAACGACTGGGCTTTGTCGTACACCGTAAGCTCGACCACGCCCGAAAAGTTGGTCAGGCGCTCGCCCGTAGCCGACTGCACCTCGCCCGCGAGGCGGACCGTCTCGAGCGCCCGTAGGGTATCGGCCGTACCGGGCGCTTGGCCCTGTAGCCCCGTGAGCACGACCCGGTCCTGGGGTATGGCCAGGGTGAGGGCCGGGTCGGCCAGCAGTGCAAAATTCCGGGTATTGATGTTGGTCTGCGGGAACGAGCTGTTCTTCGCCTGGCGGTACACCTCACCCAGCGTTGGGTAGCGGCCCAAAAGCGGGTCGTAGGCAAGCGAGAACCGATGCCAGTTGCGGTTGAACACAAAGTTGGGGAACGAGAACACCAGCCGTACCGACGTAAGCGCGCCAATGGCCCCGCCCGTGGGCTTGAGCAATAGGGCTTCGGCACCGGTGGTGGCCTCGGGGTCGTCGTAGCGGCCAAACTCGCAGGTGGCCGTTATCCAGAAGGCTTCGCGCCCCTCGTTCTTGAGGCCGCCAACGTCGGAAACGTTGAAAATGCCCGAATTGGAGAGCGACACCTCGGACCCGTGGCCCGTGTAGTTTACCACCAATGCCCCGTTGTCGAGCTGCCGCAGGGCCTCGGCGCGCGCTTCGGGGAAGAGTAGCACCGAGCCCGTGCGCGTGACCGGGAACTGCTCGAGGTATACTTTGCTCAGATTCAGGCAATTGTTTTTTACCGCCAGGGTATCGCCCAGGGTGTTGGCCTGGCTGATGTGGATCGTGCCATCGCTCTCTTTGTAATCGCCCAGTAGCAGCACGCGGTTTTGCCAGCTGCCCGCGGTGCTGGGGCCAGAGGCATAGCCAATGACCTTGTCTACGAGCGCTTCGGCCTCGGCCAGGGAGCGGGCAGGGAGCCGCCCAATGCCCAAGTCTACCAGCTCGAGCGTGAGCTGGGTGTCGTCGTAAAAGTCGCCGCTGGCCTCACCCCACTGGCCCTCGGTGTCGTCGAGCAGGCCAAAGTAGTCGTCGCTTACGTAGCTGCCGGTACGCACCAGGCTTTCGCGGCTCTGGTAGGTCACGACCCGGCTACGGTCGGTGACGCGGCCCCGGTTGTCGTACGACCCATCGCCAAAGAGCAACAGGTACTTGGGCTGCAACTCGGGGTCGCCTTCGGCCCGTTGGTAAAACAGGCGCACAAAGTCGCGGATGGCCGAAACGTCTTGCGCGCCCGAGCTGAACTCGTGGTACACCTGCTGGGTGGTCACTACGTGCACCGACAGGCCCCGGCTGCGGTGGAAATCGGCCAGCCGGGTGGCGGCTGGCAGGTACCCCGGGTACACCACCATCAGGTAGTCGGCCTGGGGCAGCCCATGCAGGTTCTGGTTGGCCACGCGGCCTATGGCAGCGGGCGTGCGGATGTCGGCGGCCCCGAAGGCCCAGTAGCGGCGCACCGTATCGGCCACCAGCCGGATGCCGTCGGTTACCGAAACGGACTGCACCCGCGTGGGCCGGGTTACGTCCCACACCGACAGGCCCGTACCTACCAACAGCGGCAACCGAAGCTCACTACCTCCTTGGGGCCGTACCCAGAAATCGGCTTGGGTAGCAACTGCCGGGGCGGTATGCCGGGCCTCCAGCTCCAGCCAGTCGAGCCAGCCCTCGCCGCCCAGGCCGGTGGCAAAGCTCAGCCCAACGGGCACCGTGCCTGCTGCACCACCTAGCACAACCTCGGTGGCCACCTGTTGGCCTACGGGGTCGATGAGGCTGCTGGTGTTTACGCTACCAATTACCTGGGCGAAGGGCGCATTGCCACCCACGGTGTAGGTGATGGTCGATGCACTGCTGCTCCGGGCCGCAAACCGGGCCCTGAATCGCACGTCAACCGAGGGGGTTGTGGTCGGGATGCGCAGGTTTTCGGTGCGCGTACTGGTACCCACAAAGGCGGGCCCGAACCATTGGCGGCCGCTCTTGCCGGGGTTTTCGGCGTCTACCTCAAAGTGGTCCAGGGTAACGGCTTCCATTGTCGGTAAATCGCCTTCGGGCGTAACGGATTCCGTAACGGTCAGCCCGCCGGCACCCCTTTCGAACGTGAGGTAGTAGTAGCTGCTATCGGCGTAGGGGTGCTGCTCGTAGTAGAAGCGTGCGTTGGGGGTATCGTAGCGCCAACTGCCGGGGCCGCGCCCAAAAAAGAGGGCGTAGTCGGCGGCGCCGAAGGTGCCGTCGTCAAGCCCGACGCGTACCAGCGCATTTTCCACCAGGTCGTCGGGGCGGGGGGCGGCGTTGGGTTGGGGCAAGAGGCCCGTGCCGTTGCCGTAGAGGCGCAGGTTCCGGCTGTCCACCGCATCAGGGTTGAGGCCCAGGGCCTGTAGCACGCTGCGGTCAATTCGGTACACGCCGTCGGCAGCTACGCCGAGCTGGTACCAGGTGCCAGTGGCTAGTACCGACTCGGTGGCCGTGCGGGCGGCCTTGGGCTGGGCTGACTGAGGCTGCGCTACAGGGTTCAGGCCATACTCCACCCAGTCGTAGGTGCGCAGGGTACCCTCGCCGGTGAGCTGTGCGCCGTAGCGGTACAGCACCTGGTAGCGCTGCCCGTTTTCGACGACCGTGGGGCCCAGCACCACCGGCTGCTCGGGGTAGTCGGCGCCAGGGGTGGGGCTGCCAGTCGCGGGCGCTACGCCCTCGTGGTGTGCGCCAAAGCAGTAGGCCAGGGTATAGGCCTGCCCCGGGGCAAGGGGAAGGCGAAGGGCCTCGTAGGCTAGGCCGTAGGGTGCCAGGCTGTCGTAGAGGGCTGTGGGGGTGTACCGGTCGGCCACCTGCCCAAAGGCAGGTAGCAGGCAAGCGCCCCAAAGGACCAGGCCAATCGCTCGTTGGAACATAGAACCGAAGCTACTACCCGTTCAAACGCCCACGGGTCAATTTTGTGTCAATTCCTGGCCAATGGCCATAAGAAACGGCCACCCTGTATCTTGAGGCCCATGTGGCAACTGGTTGAAGAGCAGCTTACCGAGGCCGCCGATGTGCTGCGGCGCTTTACCACCCCCGAAAACTGCGCCCGCGTAGAAACGGCCGGCCAGCGGCTAGCGGCTGTACTCGCTGCCGGTGGGCGCATCTTCAGCTGCGGCAACGGCGGCTCGATGTGCGACGCCATGCACTTTGCCGAAGAACTCACTGGGCGCTTCCGTGACGATAGGCCTGCCATCGGTGCGGTTGCCATCGCCGACCCCTCGCACCTGAGCTGTGTGGGCAACGACTACGGCTACGACCACGTCTTCAGCCGGTACCTACAGGGTATGGCCCGGCCTGGCGACGCCCTGTTGGCCATCAGCACCAGCGGCAAATCGCCCAACGTGCTCAAGGCCGCCGAGACGGCGCGGGGCATGGGGCTCTACGTGGTGGCCCTCACCGGCAAAGACGGCGGCCCGCTGGCCGGGCTAGCCGATACCGAACTGCGCGTGCCCCACACGGGCTACGCCGACCGCATCCAGGAGGTGCACATTAAGCTCATTCACTGCCTTATCCTGCTCATTGAGCAGCACCTGGTGCCCAAGGGGTAAGAAATCCTGAAGCCTAGACCCGCAGCCCGATCATGAGCATATCGTCGAGCTGGGGGGTAGCCTGCATCCAGGCTGCCAGTGCGGCCTCGATGGCGGCCGCCTGCTGTTCGAGGGTCAGGTCTTGGACCGAGAGCAGCAGTTCGCGCATCCGTCGGCTCTGAAACCGGGTGTGGTTGCTGCCCCCAAACTGATCGACCATGCCGTCGGAAAAGAGGTACAGCGTACCGCTTTCGGTGAGCGGAAAGCGGTGGGTGGTAAACGTTTGGGCCTCGGCGTGCCCCCCGATGTGCTGGCGGTCGCCTTTGGTTTCGATCAGTTCGCCGTTTCGGATGTGCCACAGGGGCCGGTTGGCCGAGGCGGCATCGAGGGTGCCGGCGGCGGGGTCGAGGCGCACCACACAGATGTCCATCCCGTCGCGCACCAGGTGCATGTCGCGGGCATCGGTTGCGGGCGCTTCGTCGAGCCCCAACAGGCTGCGTACGCTGTGGTGAAGGCGAGCCAGGATTTCGGCCGGTTCGCGCACCTGCTGTTCGTTGACAATCCGGGTCAGGAGCGTGGTGCCAATCATGGCCATCAGCGCGCCGGGCACCCCGTGGCCGGTGCAATCGCCGACGGCAAGCAGCTGCTGGCCATCCACTTCGTCGAACCAGTAGAAGTCGCCGGAGACGATATCGCGCGGGCGGTAGAAGACAAAGTGCTCGGGCAGGCGTTCCTGCATCCACTCGCGCCGAGGCAGCATCGCTTCCTGGATACGGCGGGCGTAGGTAATGCTGTCGGTGATGTCGCGGTTTTTCTGCTCAATGGTGAGCTTATCGAGCTCGATCTGCGCCTTTTGAGCGAGTACCACCTGGGTGTACTGTTCGAGTTCGTGGTTCTTGGTGGCAATTTCCTGGGTGCGCTCCTCGACCAGGCGGGCTAACCGGGCGTTGCGCTGCTTCAGCCCACGGGTGTAGAGCCGTATACCGACCAGCCCGAGGCCCCCGGCCAGGCCCAGACCCAGGAGCACCTGCAGCGCACGTGCCCACCACGTGGCGTACCAGTGGGGCCGCAGTACCAGGGGCAGTAGGGCCGTACGGCTGGTGCGGCCGCTGGGGTCGCGGGCTTGGACCAGGAGCTGGTAGCGGCCGTAGGGCAGGTCGTAGAGGTTGGCTTCGGGGCGGAGGCTGTAGGCGGTCCACCGTAGGGTATCGCGGGGGCCTACCAGGGCCCAGCGGTAGGCGAGGGGCAGCTCGGGGTCCCACTGGCTGCCGGCAAACCCAACGCGGGTGGCCCCGCGGTGGCCCACGATGCGTAGCGGCGCCCACTGCAACGTATCGGGGGTAAGGCTGGCGGGCACCCCGCCAGCAAACACGGTATCGGTGCCGTTGAGCAGCACCTCGCGGAACCACACGGTGTAGGGCGCGCGGGCCAGGGTGGGGCGCTTGGGCTCGTAGCGCACCAGGCCGGTGCTCAGGCCCAGCCAGTACTGGCGTTCGGTGGGCCGGTAGGCGGTGCGCAGCTCGGCGTCGGGGGGTAGGGCAATGCTGGTACTGTCCCATTGGTAACCCGACCGCCGATAGGGGCTAGACCCGTAGTAGCGTAGCCCGCCGGTGGTGAGCACTAGCCGGTCGTTCCACGCGTCTTGGTGTACGAAGTGCACCGGCAGTTCGCCCACCAGGCTGGTATCGCGCCCGAAGCTGTTGGCCTTGGGCGCGTAGCGGTAGAGGGTGGTGCCTACCCGAGCGGCAAGGTCGGTGCCCAATTGCACCAGGTGCACGCCCCCCAGGCGCGGCAACCCCGCCGCCGGGGGCAGGGCTTCGGCTATGACGGTATCCTTGGGTTCGATACGCCGACGGCCGTAGCGGCGTGCGGGCAGCAGCTTGAGGGCGAGCCGGTAGCTGCTGTCGGCGGTAGTGCCCCACAGGGTGCGCCCCGGGCCATAGCTGAGCCCCCGCAGCACGAGCCGCTCGGCGCCCAGGGGTGCTACGGCCACCGAGTCGAGCCACCCGTAGCTGCGCTGCACCCGTCCCTGCACGGTGCGCTGTACGACCCCTCGGTAAGGGGCCAGTGTGGCCTGGGCCAGCCCCCGGGCCGTACCCAGCAGCACGGCAGGCGATCGGCCCGGTCGTACGAGGGCGCTGTACACCGGGTAGCGCCGTACCCGACGGGCAAAGGTGGTATTCACGCTGTAGAGGCCGGTTTCGGTACCCGCCAGTAGCCGCGCGCCCAGCCGCACCAGGCAATGTGCCTGCCCCACCACGCCCGGCACGGCCACAAAACGGGCGGGTGTACTTCGGGTGTCAAGCCAGTAGATGCCGCGGTCGGTGGCCGCAAAGAGGGTATCGGCCACGCTGGCCAGGGTATTGACCCCACCCTGTAGGCCGGCGTCGGCATCGAAAAACGTGAGCGGGGCCAAGAGTTCGGCGCGCGAGAGGCCGCTCTCGAGGGCCAGCCAGAGGCCGCCCTCGCTGTCGGGGTGCAAGTCGAACACCGTTTCGTTTTGTAGGCCGCTTAGCCTGCCGAGGCGCAGGGCCTCGCGCCCGTATTTGTCGAGCACAAACAGCCCGCTGCGCAGGGTGCCCAGCGCCAGGTAGCGCCCCGGTAGCAGCCGTGCCTGTGTGACCTGGCCGTTGGCCAGGTCGGTCTGGGCTTCGTTGCGCAAGGGCCGTAGTACCCAGCCGTTGAAGCGGTAGGTGCGCCCGTCGGCAAGCACAATCACGGTCTCGAAGCCCGGCTGCGCCAAGAGCGCCACCACGGCCTGCCCCTGCAGCAGGGGCACGGCCAGGTAGGGCGCAACGGTATCGCCCACGGCTGCCGTGAGTCCCCACAGCGGGTAGTGAATCAGGGCCTCGAGCGGGGGGCGGTTGCGGTAGGCCTGGGCCTGCTCTACGCACCGGGTGGCCCGCCCCCGGTACAGGCGCACCACCCCGCGGGTATATACAGCGTAGACCCCACCGGGTGTGGCAAAGACGTGCAGCAGTTCGCCCTCAGGTGGGCGATCGATGGCCAGCTTGCGTAGGTACACCTGCCCACGGCCGGCCGGGGCGACTACACCCACAGCGCCTTGAGCTAGGCCGTAGAGCAGGCTGTCTGGGCCCAGCACCAGGTGCCGCAGGCCGCGCACCTCGCTGCCGATGGCTCGCCAGGTGGCGCCGTCGTACTGCAAGAGGGTATCGGCGTTGGCAACGTACAGTAGCCCCTCGGCCGACTGCACCACGGCGTAGTTGGCGGCCCCAGCCCGGTAGTCGCGCCCGTCGTACTGCTGCAACTTAGGCGTGCCCAATTGTGCCCAGCACGTTGCAGCGCCCACTACCCACCCACCGATGAGCAGCCCTAGGCGGGGAGTAGGGAGCTGGCGCACAGCGTGGGGGGATAGGCCGGAAACCTTGTTGAAAGATAGGCCAACCACACACCCAAAGCCAAGCGTACTTTCTTGCCCGCAAGCATACCCGCCTTGCAGGCCCACCCGGCAGATGTGCCGGTTTCCGGACCGGGGCTGCGGTGTCAGATCGGTACTTGATAGGTAGTGCAACCTGCCGTGAGATGGGCGGTCTAGTAGGGGGCATCCCACCCACCCATGTCAACACCCACCTTGCTAGCCGAGGGCTTGGTACAGCACTTTGGCCGTACCCCCGTGTTACATGGCATTTCGCTGCACGTACCCAAGGGCAGCATTTACGGCTTTCTGGGCGCCAATGGCGCGGGTAAAACCACCACCATCCGCACGCTGCTGGGCTTGCACCACCCACGAGCGGGTACCATCCGGTTGTTTGGCGAAGACCTGGCCCGCCACCGCATTGCTATCCTTGAGCGCACGGGCACCCTCATCGAGCACCCCTCGTACTACGGGCACCTGTCGGCGGTCGGCAACCTGAAGATTGTGTGCCGCTTGCGTGGCCTCAGCCCTGCAGGCATCGAGCCTACACTGCACCAGGTGGGCTTGGGCGATGCTATGCGCAAACCGGTCAAGCGGTTCTCGATGGGGATGAAACAACGGCTGGGCCTGGCCATGGCGCTACTCCCACAACCCGAGCTACTCATTTTGGACGAGCCCATGAGTGGGCTAGACCCCGTTGGCATCGCCGAAGTGCGCCAGCTGCTCCTGCGCCTGAACCGCGAACAGGGCGTTACCATCTTTTACTCGAGCCACATTCTGGCCGAGGTAGAGCGCACGGCCACGCACGTAGGTGTCATAGACAAAGGCCGAATGCGCTTTGAGGGCACCTTGGCAGAACTAATGGCCCAGCAAGCGGCCGAAACGGTCGTACGGGTAAACGACACAACCGCTGCGCTCGCGACCCTCGAAGCGCTACAGCTTACGGCCCATGTGCGCGAAGGCCGCTTGCACCTGCCCCTGCTCACAGATGAGGCCACCCATGCCCTGATCCAGCAGTTGCTGGGTGCGGGGGTACAGGTGTACGAGGTAAGGGGGCATCAGGCGGTGCTGGAAGAACAATTCCTGCAACTGATACAGCCCACCTCAGCTTCCCGCTAGCCAACCCCGCAGCCCCATGAGTTACGCACTTGCTTTTGCCCGCAGCTTCTCGACAGAAGTGCTGAAAACCCGTCGCACCTTGGCGGTGTGGAGCACCCTGCTGGCCCCACTCTTCGTTGTGGCCCTCACGTTTGCAACCGGGCTTCGGCGGTTTGCTGACGTGACCTCGTATGCGGGTAACCCCTGGGTTGCGTACGCAGCCGACATGTACACCTTCAGTACCCTCTTGCTGTTGCCGCTCTACATCGCGCTGCTGACGTACCTACTCAACGCCCTGGAGCATACCAGCAACGCCTGGAAGTACCTCTACGTGCAGCCCATCCCCAAAAGCGCGGTGTTTTACAGTAAGGCCCTCTACGCACTGCTGCTCTTTACGCTCTGCATGGCGATACTGGGCGGGCTAACGGCGGGCTCTGGGTATTTGCTGGGTGTGCTGCGACCGCAGGTACCGTTTGCCGCGTGGTCGTTCTGGGAACCGCTGGGCCGCATCACGGCCAATATCTGGCTGGCGTGCCTGACCATTTTCAGCTTTCAATACGTCGCCAGCGCGCTGTTCAAGAGCTTTTTTGTGCCCATTGGCATTGCGGTACTCGCAACACTGATGGGCGCCATGCTCCTACAGTGGGAGCACGCAGACAAGCTATTTGTCTGCTACCCTACCATGGCCATGTTCGAAATCCGTGGCGTTACGTTCCCCAAGGCGGGTAACTACCTGCTCTACGGCGCGGTGCAAGCCGTATTCGTCATTGCGGTGGGTGAGTACTTCATCCGCCGTCGCAGGGCGCTATAGGGCAACGCTACTTCTTCTTGCCACACACCTACTCAACCGAGAGGGTGTTGTTGGTTCTAGACCCTTCGCTTTCGCTGCTTGCTTCCGCTAGAAGCGCTATTCGGCTAGGGCAGGCTGACGCTGTTGAAAAACAGCCGGTTGGCATCGGCCATAGGGTCTTGCTGGTCGGTCACGGCCCAAAAAAGGAACACCTGGGTACCTGAGCGCGAAATGAAGCCCCGCACATGAACGAACCGGTTGGCGTAGCCGTCGTAGCTACGGCACGCGCCGGTAAAATCGGTGTTCTGAAAGTCGCTGTCGCTGCCCGAGCCAGTCTCCGACAAAACGGTCACTTCGTAGTCGCGGGTATAGGTCTCGGCTACGTGGCGCAGGTACCTAAGCTGGTCGTCGGGTGCAACCGAATAGGGCGCGCCTCCCTTTTGCAAGTCGAAGGCAAGACCAGCGTAAACGTATAGGGCCGCTTCTGTTTCCACGGAAACCTGGCAAGTGGAGCCTTTCCAGAAAACGCCATCTACTTCGCACGAAACGAGCCCCGTCATGCAGGCTTCAGGCGTTTTCAAGCGATACCCGAACGTGGGATCGGTATATTCTGGCCAGTTGGCGCTGGCATCTTCCTGGCCGAAAGCCGTGGTACAGGCCAGGGCAATGGCGATGAGAACTGCGAGTCGTCGGTACATGGGTTGAGGGATTGAGGGTGGGCTAGTACAAGTTCTACACCCGCTTGCGGATGAGCCGGGCGGTTTTGCCGGTTTCGGACAGGGCGGCGGTGTCGCCGGTGTTGAGCTCGGCGGCGTTGGCCTCGTCGGTGTCAATGTGCATTTCGAGGCGGAACTTCTCCGACACCCGGATGAGCACGTTGCCGAAGGTCAGGGGCCGCACGGGGTCTTCCACCTCAACGTCCACCACATCCTTGTCGGCTACGCCAAACCGGGCAGCGTCTTCGGGGTGCATGTGGATGTGGCGCCAGGCACAGATAACCCCCTCGGTCAGTTCCACCGTGCCGTGGGGGCCCACCACCTTGATGCCTGGGCTACCGGCCACGTTACCCGAATCGCGCACGGGGGCATCAATGCCTAAGAAGAATTCGTCGGTGCGGCTGATTTCGATTTGGTCGACCGGGCGGGTTGGCCCCAGGATGCGCACGTTTTCGATTTGGTGCTTGGGCCCAACGATCGTGACGGTCTCTTCGGCGGCAAACTGCCCCGGCTGGCTCAAAGGCTTGCGCTCGCGCAGCTGGTAGCCGGGGCCAAACAGGGCATCGAGGGTGGCTTGCCGGAAGTGCGCGTGCCGCTGCGAGACCCCAATGGGGATGGCTGGCAGGGTATTCACCGCCACCGTTTCGGCCAGCAGCTTGTGGGCCTGGCGGGCAATGGCCAGCTCCTCGTCGGTAGCAACGACCAGGATGCGGGCGCGGCTGAAGGGCGCGGCGATATCAATGACCGGTGTAGCGTCGGTGAGGCGGGCCTGGCGGTTGCGGTCTTCGTCGAGCTGGGCGCCCAAGAAGCCCAGGTTTTGGGCGATGTGGTGGCGGGCGGCGGCGCTGTTTTCGCCGATGCCAGCAGTGAAAATGAGGGCGTCGAAACCACCGAGCACCGCGGCGTAGGCCCCGATGTACTTGCGCACCCGGTGCGCCCAGACGTGGATGGCGGCCTGGGCGGCGGTGTCGCCCTCGGCGGCGCGGGTTTCCAGGTCACGCATGTCGGCCGCTCCCCCCAGGCCCAAGAGCCCTGATTGCTTGTTGAGCAAGGCATCGAGCTGGTCGGCGCCCAGGCCCTCGGCCCGCATCAGGTGCACCAGTGCGCCGGGGTCTACGTCGCCCGCCCGGGTGCCCATAATCAGGCCCTCGACGGGGGTGAAGCCCATCGAGGTCTCGACCGAACGGCCAAACTCAATGGCGCACACGCTTGCGCCATTGCCCAGGTGACAGGAGATGACCTTGAGCTGCCGTAGGTCGGTTTTGAGGTAGCTGGCGGCCTGCTGGGCTACGTACTGGTGCGAGGTGCCGTGGAAGCCGTAGCGGCGCAGCTGGTATTTTTCACGCAAGGCCTTGGGTAGGGCGTATTCGCGCGCCCGGGCGGGCAGCGCAGCGTGAAAGGCGGTATCGAACACGGCCACGTGGGCGACCCCTGGCAGGGCCTCGCGCGCCGCGCGAATGCCGGCTAGGTTGACCGGGTTGTGCAGCGGGGCCAGGGCACTGAGTTCGGCAATCTTGGCCTCGATGGCATCGGTGACAACGACGGGGTCGTGGTAGTCGGGGCCGCCGTGGGCTACTCGGTGCCCCACCCCGGCCAGGGTAGGGTTACCGGCCAGGGCCAGCAGTTTGGGCAGCGTGGCGGCAATGGCGGCGGTGTGCCCCGTTTCGGGTAGCTGCTCGGTGGTGCCGTCGGAATACGTTGCGGTGGGCGCATCGGCAATCCGTTCAACGTTCAGTTCGGCCAAACGCTTGCCGGAGGGTACATCGATGAGCTGGGCTTTGAGCGACGAGCTGCCGCTGTTGAGCACGAGGTAAACCATGGCGGGAGGATGCGGGCTTGGGTGGGTTGATCGAAGATAGGATCCCCGAAACAACGGCTCGGCCCGGCACCCGCCAAGGGCGCGGCGCATTGTTTACCGTAAGAAAACTTTGTACAACCCAGTAGCCAGCCCAGGCTGAGGGCTTTAAGGGGGGATAACGGCAGATTTGTGTTACCTCCGGGGACACCCGCCCCCGGAAACAAAAAGCCCCAACTGCTTGACAGTCAGGGCCTTTTAATCAGTAGATGTGGAGGTGGCGGGCACGGAGTCGAACCTAATCGAAGACTTGAAAAGGTTGTCCGACTTCTAAACCGATCCGAGTTCAAGTGTAGAACTCGGACTATTCCACGTGGAGGTGGCGGGTAGTAGGTCGAACCTGAGGACGGATCTGGAGGCGCTACAGAATGCCTTTTCTTGGTTGCAACTAGTTTTATCTTTACAACTTTCAAGCACATCTGACATCTAACGAAGGTGAATCGCCTATGGCAGCAGGGGTAGCCTCAGCTCTTTCAGGAATTCGTTGTGCTTTTGGGTTGCCTGCTCGATTTGCTGTTCCAGCGCCACGAGTTCAGCATGGGTTGCGGCTAGGTCCACTTCGTCTTCTTCTACCGCCGTGCTGATGTAGCGGGAGATATTGAGGTTGTAATCATTCTCTTTGATCTCGGCCATCGGAACCCGCCTAGCATACCGGGCTTCCTCCTTGCGGTACTGGTAGGTATCGACAATCTTATCAATGTGCTCCTCGTTCAGCACATTCTGGCGCTTGCCTTTGTCAAAGTGCTCGGCTGCGTTGATGAACAGCACATCATCGGGTTGCTTGCACTTCTTGAGCACCAGGATACACACCGGGATCCCCGTTGAATAGAACAGGTTGGCAGGCAGGCCTATTACCGTATCAATATGGCCATCGTCCAGCAGCTTGGTGCGGATGCGGGCCTCGGCCCCGCCACGGAATAGCACGCCATGCGGTAGGATGATGGCCATCACACCATCCTGCTTTAGGTAATGGAAGCCGTGTAGCAGGAAGGCAAAATCGGCGGCAGATTTGGGTGCAAGCCCATGGTTTTTGAAGCGGACGTCCTCGCCGATGGCATCGCTGGGCTCCCAGCGGTAGCTGAACGGCGGATTAGCCACCACAGCATCGAAGCGGGGCATTTTGGCCGGGTTCGTTTCGCGTAGCATGTCCCAATCATTGGTCAGCGTGTCGCCGTGGAAGATCTCAAACTCTGAGTCCTTCACCCCGTGGAGCAGCATACTCATGCGCGCCAGGTTGTAGGTCGTAATATTCTTTTCCTGCCCGTAGATCTTACTGATGCCGTGCGGCCCCATACGGCGGCGAACATTGAGCAGTAGCGACCCCGAGCCACAGGCAAAATCCAGTACGCTATCCAGGTGGGTGCGTGGACCCGCAGCGGGGTTCTGGCTGTCGAGGATGACGATGCGCGAGAGGATATCGGATATCCGCTGGGGCGTGTAGAACTCGCCAGCCTTTTTGCCCGAGCCTGCGGCAAATTGGCCTATTAGGTACTCGTAGGCATCGCCCAGGGTGTCGGTGTCTAGTGAGAATTGCGCCAGTCCTTTACCCAGCTCCCCGATAATCTTGCACAGCTGGCTGTTGCGTTCTGAGTAGGTACGGCCCAGCTTCTCTGAACCCAGGTTGATCTCTGAAAACAGCCCACGGAAGGTGCTGTCGAAGGATTCGTTCTCTATGTACTTGAAGCCTGCCTGTAGGGTATTGAGCAGCTCGGCGTGCTGGGTGCGGGCCTGCTGCGCGATGCTGGTCCAGAGATAGTCTGGGCGTATTACATAGTGCACCTTGCGGCGCATCTGCTTTTCAAAGGCGGCGGTATCGGTGGGGTTCTGTGCGTACCACACGGCCAGGGGTGTACGGTTGTCGCCTGTGGCTAGTACCGGGTAGTCTGGGCCTAGTTCCTTTTGGGCGGCGGCCTCGTAGTTGTCTGAGAGGTAGCGCAGGAACAGGAAGGCCAGCATGTAGTCGCGGAAGTCGTCGGCGTTCATGGCCCCGCGCAGCGTATCGGCGATGTTCCAGAGGGTTTTGCCCAGTTGTTGTTTTTCCTGTTCGCTCATGGGGTGGTTGCTGCGCGTGTTAGGCCTGTGCTGTTGCTGCCACTGGAAACAGCTGCTGCAAAAGCCCCTGCTTGTGGGCCTTGAGGGCTTCTATCTCTTGGGCTTGGGCTGTGATCAGTTCATCTATAGATGACAGGCACTCTGCGATTTTTTGCTGCTCAGGGATTGATGGGAAGAGCGCAGTTGACTGCAAAAATGTTGTCGCGGAAAGATGCACAACTGTAGTTCTTCCTGTTTCTTCTTCTATCTTACTTAGTACTCGAGCTAAAGCATACAATAAGAAACGCTTGTGCGCACTTTTAGAGTGAATTCGTCCAACTCTTTGATTTAGAAGCGCCTTGCCCTTGCTCCATACAATTGGAATAAACTCCCCGTCCATTCCTACCAATAAATCACCATCATTTATTAAGAATTCTAAGCTGTACTCTAAAGAAAAGAATACAACTGAATCGTCAAATTTTAAGTCTCTATTTCTTGCTAACCTTATTCCAATTCGTTCATCGTTAAATCCAGAAGAAGGGAATGGAAAGCCTGACTGAAAATCGCAAACTTGGGACATGAGCACCTCCTCCCACTCCCCTGCTCCCTCAAACTCTGGGAAGCGCAGGCGGGGCACGGTTTCGCCGGGGCGGGGAAAGAGCTGCTGTAGCAGGCCCTGCTTGTACTTTTTCAGGGCGGCTAACTTGCGGCTGTGGGCAGTGATCAGCTCATCGAGCGTGGAGAGGCACTCCGCGATTTTTTGCTGCTCGGGGATAAATGATAGTTTACCTGGAAAGGGCAATGGAATAGAAAACAAGTCTTTATCGTCTACATTCAGAGAACCATGTGCTCTTGCCCCAACTGATATTACCTTCTTAAGCCACTTGCCGTGCAAGTTTTTAGCAAATAAATAGTTTAAATATTTTGGATTTGCACATTCATTTCGTACCCTAAAACAAGTAAATACACTATTTGGAACTGCGCCATCATCAGCTCCCGAATACATGGCAATAAACCCCTCTGGATATTCCTTAGTTGCACTTTTATTGTACGCAAAGTCTCCATTTTTTATCACATAATAATTTTTGTACTGTTTACCGGCTATTTCTTTTCCGAATTTATCAATTTGGGAAACTAGCCCTATTCCAGACGTAATGCTAAACAAAGTTAATTTCCTGTCAGCCGCCCTCTCGGTAATCGAATCTGCAATTTCTCCCAACATCTTCTTCTCCCACTCCCCCGCGTCCAAGAACTCCGGGAAGCGCAGGCGAGGCACCAAGTAGTGCCTGGGGTTTTGCTCGTCGGTCATGGTAGCACTTTCCTTATTGCTCATATGCGCTCAGCCCCCCAATCTCGCGGCCGTTTGCCAGTGTGAGCAGTAACGGGGTCAGGTCGGCCATCAGTGCCAGTTCCTTTTCGGTGCGGGCTTTCCAGCCCAGGCCCAGCGGCGCCATCAGGTCGCTTAGGTTTTCGCCATCAAAAATGTGGCGCTTCAGCACCTGGTCTACAAACGCCTGTAGCGCAGGGGCTGCCAGCCCGTGTTTGTTGGCTATGGCGGCCAGCTCGCGGGCCTTCTTTTGGGCTTTGAACTCTTCGTACCCGGCTTTTATGGCTTTCTCCTCCAGCGGCTGGTCGGTCGGTAGGCTGCGGATGTAGTCAGCGATATCGTCGCGCTCCTCCAGAAATTTGGCGTCGGAATGAATGAGGCCTATCAGCTGCTCGCGGCTCATTTGCAGCTTGCCTGTGCCATGCCCTGTGTAGCGGGCAATCAGGCCCATGATGTAGTCGTAGTCGATGATGGCCGAGGCAAAGAGCACAAATTCAAAGTCGAGTTGTTTCACTTCCTGGCTGGCCTTCTCGCCCTTCACGCCCGTTTCACTCTTTTTGTACTGTGCCGTGCGCAGGCGTTGGGCGGTATCCAGGTACACACCCCGGAAAGCCTGTAGCTGGTTAGGGTCAATAATGGCATCCACCTGGGCCTGCTGCTCTGGTGTCAGGTCGGTGTACTGGTTTAGCTGGGTCTTCATGCGCTGCACCTCCTTAAAGAGGTTCACGAACTGGCTGCGCGCGGCATCGCCCTTTAGGTTGGGCACATCTTCGGGTTTGTTCTCCAGCCCTTGGGTTTGCAGAAAGTTCGCCAACTGCTGCACGGCGCTTTCCAGCTTGCCAATGACTTTTGGCGCGGCATCCACCAGCCAGATTTCGCGTGCCTTCTCAATCTTCTCACCAGAGAAAAGCGCAATGGCATCTTCCACGTGCTGCTGCTGCTGCCGGAAGTCAAGGATGTTACCGTAGGGCTTGCTGTCGTTTAGCACACGGTTGGTGCGCGAGAAGGCCTGTATCAGCCCATGGTACTTGAGGTTCTTGTCTACGTACAGGGTGTTCAGGTACTTGGAGTCGAAGCCCGTAAGCAGCATATCTACCACGATGGTGATATCGATTTTCTGAGCGTGTGGTAGGTCGGTATTGGGGTACTGCTGGTCCTTGATGCGCTTTTGGATGTCCTGGTAGTACAGATCGAACTCGCCAATGGTGTGGTTGGTACCGTACTGGGTATTGTAGTCGGCGATAATGGCCTTTAGCGCGGCCTTCTTCCCATCGGGGTCCTGCTGGTTGTCTGCCAGTTCCTGGGGCAAGTCTTCCTGAATCTGCTTCACGTCCGTGCTAACATCCCCTGGCGGAGAGAATACGCAGGCTACGTTCAGGGGCTGGAATTCCGGGTCTTGTACCTGCGTAGCAGCCATGGCCTGCTTAAACAGGTTGTAATACTCGATGGCATCGTTGATAGACGCCGTTGCCAGTATCGCGTTGAACTTACGCGTAGAGGTAGCTGCGTTGTGCTTAGCAAGGATGGTTTCTATCACCTTCTGCTTGGCTACCGCCTCGCCTGGGTTGGGCTTGTCAGCGCCTTCGGGCTTAAAATAGTCGATGTGGAAGCGCAGTACATTGCGGTCCTCGATGGCGTGCGTGATGGTATACTCGTGTAGGCTACGCTGAAAGAGGGAATCTGTGGTGCGGTAGCTGGCCTCTTGGCCTTCGACCTGTTTATTGTAGGCGTTCTGTTCAAAAATGGGTGTGCCAGTAAAGCCAAAAAGCTGGGCATTGGGGAAGAATTCCTTAATCGCTTTGTGGTTTTCGCCAAACTGCGAGCGGAGGCACTCATCGAAGATGAATACCATACGCTTGTCGCGTAATGGCAGCAGTCGCTGTTTATAGTTCTGTTGGTTGGTACCATCCAGCGCCAGGCCCAGTTTCTGTATGGTAGTGACGATGACCTTGTCGGCATAGTCCTCGGAGAGCAGTCGGCGTACCAGGGTTCCGGTGTTGGTGTTTTCTTCTACACAGCCATCCTGGAATCGGTTGAACTCCTCCCGCGTCTGGCGGTCAAGGTCCTTTCGGTCTACCACAAACAGGCATTTTTCAATGTCGGGGTTGTTCTTTAGCAGCGTCGCCGTCTTGAAGGAAGTCAGGGTTTTGCCGCTACCTGTTGTGTGCCAGATATAGCCATTGCCACAGTTCTGATGTATGCAGTCAACAATTGCCTTTACGGCATAAATCTGGTAAGGCCGCATCATGAGGAGCTTTTGCTCACTGGCTACCCGGACCACATAGCGGCTTACCATTTCGCCGAGCGTGCATTTGGCTAGAAACTTCTCTGCGAAGCTATCTAGGTGGGTAATTTTTTTATTGTCCTCGCTAGCAAACTGGTAAATGGGCAGAAAGCGCTCCTCAGCATTGAAGCTGAAGTGGCGGGTGTTGTTATTGGCGAAATACCAAGTGTCGGTTCGGTTGCTGACAATGAAGAGTTGGAGGAAGCACAGGAGTGTTTTACCATACCCATTACCTGGGTCGTTCTTATACTCGACTACCTGTTGGATGGCCCGTCGGGGGCTAACGGCCAGGGTCTTTAGCTCAATCTGCACCACTGGCACCCCATTGATGAGCAAAATCACATCGTACCGATGGTGACTATTGTTCGTATTGATGCGCAGCTGGCTAATGCACTCAAAGCTGTTCTTACACCAGTCCTTGATGTTGACGAGCGTAAAGTTGAGCGGGGTGCCATCCTCCCGCTCAAAACTATTGTACTCGCGCAAAATGCCTGAAGCGGCATATACATCCGCGGTGGTTACTTGCTCCAGCAGCCTTTGGAACTCGCCGTCGGTAAGGCTCACACGGTTGAGTGCCTCAAACTTCTCACGGAAGTTCGCCTCAAGCGTAGCCCGGTCGATAATGTCTGGCCGATGGGTGTATTTCAGATCCTGAAGCTTTGCAATCAGGTCTTGCTCGATGCGGGATTCTGTTTCGCTCACAGCTCTGATTCAATGCTCAACAAGTTAGAACAACTAGAGCTGTACCCCTGACCTCTGCTGTACAACAAACCTTTTTTTGGGAAGGAGGTAAGTAGGCGGGGTAGCCGTTGCGCAGCATCGATTTGGTGTTGCCGTTGAGGTCGTAGGTGAGGTTTTCGTTGTAGCGGTTGGTTTGCGTGAGGGTCGTGCCGCTGAGTACGCCGTAGGTGCTGCTGGTGAGGCGGCTGAGGGCATCGTAGCCGTAGCGGTAGGCGGCGCGCTCGTTATTGTAGGTGTCGCGCCAGGTCTGGCCACTGATGTTGCCGTTGTACTGGGGGGTGTTGGCCAGGCCGGTGCGCACGGTGTCGTAGTGCAGTTCCTGGGCAAAGAGGTCGGTACCCGGGGCGCTGGGCTCGTTGATGCGCGTGAGCCACCCCCGTATGTTGTACCCGTAGTCGAGCTTCTGGGAGTAGGTGGGGGCTAGCGCAGCTTAATCTGCAACACAACGGCGAACGTAACCGCCGTAGAGGCCTTCAGTTCGGCGATATAGGTGAAGGCGGTAGGCGAATCGGCAGTAAAAGCCTAGTCCAAGGGGGACTATTGGTTCTTGAATAAGTTGAGAATCAGGTAGTTGACCGACTATCTCTCAGTGTGATACATTACCCAATTATCTTGGCAGCTCTTCTAACACATTACCTATTTAGCGAAGGGTATATTCACTTCCCAGCGAATCTTCAAGCAAGTGAATTTTAAATGTATCAAGATCAATGGACCCATTAACCGGATAAAATACTTTAATTTTCAATTTATTTTTTTTTGGTTCTCTGGTGTCTGAAATAGCAACAAGATTCCCTCTATGTTCTATAGAATTACATCCTTCGTCAAATAAGACATTGTTTGAGGAAAAGGTATTTAGCTCGCCATTAATAAATATTACCCTTTCCAGCGAATCTATTTCAAAACAGCCCAAATCGGGACAAGCGCTGCTATGAAGGGAGCGGTAATTCCTGCTCAAAATTCCTTGGGGATCGTAGACCACAATAATATTGCGTGGCTGACCACTTAATTTGATACATAAGTCTTGCTTAGACTGACATCCTCCAAAAAAGAATAGTAAAAATGCAATAAATGCGCGCAGAATTTGCCTGTATTTCATTTCTTGGTAGGTTGGTTTTCGAAACGTTTATTCCACTCCTCAATCGTATATGTAACATTGCCTTGCACTACAGAAGTAAATGCTCCGGAAGAATTGTAATTGACCGTAAAGTTTTGAAGACTTTGCGGCTCATTATAATTCCCCACAAGTCTAAAGACACCAGTATTTCTTGATCCGTCGGTAGCATAAACTCCAATAAAAATACTATTGCCTGCCCCATCTGTTAAAGTAGATTCGGCACTAGGGAACCGATCCCCATTAATAGCTGCCACTACTCCTAGTTGGCCACTTCCATCTTCATTCTCTAAAACACTGAATGTAGCTGTCACAGTAAGATCTATGTCAGGGGTCGCACCCCATAACATTGCATCGTTGTTGCCTTCTGTGTGTAACTGTATCGTATTTCCCTTATCGTTTATGCTAACATCAGCAGTTGTTTCTGATATTCCTGTAGTTGTCCATCTAGGATTTGAGGATATATTATCAAATCCCTTTGAAAGAGATTGGCCTTCCTTAATTTTATCTGTTTTTATTTTGCCATTTTCGGTGAAGTGTAAATTAACTTCGGCACTTGTTTTGTATTTGGCTGCCTTGCTCGTTGAGAATCTTCTATTTTCACCATCCCCTTCAAATTTAGCAATCCCAGCAGCAGCACCAGCTCCAAAATAATTAAATGGTGCAAAGGTTGATGCTCTTAGAGTAAGTATTGGAGGCTCAACCGCCATTCCAGTTGGGTCAGTAAATATGACAGGATTATTCAAGGCATATGCAAAGGGAGATATGCTCAAGTACTTCTCTGCCAGCGGGTCTACGCTATGCCACCTACCCAGCTGAGGGTCATACATCCTGGCGCCGTAGTCGTAGTAGGGCAGGCCAAAGTCTACCTGCAGCTCCTTGCCGTTGTACTTGTAGTCGTTGGGGGCACCAGGGCTCAGGGTGTAGGCCAGAGAGTTTATTTCTAGCCCGAAAGGATAGTAGTGGGTACTTTGGACAAGACGCGCGGTCGTGCCCGTCGGCACATCGAAGGTGGCGCGCGTGTTGCCCAGGTGGTCCTTGATCACATACTCATAAACGTACGAGGCACCCGATTTTATGCACCGGCCCTCGGCGGTGAAGAAGAAGGCCAGGTTGCCGTTCTCGTACTGGTAGGGCCCGATGTAGTCGGTGGTGAAGCCGCTGGTGTGGTTCTGGGCCTTGAGCTTGGTGCCGTCGGCGGCCCAGGTGTAGGTGGCCTGCACGGCCCCGCCCGCCGTGGTGCGCCGCTCGGTGATACGGTTTAGGTGGTTGTAGCTGAGGTAAACGTCGGTGGTGGGGTTGATGTCGGAGACCAGGTTGCCCATGGCATCGAAAGTATATTCCTGCGCAGTGGTCGAGGTGCTGGTCTCTTGGAAACCCAACGTGGTGCTGGAGATGTCACGGACGTTGAAGAGCCGGTTGCCCCGGTAGCCGTAGGTCAGGTTATCGATCTGTAGCGCCGTGGTGCCGCTCAGGCCCCAGCGGCCGAGGGTCTTGATGTTGCCGTTGAGGTCGTACGTGAGGTTTTCGTTGTAGCGGTTGGTTTGCGTGAGGGTCGTGCCGCTGAGTACGCCGTAAGTGCTGCTGGTGAGGCGACTGAGGGCATCGTAGCCGTAGCGGTAGGCGGCGCGCTCGTTTTTGTAAGTGTCGCGCCAGGTCTGGCCACTGATGTTGCCGTTTAACTGGGGGGTGTTGGCCAGGCCGGTGCGCACGGTGTCGTAGAGCAGTTCCTGGGCAAAGAGGTCGGTACCCGGGGCGCTGGGCACGTTGATGCGCGTAAGCCACCCCCGTATGTTGTACCGGTAGTCGAGCTTCTGGAAACTATATCAAGCTAAAATGGTACATGAGTCAAATACCCAGATCTATACTATGCTTTGCAGATATGCAGCCTTCTTCATAATCCCACAAATCACCCTTAAGGCCCTCTTCTAAGATAATCCAAATTGTTTTATAATCAATCCTAACAGGTACATTTAACGAAAATAAGTTTTCCAAGTCGGAAAGCTCACTATCACAACCTAGCACCCTGAAGGCATCGCGGTACTCCTTTACTCTTGATTCGTTGTAGGCCACCACCCGAATTGTACTATTACCTGATTCATGAACAATACTTTTGAATAATTGGCGATTATCTATCTCATCGCACAAGACTATGTCGCCATAGGAAATATTTTTAGCATAAAATGGTATATTGTCTATCTGGAACAAGTTGCCTTCGAGGGGTATTGCCCAAATCGACTCGATCTGCCCATCGTCCAGAAAAGAATCTGCTATTGAGAAATATATTTTGGTTGCGTTATCCATATCAATTATTGCTCTTTTTTTGGTTGCAGTCACGGCATAGTACTTGACCATTAGTTGGGTCACCATCACCACCTTTACTCTTTGGGATGATGTGATCCCTTTCTTTTTGATTTTGTGGAGGCTTAACTCCTCTCTCACTTTTAGCTCCTGGTACTACGTCCGTACCGCAGTCCTCACACTTGTTCTTCCCCCCATATTTTTGGGCGTTCTTAGCATCAATCTCTTGCTTTCCTTTTTTGGTAAAATCCTTACCAGCCCTAGGGCCATTTGCAGTTCCTTTTGACGTTTTGCTTGTCGACGAAATTGCATCCGTAATCTTACTAATTCCTTTACCTAGTCTGACTCCTTTAGCTAGGTCTCCTACATAAGGTAGGAGAGCACCCAAACCACTAATGGCAGCGTCTGCGTTGTTACCTTCCTCTGCGTAAAGCGTGGCATTGATTCCGTCCGCCACTCCTGAAGGATCAATAATACCGACTATATCAAGACCAGCGTGGAGAACCTCTCTTCCCTCTAGCTCATAGTTTCCACCAAGATCTAAGTTTAGTCCAACAGATGATAGATTAACACTCACATCAATCAAGTCAGTCTTTATTGTCACACTTGAGTTATTAGCGCCTTTAACAATAATGTCATTCGGCCCCATCCCATCCGGATCAATGAACCGCATGGGGTTATCAAATGCATAGTTGTAGGGGCTGTGGCACCGCATTTGGTCCGCAAGTGGGTCTACACTATGCCACCTACCCAGCGTGGCATCGTACATCCTCGCCCCGTAGTCGTACATGCCCAGTGTGAAGCTGTAGCCCCCGTAGCTGCCGTCGGCTTGCAGTTCTTTGCCGTTATACTTGTACTGGTTTAGGTCGCCGCCAGGGCTAGCGTTGTACCCCAAGGCATTGATTTCCAATCCAAAGGGGTAGTAGTGCGTACTCTGTAGCAGGCGGGGTGTGGTGCCGCTGGGGACATCAAACACAGCGCGGGTATTGCCCAAATGGTCTTTGAGGTAGTACTCGTAGGTATACGTGCTACCACTTTTCAGGCACCGACCCTCGGCAGTGAAGAAAAAGTCAAGCGTACCGTCTTCGTATTGAAAGCTACCGATGTAGTCTACGGTCTTGAGTACGTTTGCATCGTGGTCGCGCAGTTGCTTCTGTAGTTTGGTGCCGTCGGCGGCCCAGGTAAAGAGTATTTCTTGTTGCTCGCCTGGGGTCTCGATACCTACCCTGGAAATGAGGTTTAGGTGGTTGTAGGTCAGGTTGTGGGCGTTCCACTCGCCGGGCACGGGTTTGCGCACCACGTTGCCCATGGCATCGTAGCTAAACCCTTCGTTGATGAAGTTGCTGAAACCCAGGTCTTTGTGCGAGCTGGGGGCATTGTCGGCCACAAACGCCACCCGGTTGCCCTTCGGGGTATACGTTAGGTTGTCAATTTGCCCCTGGGTACCGGCGGTATTCAGCCCCCAGCGGCCGAGGGTCTTGATGTTGCCGTTGAGGTCGTACGTGAGGTTTTCGTTGTACGTGTTAGCGTTAGACCACCCGGCGTAGGAGCCGTAGGGCGTGTCTTCGTCGTAATAATAACTGTAGTTCGAGGCCGTGAGGCGGCTTAGGGGGTCGTAGAAATAGGTGTAGCTACGCGGCTGGCGCAGTGCCCAGGTTGGGTCTTTTACGGCCCAGACTTGGGCCGATATATTACCGTTGTAGTTGGGGGTGTAGGTGCCCAGCCCCTCGGTAGGGGTGGTTTCGTAGTACAACCTGAGCCCGAAAAGGTCATTCTCGGAAGAATTTACAACATCGGGCTGGTTGATGTCGGTGAGCCACCCCCGTATGTTGTACCGGTAGTCGAGTTTCTGGGCGTAGGTGGTGCCGCCGTTGGTGCTGTGCAACTGCTTGGCCACCAGCTGTCCTAGTTCGTTGTACGCGCTTTCTGAAAGAATGAATTCGGCCTGGTTGTTTACCTGGTGGTAGTGGCGCAGGGGCCGGCCGGTGTGGTCGTAGGTGAAGCGCTCGCGGGTGGTGAGCTCGGGGGCGGGGTTGTCTACAAACTCGAGGTCTTCGATGCGGGTGTCGGTGAAGAACAGGCCGCGGGCGGTGCAGTCTTCCTGCCGCACCACACGCACACGGGTAGTGCCGTCGGAGGCGTGTAAAACGGTACCCAGGGCATCGGCGCGGCCTAGAATGCCCCCGGCAGGCACCCAAACTGAGGCGGTCTGCTCGTCGTAGGCATAGATGCTAAAGCCGTCTTTGCTCCAGTATATTCGGCCCACTTGAGTGGTTGACTTGAGCTTGACGAGCTTGCCGGCAATGTCGGGTCGGGTGGCTACGGGCCCCGTAAGCCGGATTTCGTACACGTTCTCCCAGGTGCCGTTGGTTTGGTACTGGCTATTGGGATGGGTGGCGGCGATTTTACCGTGGGTGGTTTTGGTACGCAGCACCTCGCCGGTAAAGCTGTAGTCGGTCCAGGTACAGGTGTAGCCGCCCAGGTGGTGGTACTGCTGGCTGTGGATGACGCGGCCCTTGTAGTCGTAGAAGCTCACGGTCGTGAGCCAGGTACTGGTACTGCCCAGCTGCTTCACGCGCGCGATGGTCGCCAGGCCCTGGGTAGACTCTACGGGGCGCAGGCTGGCAAACTCGGGGTCGGCAATGTAGGTGTAGGCAGGCTCTAGCCCCCACTTGGTAATACGGTACTCGTCGTAGTAGGTGGCGGTAAGCGGCTCGAGGGTTACGGCCCCCAATTGATCGAGGGCTAGCCCGTTGGTGTTGTAATAGGTGGGCGCATCGTAGGGGGAAGGGGCAGCCCAGGGCGTGGTAGTGGCATCGAGAATTGTTTGGAGTTCTGCCCGGGTCTTGTTCAGGTTTTTGATAAGCCCAGTTACCACCGGCCGTTTTAGGGCGTCGTAGAGGGTGTAACTCCACTCATTGCGCAGTCTCTGGTTGGCGTCTTGGGTGTAGACGGGCAGATCGGCTTTGTTGTAGACGATGTACACCCAGCCCGCACCGGGTACGCGTTTCTCGGTGATACGCCGCCGCCCGTCGTATCTGTACTCGAAGCAGAAGTGTTCGCGGATGGTGCCGGTCTGGCCCGAAGGGGCGGCATCAAGGTTCCAACTTTTGGTGGCGGCCTCCTTAACGCCCTCGGGCTGAATGACGAGCCTCAGGTTGCCGAAGTCGTCGTACACGTAGTGGGTTTCGGCCCATACGCTTACCGTTTTGGTAAGCCAACTGGCAGTGGTGCCGGTGTACTCTACCCGTTTGACAACCACCTGGCCCTGCCGGTCGGTGTATTCTTCGATGAGCTTATCGTGCTCATCGGCAGTAAGGGTATAGAGAAGCTGGTTCGGCGCATAGGTACTGGTGCTGCGCACCACCCGGTTAGAGTCGTAGTTGTAGTACCAGTACCGCATCTGGCCCGAGACATCGACACGCTGCCGCGTCTTGATGGTATGGTTCTGCGTACCGTACGTGACCTTCTGTTGGCCGTCGCGGGTGGGTTGCCAGGCTTCGCCAGGTGCCCCGGCATCTAGCACCCGGTTGAGGGGCGAGTTTTCGTACACCATCTCGGCAAACGGCTTGGCGGAGCGCGGGATGCTATGTAGGCTTACTCCGTTCCAGGTAGTTGCTGTAGAGGCGTAAAAGCCACTTTGGAGCGTTAATGGTGAATTCGATTTGAACTTGCCATCGTTGCCGTAGACAAAGGGTAGGTACTGAAACGGCTGGCGTCCGAGGCCGTCGTACGCGTAGGGGGTTACGATATCCTTTCCGGCAGGGCTGGCCTGGCGGAGTACCCCTTGTTCCTCTCGCCCCAGGCCATCGAAGTACATAATAGATTGACTGTAATCGCCACCGAGCAACGAAGAGGACTCCAACTGTGCCTGGCTCGTAATACCAGCCTTTCGTACTGTAGACGAAAGGATGTAATTCCGGTTCTCAGAGGGTAGGTATTGGCCGTGAGCATTACCGATGAAGTAAGCCTGGAAAACAATGCACAAAGCAATAAGAATCGGCAGACTATTCATGATGAAGAATTAATATTTAAATTTATAATTGAAAAATCTTTCAATGCTGCCCTGTGGATCTTTAACAAACCAAAGACGCTCATTACTGTCATATTCAAAACTAACTCTGTTACCTGATGAGTCAACCATATCAGATACTCCCGCTTCAGGTCGATAGGAAAAGGTTTGAACAAGCGCTTGCTTGGGTTGTGCTCTTAACTCGTCTATCAAGACACCTGATGATTGGTCAGTGTAAACTTTTACTATACCAGTTGAAGGGACTACTGCTGAGTGCCTGCTCCATTGGCTTGAGAGATTTGCAGAATAAAATGTGTTAGCACCTAGGGATAGATACACTTTGCCATTGCCCTGTGCCCAAAATGAAACAATATAACCAGATGGAACCGAAACTGATGACACCAAATGGGTGCTGTTTAAGGTAGCTAGTTGAAATGAACTGAGTCCAGCAAAGGGTGTCGAACCGAAATATCCACTCACTAGCGAGGATGGATTTACAAAAGTACTCCCAGTGTAAACGCTCCAATTACCTGTCTCCTGGTTCTCAAAACCTGAGAATAATACAAAATCCGTTTCCGAAGCTGATTCGAACATGCTGATTACTTTTGTTTGGTAATACCCCCAATTATACTTCTGAGATAAACCAGATTTATCTTTAGACAAAGTCAAGCTTCCCCTAATGGGGTCATATTGTAAAAATTTTAATTCGCTTAAATAGCTTGGATCATGAACGATATCTTTAGCCAGACTTGAGTATGAGCTTGGCTGGAAGCTGCTTATCTTCAAAGGGTAACTAGGCTCTAATAGGAAAACCTCAGAGGGTAAAAATTTCCAATCAGTGTTTCTGGCGTACTTGAGGTATGCTGAGAATAAAAGCTTTTCAGAAGAATCAGCAGATAATAAGTAGGAAGTTTCAACAGGGGAGGAGACAATATTTTTAAAAACCAAAAGATTAATATTCGAAGCATTTAAGCCGATTGATGGATCGTTCGGGGGGATGTTAACGTAATCTTTTGGATACTGATACCTGCGAATTATTTTCCGACCATTGCCAATGTCATAGGAAACCTGAGTTGGGGAATTGTGGTTAGTACCATATTGGTAATCAGTTTGGGATTGTACAAAAACAGATGCAGTAAGCTGATCATAGGTTGTGACCATCTCACGTACCATTTTGCGCTTCCCGATATTGTATCGATTCCAATTAAATGAAATATCAGCGATAACAAGGGCTGGCGCTGGCTGGAGCACACCTGGCGTAACTCCTTGAAGGCGCTGTTCCCGTTCCATAAATGCTTTAAAAGAGTATACATATTCATTCTCAATAAAAGCATATATATACTCTTTCTTGTAAACTAACTGGTTAGTATCAACCGTCCCGCCTGAATAGTGTGCTTCGTACAAAATCTCTCCTGCAGTATAAGAGCCAGAACCCTCAGTGAGAAAGTATGGTGGTGAATTATTAAATCGGTAGAGAACCGAATGCTTGTCGTTAGAGCTCATACTTTCGACAGTCTCTAGGACGTATTCATAGGTCACCCCAGCTGAGGCCAGGAATGGACTAAGGATCGGATGTGAAGTTGTGTATCCTTCGTACTTGCATGCATCTGTTGATGGTTCTGGCGGTAATTGTGTAGGAGAAGTAGGGGCAGGCCCTTCGAGGTACCAAATACCACTGTGTCCGAAGAAACGGTAAGAATACTCCATCGTTCGGCCACTGGAAATGGAGGTACTAGGGACGTCATATTTATACAAAGATTTTGAGAGAGTCTGAGCTCCATCTAGAGACTCAGTAATGCTTTTGACCCGTACACCATTTCCAAGCTTAGGCACGTTTGTGCCAGGATCAACAATTCCACCTTGTTGAAAAGTATGCAACTCATACTCGAATGTCTTTTTGCCTTTGGTTGGAAATACAATGCTCTTTAGCAAACCCAATTGGGCAAAGAGTAGATTAGGCGCCCTTGAGGCCATCTCACTTTGAGACAATGAAGCTGGCGCTGTTGAGCTTTGGGAAACGCCATTGTAGTATCCAAAGTGATCGGTTCTATATGTTAATCTGGCGGGTAGTAGCTGGCTATCATAATACTCAAATTTATACGTCACATATTGGACCTTTAAGGAATCAAGTTTAAGCTTATATAAATCATGAGATGTGTAAAAATCATTTTTCGAGCTAGAGTTGCAGCCAAAGTATGAATTATAAAAAGTAGCATTGGCGTATGTGCTGCCATTGTATGAAATTGAAATTTCTTTTAGTGCATAATTATCTTTTAAATCGAGTCTCTGAATGTTATCTCTACTAAGAATAACAGAAAAACCAAAATTGGATTGAATTGAGGTGCAGTAATCTGTGGTGTTATACTGAGTCGCGCCAGACTCCGTTGGAATGCTGAAAGGCTCGCAATAATACGGCGGTAGTGGGTAACCCGTTAAAATTGGATTTATATGTGAAATTTCTGCTTTATAGAAATATTCAGGTGTGGTTTGGTACTGTAACGTCACTGAATTGCCATAAACATCTCTGACTTCTGTTAAAGAATATACATAAGAATGTTGATTCGTAAGACTTCGTTTCGCTCTAGGGGTATGCTGAATTGGGAATGGAACAGTTCGAGAGCTAGAATGTTTGTTAAAAATATATTCAGTCCCTTTTTCATCTATTATTGTCATCCCGCCTTGCGTGTTAAACTCAATACGCAGGTCGCTTGTGGGTATAGTAGAAATTTTGCCATTTGATAGGAATACAGCTCTTCCGTTACGACCCAAAAAGTCAAAATTAATTACGTCTGGTGTATGTACTAAATGGTCTCCTTCGTTCATACGGCTAGCAAGCAATCCGTAGCAAGGGGTACCATCCACAATATATGGATCTTGATTCAAGTCCCGAATCTCACACCCATCTATCAATGCTTGATTAATAATCGAAGGCGTGTTCGTCAAACTGTATTCATTTATATCATAATTCTCTGCTACATTAATTGTGATAGTGCCTCCACAGTGCAAGGACCATCCTAAACCTATTTGACTTGAAATATCTTTGGCAGTGTTTATACCCATAGAGTACGAAATCGATACTGGAAAATCTATGTTTCCTGCGGCAAATCGACCTAATTCAATGGGTATTGAGTAGGAGCCTGAATTAAGGGATAGTTCAAATTGTCCGTAAGTCCCTAAAGAGCTCGCTTCTGGAGAAGTCGGTGCAATAAATTCTACTGGATTATCATATGAAAATGGTTGTGAAAAGCCATTCAGTCCGAGGACAATCAAAGCCATAAGGTATCGCCCTCTTGAGCTAATCTTAAGAAAATGCATGACTTTTAGCTTGTTGTGGTTTTGCGAAGTGTGATTTTGTACTAGTGTTCTACCGTGTAATGACCAGGGCCAGGCCCAGGACGGGGGATGAGGTACTGTAGGTGGCCAGGCGGCCGCCGGGGGTGTTTTCGGTGGGTGGCAGGGCAATGCCGGGCTGGTACAGGAGGGTCTGGGGTTGTCCCGCCAGGCCCGTGCCTGCCCACGGCACCAAGCGCAGGCCAAGGCCCGTACGTGCGCTGCGCAGGCCCAGGGCGCCGTCGGGCTGCCAGCCCTGGCCCCGTGCGGCCAGCGGGAAACTCGCCTGAGGGTCGGTGTGCGGCAGAATCGACACGGCATCTTGGGCCACGCAACCTGCGCCC
>JANRLA010000048.1:0-15031 GCA_033763015.1 Bacteroidia bacterium
CCGGCCTCCAGGCCCACCACGGTAGACTCCAGCCCCACCCGGCACGCCCCGCCGTCGAGAATGTAAGCTATGGCGCCGCCCAGCTGCCGGGCCACGTGCGCTGGTGTCGTGGGGCTCACGTAGCCAAAAGGGTTGGCGCTCGGGGCTGCCAGCGGGAAAGGCAGCCTTTCCAGCAGCCGTAGGGTCAGCGCGTGGTCGGGCACGCGTACACCCACCCGGGGCAGGCCCGCCGTTACCAGCTCGGGCACCTGGGCCGGGCGGGGCACCAGCAGGGTGAGTGGCCCGGGCCAGAACGCTGCGGCCAGCGGCGCAAGCGCTTGCGGCAGGCCCCCTACTGCCTGCTCGACCGCCTGGGCGCTGGCAAAGTGCACAATGAGGGGGTCGAAGGCCGGGCGCTGCTTCACGGCAAAGACCTGGGCCACTGCAGCGGCATTGTACGCATGGGCGGCCAAACCGTACACCGTCTCGGTGGGGATGGCCACGAGCTGGCCCTGGGCCAACAGGTTGGCGGCCCGGTCGAGGTCGGTACCGATCTCGGCGGTCACGCGGGGCGCTGGGCGGCTTTTACCGCGTCCCAGATGGCGTCAAGCTCGGCGAGCGTGAGGCTGGTCAGGGCCTTGCCCTGGGCCGTGGCGGTGGCTTCGAGGGCATCGAAGCGCGACTTGAACTTGCGGTTGGCCCGCTCGAGGGCATCCTCGGGGTTGATGCCTATGAAGCGGGCGTAGTTGACGAGCGAAAAGAGCATATCGCCAAACTCGTCCTCAATACGGGTCTTCTGGTCTTCGGGCAGGGCATCGCCCTTGCGGTGATCGGCCAGTTCGACCCGCAGTTCGCCAATTTCCTCCTGCACCTTGTCTAGGGCGTGGGCGGTGGCCTCCCAGTCGAAGCCTACGCGGGCCACTTTTTCCTGCATCCGGTAGGCCTTCAAGAGCGCGGGTAGGCCGTTGGGTACGCCACCCAGTACGGTGGTGTCTTTTTCCTTGAGCTTGAGTTTTTCCCAGTTGTCGGCTACCGCGTCGGCGGTGGTGGCCTCTACGGTGCCGTAGACGTGGGGGTGCCGGCGGATGAGCTTTTCACAGACCGCGTGAATCATTTCGGGCAGGTCGAAGCGGCCCTCTTCGCGGGCGATGCGGCTGTAGAAGACCACGTGCAGCAGCAGGTCGCCCAGCTCGTTGCGGATGCCGGCCGAGTTGTCGGCCAAGAGTGCCTCCGAGAGCTCGTACACTTCTTCGATGGAATAGCCGCGCAGGCTTTGCAGGGTCTGCTCGCGGTCCCAGGGGCATTTTTCACGCAGCTCGTCAAGTATCTGCACCAGCCGCGCGAAGGCTTCGGTGGCCGTGGCTGGGTCGGTGGGGGGCATCGGTTTCATCGCACAGTAAAGGTAGGTGCTTTGGCCGCCGGGGGGCCTGGGGTTCGGTTGGGCACGCGTACTTTGGGCCCAAACCCAAGTACCCATGAAACCCCTACATACCGACGATGCCCCCAAGGCCCTAGGCCCCTACAGCCAAGCGCAAGAGGTAAGCGGCTTTCTGTTCCTCTCGGGCCAGGTGGGCATAGACCCCAAGACAGGCACGCTGGCCTCGGGCTTCGAGGCCCAAGCTCGCCAAGTGCTGGCCAACTTGCGGGCCGTGCTCGCCGTGCGCGGCCTAGGGCTGAACGCAGTGGCCAAAACGACGGTTTTCCTCCAGAATTTCGACGACTTTGCCACCCTCAATGCCCTCTACGCCGAGGCCTTTGGCGACCACAAACCCGCCCGCAGCACCGTCGAGGTATCGCGGCTACCGGCCGGGGCGCTCGTTGAAATCGAGTGCATTGCGCACCTGGGCTAGGCTTTGCCTGGCCCTAGGCCTGGGCCTGGGGAGCGCCGCTCACGGCCAAACGGCGCTCGTGTACCAGCCCGCCTTTAAAACCCTGGCCGATGCCGGGCTTGACCACCTGTACAACTGCCGCTTTCAGGCGGCCGAGGGCACGTTCGCTCAGCTGGCCCTGAACTTCCCCCAGCACCCTGGGCCACCCTTCCTGCAGGCGCTTACCCAGTGGTGGCGCATCGCGCTCAACACCCAGGCCACGGCCTACGACGCGGCGCTGAGCCGACACCTTACCCGCACCATCGAACTGGCCGATGCGCTGTTGAAGCAAGACCCCGAAAACTGGGAGGCCGAGTTCCTGCGCTTTTCGGCCTGGGGTTTTAAAGCGCGCCTGCAGGCCCTAAGGGGCAATTGGCTCACGGCCGGGAACACAGCCCTGAAGTGCCTGCCCAGCCTCAAGCGCACCGAGCACTACAAGGCCACACACCCCGAGTTCCTCTTCGGCTCGGGTCTCTACCTGTACTTCAAGCAGTGGTACGGCGAGCAGAAACCGGGTCTAAAGCCCGTGTTGGGGCTTTTCCCGCCCGGCGACAAAGCCAAGGGCCTGGCCGAACTGCGCCGCAGCGTAGCCGAGCCCAACTACACCAGCACCGAGGCCGCCCAATTCCTTACCGAAATCTACCTCCTGGCCGAACGCACCCCTACCGCCGCCCTGCCATTCGCCCAGCAGCTCGCGCAGCGCTACCCCGGCAACCCCTTTTTTGCCCTCTGGCATGCCAAGGT
Source organism: Bacteroidia bacterium (assembly GCA_033763015.1). GTDB lineage: Bacteria > Bacteroidota > Bacteroidia > J057 > JANRLA01 > JANRLA01. The sequence continues at coordinate 2,592 of JANRLA010000048.1, forward strand.
GCTCTACCACGTAGGCCAGTACGGCCCGGCCCGCGACCGGCTCGCGGCGCTCGTGGCGGCCTACAACCCTGTGGCAGCCGCGCACACCGGCCCCATAACCCTGGCCCAGAGCGTGTACACCACCCAGCTCATGGCCCAGGTGTGCCTCTACTACAGCCTTTGCCTGCAGCGCCTGACGAGTGACTATACGAAGGGCATCGAGTTCCTCGAGGCCGCCAGCCGCATGTGCATCCTGAACGGGGAGGCCGATACCAAAGCCCATGCGCAGATCAAGTTTCAGCTCGGTAGTGCCGCCGACCGTGCAGGTGACCGCGCCACTGCCCTGCGCCACTACCAGTATGTGCTCGAAATGACCCAGGCCGAAGGCTTCGCCCGCCTGGCCCGCGCATGCAAAGACGCGCCCTGCACCTACTACACCCCGCCCGACTAGCAGGCCGCCGTTACACTAGGTGCAGTTCGTAGGTCAGGGTAGCAAACTGCCGGAACATGGCGCTCACCCCGCAGTACTTCTCCTGGCTCAGCCGTACGGCCTTGTCGAGCTGCTCGTGCGTCAGGCCCTCGCCCGAGGCGCGGTACACCAGGTGCACCGTGCGGTAGACCTTGGGGTGCTCGTCGGTAAGCTCGGCGCTCACTTCAATTTCGAGCAGGCTGAGGGGTATTCGCTGCTTGGTGAGCAGCGAGGCAACGTCCATCCCCGTACAGCCCGCGAGCGAGGTAAGCATAAGCGGCTTGGGGTTGGGGCCGGCGTTGGTGCCGCCAAACTCGGCCAGGGCGTCTATGGTTACGGTGTGGGTGCCCATGGGCACATCAAACTGCATCCCGCTCTGCCAGTGCGCGGTTACGGTGTGGGTGGTTGGCATAATTAAATGTTTGAACAACTAATCTACAGGTCTAACCCTTCGGCCGCGAAGAATCGTTCCACGAACTGGTCGGGGTCGAAGAGCTGCAGGTCGGTGAGTTGTTCGCCCACCCCGATGTACTTCACCGGAATCTTCAGTTGGTCGGCGATGGCCAGCACGACCCCGCCTTTGGCCGTGCCGTCGAGCTTGGTCAGCGCCAGGGCGGTTACCTCGGTGGCCTCGCCAAAGGCTTTTGCCTGCTGCAGAGCGTTCTGGCCCGTGCTGGCATCGAGCACCAAGAGCACCTCATGGGGCGCGCCGGGTACTACCTTTTCCATGGTCCGCTTGATCTTGCTCAGCTCGTTCATGAGCGGCACTTTGTTGTGAAGGCGCCCGGCGGTATCGACGATGACCAGGTCTACGCCCTGGTCGAGCCCCTGTCTCACGGCGTCGTAGGCCACGGCGGCCGGGTCGGTGTTCATGCCCTTGGTGGCAAAACCGGCCCCAACGCGCTCGGCCCAGATGCGCAGTTGATCCACCGCTGCTGCGCGGAAGGTATCGCCCGCGCCCAACAGCACCGTGTGGCCCGCTGCCGTAAACCGGTGGGCCAGTTTGCCAATGGTGGTCGTCTTGCCGACACCGTTTACACCTACTACCATGATGACGTAGGGTACGGGCTTGCCCGCTACAGTGGGCCGCGTTTGGTCGAGCTTCTCGGTGGCGTAGGTGGCCCGGTTTTCGTGCAGCAGGCCCGCTATCGCCTCGCGCAGCAGGCGGCCCAGCTCTTCGGTGCTCGTGTACTTTGCCTGGGCTACGTGGGCCCGGATGCGGGCAATGATTTTGACCGTGGTATCGACGCCTACGTCGCTCTGGAGCAAAGTGTCTTCCAATGCATCGAGCACTTCTTCGTCCACCGTGCTTTTGCCAACAATCGAGCGGCCCAGCCGCGTGAAGAACCCCTGTCGGCTTTTGGTCAGGCCAGAGTCGAGCCGCTCGGTTTCGGCGGGGGTTGTTTTCTTTAAAAAGTCGAAGAGACCCATTGGGGAGCGGGCGGGTACAGTAAGTGGCCACGAAACTACCCAGCCCCACCGAACTGCACGGTTTTTGCGGCATAGTTTTGAGTATGATCCACCGCACGCTGCTGGTTAGTATGACCCTGCTAGGGCTGGTCTACACCGCTGCTACGGCGCAGCGGGCCACCCCAGCCGAGGGTGAAGGCCAGCTCTACATCGGCCGGTTGGCGGGTGGGGCCGAGGCCAAAGCAGCCGTAGGGGCCCTTCACACCCGGTGGGGTGTTACGGCTACCCCCACCTTTGCACCCGGCCCGGTGCAGGCCAAGCAGGCTGGTGGCATCCGCCTGGCCGACTACCAAACCCTGGTGCTGCCCCCCGGCCAGGCCGGGGCCCAGGCCCTGGCAGCCCTTCGGGCCAGCGGCGCCTACCGCTACGTAGAGCCCCGGTGGATACCCACCCCGCTCGAGGCATACCCCACTTTTACTCCTGACGACTCGCTGCGTGGCTCGCAGTACTACCTCGACAGCCTGCGGCTCTACCAGGCCTGGGCCCTCAACCCCGGCGATACCAACGTTGTCATCGCCATCACCGAAGAGCCCATCGAGTGGGACCACCCCGACCTCAGGGCCAACGTGGCCTTCAACCACGCCGACCCCATCAATGGGTTGGACGACGACGGCGACGGCTACACCGACAACTACCACGGCTGGGACCTCGGCGGGGCCACCTTTACCGTACCCCCCGTCCCCGACAACAACCCCAAGTACTCGGTCCCCACCTCCAACCCCAACTACACCGTACACGGCAGCTACGTGAGTGGCTACGCCGCCGCCGTACCCGGTAACCGCATTGGCGTTTTGGGGGCCGCCGGGCAGTGCCGGTTTCTGCCCATCAAAACCACGGTCGATAACCAGCGTGGGGTACTCTATTACGCCATCGAATCGTTGGCCTATGCCGCCGATGCCGGTGCCCACATCATCAACTGTTCGTGGGGCACCAAGACCTACATCCAGTTTTTGGCCGATATGGTCGCCTATGCCCAGGCCCGGGGGGCACTCGTAGTGGCTGCCGCCGGCAACTCGGGCACCGCAGAGCCGTTTTACCCCGCAGCCCTGCCCGGGGTGGTTTCGGTGTGTGTGGTGCGGCAAGAACGCGTACTGTGGACCGGCTCTACCTACGGTACCACGATCGATGTGAGCGCACCTGGGGGCTTTACGCCCACAACAGGGCCCAATGGCATCTACGCCACCCCAGGCTTTGGTACCTCGTTTGCGGCGCCGGTGGTTTCGGGCATCGCGGCGCTCATTAAAAGCCAGTTCCCGGCGTACACCAACCGCCAGATCGGGGCGCGGCTGCGGGCCACGGCCCAGAGCATGGACGCCCAAAACCCCACCCGTGCGGGGCTCATGGGCAAGGGTAGGGTAGACGCTTACGCGGCCCTTACGGCCACCACCCCGGGTATAGAACTGAACCAATTCTGGGTCAGTGGCCGCGACAGCTTGTTCCAGCCCACCGATACCCTGGCCCTTACCGTGGAACTGGAAAACCTGCTCGACCCCGCCGCCGCCCTTACCACCACCCTGAGCTGTGCCCACCCGAACGTAGAGGTGCTCGCCGGTAGCTACAGCCCGGGCGCCTTGGGTACCCTGGCCACGGCCACCAACAGCGCTACGCCGTTTCAGCTCAGGCTTTTGCCGGGCATCGCCAGCAACACGACCGTTGTGTGCACCCTGCTGGTAGAAGACGGGGCTTACACCGACAGGCTGTACTTCGAGTTTTTGGTCAACCCCTCGTTCCAGACCCTGCGCAACGGCCATCTGGCCCTGACCCTCACCGACGACGGCCGCCTGGGCTACGCCGACTACCCCACCAACCGGCTGGGGCAAGGGCTGAGCGCCAGTAGCGGCACCGTACTCTACGAGGGCGGGCTCATCGTGGCTGCCGGGGCCACGCAGGTGCTCGATAACCTGCGCACCGGCCCCACGGCCCGTAAATCCGATTGGGGCGCTACCGCACCCTTGGTGCTCACCCAGCCAGGCGCGCGTACACCCTACCAGGCCCAGGCTCAGTTTGCCGATGCCCCTGCCGCCGGACGTGCCCTGGGCCTGGCAGTGCGGCAGGAGGTGCACGCCTACCCCGAGGCCCCCGAAGACAGTTGGGTCTTGGTGCGCTACCACCTGCGCAACATCAGTGGCGCCAACCTGAGCGGCCTCTACGCCGGGCTGCTCCTCGACCCCGACCTGGGCACGACTACCTTCGCCGACACTGCGGCGTACGACCCCGTTGCCCACGCCTGGGTCGCCTATAGCCGCGACGATAGCCCAGCAGAAGCCCTAGCCCTCATCGCCCTAAGCCACCCTGCCAGCAGCCAAGGGTTTGTCGGCGATGCTGGCACCTTTGGCTTTACCGACGCCGCCAAGTGGGGGGCTCTCTCGGCCCCTGCCAGCACCGCCCTGACCGGTGGCGATGTGGTGGCGGCCCTGAGCGCGGGGCCGCTTACCCTAGCCAGTGCCGATTCGCTGGAGGTTGCCTTTGCCCTCGTGCTGCTGCCCAGCCCCGATTCGCTTGCCGCCTACGCCGCCGCTGCCCGCACGGCCTACGCCTGCCTCGTGGCCGGGGCCACCACCTTGCCCCAGGCCCCCGCGCCGGTCGTGGCCTGCGATTCGGCCCTCCTCGAAGGCACCCTTGAGGGGGCACGTGACTACCGCTGGGCCAGTGGCGAGGCTACCCCTACACGCGTGGCCTACAGTACTGGCAGCTACAGCCTGCGGCGCCTCACGGCCGAGGGCTGCATTGAGTACCTGAGCTACACCGCCGCGGTGGGGCAAGGCCTGGTGCCTGCAAGCCAGGTGCTGGTACCCACAACCCCGCTGCGGGTCGGCGATGAGGTGTACCTGCGCGATAGCACCGCCCGCACCCAGGTCTGGCACTGGGCCATGGGTGACGGCAGCGTATACAGCACCCCGACCGCCACCCACGCCTACGCCAGCCCCGGCGACTACACCGTAATCCTAACCCTGGCCAACGATACCTGCTCCACCACCGTAACCACCCCCCTTAGCGTAGACATCGCCACGGCCCTTGAGCCGCCCATTGCTGCCGCCCTGCGCCTGTACCCCAACCCCAGCCACGGGGGGGTGTGGCTAAACGCGGCTGGCGAGCTTGGCCGCGTGACCGTTCGCCTGGTAGCGGCCCCCAGTGGTCAGCTGGCGCTGCCCCCACAGAGCGTCCGGCTTCAGGCCAATGTGCCTACGTGGCTGCCACTTGCGGCGGCGCCGGGCCTCTACACCCTGCAGGTGTGGAACGAACAGCTACTGCTAGAACAGAAAATCGTGATTCACTAGTGCGGGTGTACAATCCGCGCGTATATTTGCACCTCAATTTTTGGCAGCACACATACTAACGGGTAACGAGCACAGGTCATGGCGCGCGAATGTCAAGTAACCGGTAAACGGGCAGTAGTAGGTAACCGCGTTTCGCACGCGAACAACAAGACCAAGCGTCTGTTCAAGGTCAATTTGCAGACCAAGCGCTTTTTCTTCCCCGAAGAAAACCGCTGGATCACCCTTACCCTCAGCGCCAAAGCCATCAAGACCATCGCCAAACGCGGCATCGCCGACGTGGTAGCCGATATGCGGGCCCAGGGCCAGAAGATCTAATTGTAGCGCCGTAGGCTACACGAAAAAGGGCGACCCTCACCGGGCCGCCCTTTTTTAGTTTCTGTGGGCCATGGCTACGCCGCGGGAACCGCAGCCCGCCCATCTACCGTATGCCGACCGATGGAGGCGTAGTACAAGCCGGCGTTTTTCAGGGTCGTGGGGTCGTAAATGTTGCGCCCGTCGAACACGGCGCGGTCGGTGAGCGCCGAGGCGATGTGGCCCAGGTCGGGCGTGCGGAACTCGTTCCACTCGGTGACCACCACCAGCGCATTGGCGCCTTTCAGGGCCTCATAAAGGGTATCGGCGTAGCTAATGCCTAAGTCGGGGTGGTACTTCTGCACCACGGGCATGGCCACGGGGTCGAAAGCCGTCACCGTAGCGCCCATCGCCTTGAGGTCTTCGATGATGAGCAGGGCCGGGGCTTCGCGGATGTCGTCGGTGTTGGGTTTAAAGGCCAGGCCCCACAGCGCGATGTGCTTACCCTGTAGGTTGCCGCCGTAGAACTGACGGATCTTTTCGACCAGCAGCAGCCGCTGCTGGGCGTTGACCTCGAGCACCGACTGCAGGATGCGGAAGTCGTAGCCGTACTCATTAGAGGTGTGGTTCAGGGCCTTAACGTCTTTGGGGAAGCAGCTACCGCCGTAGCCTACACCCGCAAAAATGAACCGCTTGCCAATCCGGCTGTCGGTACCAATGCCCTGGCGTACCATGTCTACATCGGCGCCAACGCGCTCGCAGATCTGGGCGATTTCGTTCATGAACGAGATTTTGGTCGCCAGGAACGAGTTGGCCGCGTACTTGGTGAGCTCGCTCGAGCGCTCGTCCATGTAAATCACCGGGTTACCGCTCATCACAAAGGGCTTGTACAGCTGGTCCATGAGCTCTTTGGCGCGGGGGCTACGGGTGCCTACCACTACACGTTCGGGCTTCATGAAGTCTTCTACGGCGGCACCCTCGCGCAAAAACTCGGGGTTCGACACCACGTCGAAGGCCACCTTCGTCTGGGCCGCCACGCGGTCGCGCACCTTGTCGGCTGTACCCACGGGCACGGTGCTTTTGTTCACCAGCACGCGGTAATCGGTCAGCAGTTTGCCAATCTCGGTCGCGACATCAAGAACGTACTTCAGGTCTGCCGAGCCGTCCTCCTGCGGGGGGGTGGGCAGGGCCAGGAAGATGATCTGGCTATTGGCCACGGCGTGGGCCAGGTTGTCGGTAAACTCGAGCCGCCCCTCGCGCCGGTTGCGCTCGAAGAGGATCTCCAGGCCCGGCTCATAAATCGGGATTTCGCCCGCGTTGAGCTTGCGCAGCTTCTCCTGGTCTACATCCACGCAAATGACGTGGTTGCCCGTCTCTGCAAAGCAGGTACCTGTTACCAGGCCAACGTAGCCCGTGCCAATAACCGAAATGTGCATACTGCTGAAAATGAAGGGATTGGGATGGTCGCAACTGGGGGCCGAAGGGCCTTCCTACGGCGCGGGCAAAGATAGGTATCTTGCCTACGCTGCGCTGTAAGCAGAAATCGTGCCTTGATCCGTTTTCTTTACGCTCTAGGTGTCTGGCTCTACTACTGGGCCATAGGTGTGGCAGCGGCGCTGGGCAGCCTCAAGGCCCGCCTGCGGTGGGCTGGGCAGCGCAACCCGGCCCCAGCGCCCCCGCCGGGCAGGCCCGTGGTGTGGTTTCACTGCAGCTCACTTGGTGAGTTCGAGCAGGGGCGGCCCTTGCTCGAAGCCCTGCGCGCGCATTGCCCCTCGGCCTACATCGCCCTCACGTTTTTCTCGCCCTCCGGCTACACCGTACGCCACAACTACCCCCTGGCCGATTGGGTGGGCTACCTGCCAGCCGATGTGGGTAGCCGCGCCCAGGTGTTCGTTAATCGCCTGAAACCCAGCTTGGTAGTGTGGGTAAAGTACGACCTGTGGTGGGGCTTTTTAGAGGCTGTGCAGGCCGCGGGAGGCCACAACGTGCTGATTGCTAGCGATTTAGTGCAGTCTAAATGGTATAAACACTTGGTGTTGAAGCAGTTGGCGCCGCTGCTGAAGCGCGTATGTGTACAACAGGCCCCCTCGGCCGCCGCGTGGGCCGCCTTGGGGGTGTCTATGCCGCCGGTGGTGGCAGGCGACCCCCGCTACGACCGTGTACTGGCCCTGGCTGCCGCCGCCGAACCCTTACCGGCCCTGGAGGCCTGGCTGGGCCAGGGCCGCTGCCTGGTGGCGGGTAGCACCTGGCCGCCTGACGCAGCCGTGCTGGCAGAGGCAGCCCAGCAGGCGCCCGCAGGCTGGCGCTGGGTCATCGTCCCCCACACAGTAGACGAGGCCTCGGTGGCGGTACACCTCAGGCACTTCTCACAGGCGGTGCGGTGGAGCGCCCTGCGTGGCGGGCCCGTACCACCCGAAGCCCAGGTACTGCTGGTAGACACCGTGGGCCTCTTGGGTAGACTCTACCGCTACGGGCACCTCATGTACGTGGGCGGCGGGTACAACCACGGCATCCACAACACGCTCGAAGCCGCCGTGTGGGGCCGCCCGGTGCTCTTTGGCCCGCGGTACCAGCGGTTTCACGAGGCGCGGGCGCTACTTGTGGCCGGTGCTGCCGACGCACCTGCCGACGCAGCAGTAATTACCGCCTGGCTACAGCGCGCCAGCGTGGAAGACGACCGGTACCGGGCTGCCTGCCAGGCCGCGCGTGCGGTAACCGAAGCCGGGGGCGGGGCCACAGACCGAATCGTGAATGCCCTGCGCCAGCAGGGGCTCTGGCCCTGCTAACTTCGCCCGCCGAATGGCAGCAATCGCGGCAGAAGGGGTGGTCATGCGCTCAGTAGGGGCGCTCTACCGCGTGCGCCTGCCCGAGGGCCAGCTCATCGAAGCGACACTGCGCGGCAAACTGCGCCTACAGGGCCTCAAAACCACCAACCCCGTGGCCGTGGGCGACCGAGTTGAGCTGCTCAGCGAGGGCGGCACCTGGGTGATTGCCGCCGTGGCCGAGCGGCACAACTTCATTGCCCGCAAGGCCGTCAAGGCCAGTAGCCAAGTGCAGATTCTCTGCGCCAATGTAGACCAGGCCCTTATGGTGGCTAGCCTGAAAGAGCCCTTTACGGCGTTGGGCTACATCGACCGGTTTTTGGTGATGTGCGAAGCCTACCACGTGCCCGCCGTGGTGGTCTTCAACAAGACCGACCTCCTGGAATCGGAAAAAGAGCTGGGTCGGCTCGACGATTTTGCCTTTATCTACGAACAGGCGGGTTACCCGGTGTACCCGGTCTCGGCCCTGGCCGCCACCCACCAAGCCGAGGTGCTGGCGCTGCTCAAGGATAAGGTATCGTTTCTGGCGGGCCCTTCGGGGGCAGGCAAGAGCAGCCTCATCAACCTCGTTGACCCCACGCTACAGCTGCGCACCGGCGTGATCTCGACCCATACCCTGAAGGGCCGCCACACAACGACGTTTGCCGAAATGTACCCCCTGGCCTTTGGCGGCTACGTAATAGATGCCCCGGGTTTCCGAGAGTTCGACCTGGTGAACATTGGTCCCGAAGAGTTGGGCGGGTACTTCCCCGAGTTCCGCAAACTCATGCCCGGCTGCCAGTTCAACAACTGCCTGCACACCCACGAGCCCAACTGCGCCGTGCGCGCAGCCGTGGAGCGCGAACTACTGGCCGATACCCGCTACCATACGTATTTAGGCATGCTCGGCGCCTTACAGGCCGAGCAGCAGAAATGAAAGCACTGGTGCAGCGGGTCAGTTGGGCCCGGATCGAGGTCGAGGGCCAGGTCGTGGGGGCCATCGAGGCGGGCCTGTTGGTGCTGCTGGGTGTGGCACCCGCCGATGGGACCGAGGAGGTGGAGCGGCTGGGCCAAAAAATGCTCCAGCTACGCATCTTTCACGACGAAGCGGGCAAGATGAACCGCTCGGTCACCGAGACCGGGGGTGGTCTACTGGTTGTGTCGCAGTTCACCCTCTTTGCCGATACCCGCAAAGGCAACCGGCCATCCTTTACCGGTGCGGCACCGCCCGACCAGGCCCGGGCCCTCTACGAGGCCTTTGTGGCCTATCTACGTGCCCAGTACCCCACCGGCCGCACCGAAACCGGTCAGTTTGCGGCCCATATGGCCGTGAGCCTCCTCAATGACGGGCCCGTCACCCTGCTACTCGATACCGACACATGGAACCCCACGAGCTAACCCTGCCAGCCCTGCAAGCCGAGGTAGACGCATGGATAGCCCGCGTGGGTGTGCGCTACTTTTCAGAGCTCACCAACCTGGCCATACTCACCGAAGAAGTGGGCGAAGTGGCCCGCTTGGCTGCCCGGCGCTACGGCGAAAAAAGCCCCAAAACCGGCGATACCACCACAGAGGCCGAGCTGCAGGCCCAGTGGGCCGATGAGCTGGCCGATGTGCTGTTCGTCCTCACCTGCCTGGCCAACCAGACGGGGGTAGACCTCAGCGCGGCCTTTGCCGCCGGTATGGCCAAACGCACCCACCGCGACGCCGAGCGCCACCGGCAAAACCCAAAGCTGCAGCCCTAGCCTAGCGGCTGTTCCAGAGGGTGTACCCGAAGCGCAGGTACAGGTTGGCGTAGCGGTAGCGGGGCGTAGCCGTGGTACTCACGACCTCGGCCAGCTGGTAGTCGCCGCCAGCGCTAATCAGGAACGAGTAGCGCGTGCCGGCCGGTAGGCGGTAGAACACACTTAGGTGCAGGCCCAGGTAGCTGCCCCGCACCTCGCGGTAGCTGTCGGTCTCGAAGGCCCCCTCCTGGTTTCGGACGGCGAGGTTGTACGTCAGTTTGGGCCCCACGAGCAATGCAAATTCGCGCGGGCGGTGGTAGTTGTCTTTCCGGATCTTGTAGTACACACCCACCTCGCCCTGGATGAACCGGTAGGTATTGGCCTCGGCAGGCAGGGTGGGGGGCACGGGCGTGGCCAGTGTGGCGCTGTCGGGGGCCTGGTCCTGGGTTTGCAGGTACCGGGCGTTGGCCTCGATCCAGTACCCGTCGCGCTTACCGCAGCGGTAGTGGGTGTAAAAGCCGCCGATGCCGGCACTGGGGCCCAACTTCACGGTTTCGCTGGCGATGGGCAGGGCTACCCCCGCCACCAGTTGCGGCCCGGCCTCATCCAGATGGTACTGCGCCACGAGCGCATGTGCGCAGGCCACCAGGGCCAAGACACTGCATAACCTATACATAAGGCCAAAGCTAAAAACCGGTACCTGCTTGCGCGGGCACCGGTTCAACAATAAACTAACTAAACTGCTGCAAGTATAGCCCCGCTACGGGCGGGGTAGGTGGGCTGGCAGCGGCGTTAACAGTGGGCGGGCCGCAGCGCTTTCGTAGGCAAGGGGTTAGGTTGTGCACAGCCGTTTGTCGAAAACTTGACCGGCCAGTAGGGCCCCTTTGGCACGCTAGGCCTGGCCTCGGGCAGCTTCGATGGCATCGAGGGCGAGGGGGACATCCGCCGCCAGGTTTTCCATCCCCGTTTCGGTAATCAACACATCGTCTTCCAGGCGTATGCCCAGCCCCTCTTCAGGGATGTAGATGCCCGGCTCTACGGTAATGACCATGCCGGGTGCCAGGGGCAGGTGCCGCAAGTGTACATCGTGGGTGTCTAGCCCCAGGTGGTGGCTCACCCCGTGGGGGAAGTACTTTTTGTAGGCCGGCTGGTGCTGAGGGGCCTCATTCACCTCGGCTTGGGTCAAGAGGCCCAGTTCCAGGAGCTGGTCCTGCATGTACAGCCCCACCGACTTTGTGTACTCCTCGAGCAGTACCCCGGGTTTGAGTAGGCTTTGGGCGTACGCCTTTACGTTGTACACCGCCTGGTACACGGCCCGCTGGCGGGGGCTAAAAGTGGCCCCAACGGGGATGACCCGCGTGAGGTCGGCGCTGTAGTTACCGTACTCGGCCCCAAAGTCAATGAGGAGCGCATGCCCGGCTTCGAGGGCCGAGTGGTTGAGCACGTAGTGCAGTACCACGGCGTTGGGCCCACTGGCCACGATACTGCCAAAGGCTTCTTTGGTCGCCCCTCGGCGCACGAACCCGTGCAGAATTTCGGCTTCCACCTCGTACTCCCGTACCCCAGGCCGCACCCACTGGAGCAAGTGGGCGAAAGTCTCGCCGGTAATGGCAATCGCACGGCGCAGTTGGGCTACCTCCTCGGGCTCCTTTTGCATCCTGAGCTGCGCCAGGATCGGCCAGGCCCGGCGGATGCCATGGGCCGGGAACTCCTCGCGCAGTCGCCGAGCAAACGTATGGGCCGGGGTGGGGGTGAACACCGCGTTGCGTTCGTGCTCGTTGAACTCGAGCACAAAGCCCTCGGCGAGCTGTACCAACTGGCGAACCACGCCCTCGAAGTCGTCGAAAAACCGGATGGTTTCGATGCCGCTCTGCGCCGTGGCCTCTTCGGGGCTGTACTTCCAGCCCTCCCAGAGCTGCAGGTAAGGGCTGGTGCGGCGGATGAAGAGCACCTCGCGCAGTTCGGGCTTGGGGCAGTCGGGGAAGAGCAGGAGGATGCACTCCTCCTGGTCGATGCCGGTCAGGTAGAGCAGGTTGCTGTTCTGGCTGAAGCGGTAGGTGCTGTCGGCGTTGTCGGTATAGGCCGCGTTGCTGAAGAGCACCAGGGCATGCCCAGGGGGCAAGAGGGGGTTCAGCTTGGCGCGGTTGCGGCGGTAGAGGTCGGGGGGCAGGGGTTGGTAGCGCATGGTAGGGCTGCAAAATGGTGTTTTGCAGGGGTTTGCCCAAGTCGTTTGGGTTTTGCTTGCGTGCAATGGGTAGAAGTCCCGAAATTTGCACTCCGCAAAAAGGATAGGCACCCTGCCTATTCGTCTTGCCCGATCGTCTAATGGTAGGACAGCAGATTTTGGTTCTGCGTGTAGGGGTTCGAGTCCTCTTCGGGCAACGCTAGCACAGAAACCCGGCAGCACACCTGCCGGGTTTGTTTTCGCCCT
>JANRLA010000049.1:0-34335 GCA_033763015.1 Bacteroidia bacterium
CTGGCGCCCAGGCGGTTGGCCCCGTGGTCGCTAAAGTTGGCTTCGCCCAGGGCGTACAGGCCCGGGATGTTGGTCGAGAGGTTGTAGTCTACCCACAGGCCACCCATCGTATAGTGCACCGCGGGGTAAATCCGCATGGGCACTTCATAGGGGTTCTCGCCCGTGATCTTGGCGTACATATCGAAGAGGTTGCCATACTTGGCCTCGACAGCCGGCTGGCCCAGGCGCTTTATGGCATCGGCGAAATCGAGGTATACGGCCTGGCCCGTGGGGCCCACGCCCATGCCGTTGTCGCACACGTCTTTGGCGTTGCGGCTGGCCACGTCGCGGGGCACCAGGTTGCCGAAGGCCGGGTAGCGCTCTTCGAGATAGTAGTAGCGTTCGCTGTCGGGGATCGAGGCCGGGGCACGCTTGTCGCCAGGCGTTTTGGGCACCCACACACGGCCATCGTTCCTGAGCGATTCGCTCATCAGGGTCAGTTTGCTCTGGTACTCACCGCTCTGGGGTAGGCACGTGGGGTGTACCTGCACGAAGCTGGGGTTGGCAAAGAGCGCCCCGCGCTTGTAGGCCCGGAACGCAGCCGAGCCATTCGAATACCGGGCGTTGGTCGAGAGGAAGTAGGCGTTGCCGTACCCGCCGGTGCACAGCAGTACCGCATGGGCACCGTGGGTTTCCAGCTGGCCAGTGCGCAGGTTGCGGGTCACAATGCCCCGGGCCTTGCCATCGACCACCACCACATCCAGCAGCTCGGTGTTGGTATACATTTTCACGCGCCCGGCGTGGATCATGCGGTTGAGCGCCGAATAGGCCCCCAGGAGCAATTGCTGGCCGGTCTGGCCGCGGGCATAGAACGTACGGCTCACCTGGGCCCCGCCAAACGACCGGGTATCGAGCCCGCCGCCGTATTCGCGGGCAAAAGGCACGCCCTGGGCCACGCATTGGTCAATGATGTTCAGGCTCACCTCGGCCAGGCGGTACACGTTGGCCTCGCGGGCCCGGAAGTCGCCCCCCTTGATGGTATCGTAGAACAGCCGGTGGATGCTGTCGCCATCGTTGCGGTAGTTCTTCGCGGCATTAATGCCCCCCTGTGCGGCAATCGAGTGCGCACGACGCGGGCTGTTGTGGTAGCAGAAGGCCTTTACGTTGTACCCCAACTCGGCCAGTGAGGCAGCCGCCGAAGCACCCGCTAGCCCTGTGCCTACTACCAGCACATCGTACTTGCGCTTGTTGGCCGGGCTCACCAGGCGAACGTTGCCTTTGTGCCGACTCCATTTCTCGGCCAGAGGCCCTGCGGGGATTTTATCGTCGAGTACCATACGTCAGAAAAACCAGATTCAGAGACTACGCGTGATGAAGGAAATACACTGCTACCGGTATGGTCGCAAACCCAAGGCTGATGACCACCGCAAAGGCCAACGAGAACGTGCGCACCCCGCGGTCAATACCCTTATTTACCGTCAGGCCCAGGGTCTGGCAGGCGCTGTACACCCCGTGCGAGAGGTGCGTACTCATGACGAGCATGGCCACCACGTAGAACGCGACAAACCAGACGTTGCCAAACTTGTGCACCACCTCGTCAAACGGCGTGGCATTGCCCGGTAAGAGCTCTTCTACCTCTGTTGTAATGCGGCTGTAGAAAAAGGTGCTCAGGTGTACAATGAGCCACACCAAAAAGATAAGCCCCGTGTGCACCATAAACCGCGAGGCAAAGGGCACCGATTTGGCCGCGGCCTGCACCGCATACCGTGTCTTGCGCGCCGCCCGCGAAAGGGCATTGAGACGCAGGGTGAGCACAATGTGCAGCAGGAACGCCCCAAATAGCACCGGCTCTACCACCGCGATGAACGTGCTGTGGGTCATGAAGTAGGTGTACTCATTGAACGCCTTGCCGCCGTCGCCGGCAAAGAGGTACAGGTTGCCCACCAGGTGCTCTACCAGAAACGTCACGAGAAACAGCCCCGTAAGGGCGGTGAGGACTTTCTGGCCAATTGAAAGCGCCAGAAAACTGCGGGAGGGGGTAAGGGTAGACATGGTAACCAGCAAACGTAACGGAGCCGAAAGTAGCAGGTAGCAGCCTCAGACCCATACCGTTTGCACTACAAAAACACACAGGGTGGCCCTTTGATTGAGTACTGCGTTCTTTAGAACCATTCTCAGACCACCGGCCTCCGCGCAGGTGCCACTACCCCGTGCCCTATATTTGACCCCGCCGCACCGTACGGCGCATAGCGATGGGCAAAATCTGGCAGATTAAAGAAGTACGCGTCGCACTGCTGGTCATTGGGGCACTGGTACTGGTGTTCACTGGGCTGGGCTACCTCAAAAACCGTTCGCTCCTGAGCCAACCGGCGGTGTTCTCGGCGGTCTACGACCGTGGCAACGGCCTGAACGTAGGCGACCCCGTGCTGCTGAACGATTTTGGGGTGGGCATTGTGCGCGAGACGCGCATAGACCCCGTAACGTACCACATCACCGCGTTTTTTGAGGTCGACAGGGCCGTTAAGTTGCCCGAGGGCACCGTGGCCATGATTTCGTCGCTGAGCCTGCTCGGCGACAAAGGCATTCGGCTGCTGCCCGGTACCGGGCCGGGCTTTCTGAAGGGCGGTACGGTGCTGCCCGATAGCCTTGAAGAGGGCGTGACCGACCGGCTGGAAACCGAGCTCATCCCCCTGAAGAACAACCTCAACGAGACCATACAGTACCTCAGCGGCGTCTCCCGGTCGCTCAACGCCATCCTGCGCGATACCCTGAAGTACCAGCGCATCAGCACCGACCTGGCCACCACGCTGCACAACTTCGCCGACGCCTCGGGCAGCTTTAAGACCCTGGCCGTGAAGCTGGACACCACCGCCGCGAAGCTCGAATCGCTGATGGCGAACCTGGAGCAGCAAAACGCGCGCATTGATCGCATGATGGCCGGCGCAGCCACGGTATCCGATTCCTTGGCCGCCGCCTCGGGCGACCTCAAAGCCGGCATCGCCCAGCTGCGCGGGGGCCTCGCAGAGCTCAACACCCTGCTCACGGCCGTGAACGAGGGCCAAGGCTCGCTGGGCAAGCTGGCCACCGACGATTCGCTCTACTCCCACCTGAGCCACACCGCCGCGAGCCTCGACAAGCTGTTCATCGACCTGCGCGAGCACCCCAAGCGCTACGTGCACTTCTCGCTCTTCGGCCGCCGCGACAAAGCCGACAAGGCCGCCGAAAAAGCCGAGAAGCGCGCCGATACCTCCAACTAGGATGAGCCCCGACGAGATCCGGTACTACTGGCGGGCCTTTCTGGGCTACCTGCCCACCCTCATCTGGGCGCTGGTGCTGCTCGTGGTGGGCATGGTCGTCATCCGGGTGGTGGTCACCTGGGGTAAGCGTCGGCTGATCAAAAGCGAAGCCGACCCAACCCTAGTGCTGTTCTTGGGCAGTACGCTCAAGTTTGTGCTGCAGCTCACCCTGCTCTTTTCGGTCATATCGCTGCTGGGCGTACCCACTACCTCTTTTCTGGCCATCCTGGGGGCGGCGGGGTTGGCAGTGGGGTTGGCCCTCAAAGACTCGTTGGCGCACTTTGCCAGCGGGGTGCTCATCATCCTGTTCAAGCCCTTTCGGGTCGGCGATTTGGTGAAGGCCAAAGGGCACGTGGGTACGGTAGAGCGCATTACGATGCTCTACACCTACCTAAAGACCTTCGATAACCAGCAGGTCATTTTGCCCAACGGTTTTCTGGCCGGCGATACGGTCATCAACCAGAGCGCCTACGAGCTACGGCGGGTAGACCTGCCCTTTGGCGTGGCGTACAAAGACAGCCTAGACAAAGTCCGCCAGGTGATGCTCGGGGTCAGCGATGCCCACCCGCTTACCCTCCTCGAACCCGGTACTCAGGTTACGGTCGATGGCTGGGCCGATAGCTCGGTAACCGTCACCCTGCGCACCTGGTGCAAGACCGAAGACTACTTCCGGGTGGCGTGGGACCTACAGGAGCAGGTCAAGAACGCGTTCGACGAACACGGGCTTGAAATCCCCTTCCCCCACCAGGTCAGCATCAACCAGTTCCCCGACATGCGGCCGGTGCTCAACCCCAGCTAACCCGTGGCCCTCCCCCCCGACTACCGCTCGGCCCTCGACACCGGCCTTCAGGCCACCGACCAGTGGCAGGCCGGGTTTGGCCCCTACGACCCACACCCCAGCACCCACCTGGCCCCCGAGGTAGTAGAGTCAGTACTAACCGAACTGACCGAGCGGCTGGGGGGCAACTACCCCTTCTTCCACCCCGCCTACGCCGGGCAGATGCTCAAGCCGCCCCACCCATTGGCGTGGGTGGCCTACGCCCTGGCCCAGCTGCACAATACCAACAACCACGCGCTCGACGGTGGCCCGGCCACCAGCGCCTTGGAAAAGGAGGTCGTCCAGGCCCTGGGGCGTGCCTTCAACCTGCCCGAACCCTGCCTGGGCCACCTCACCAGCAGCGGCACCGTGGCCAACCTAGAGGCCCTCTGGGTGGCCCGCGAGCTGGCCCCGGGCAAGGCCATTGGCTACAGCACCGCCGCCCACTACACCCACAGCCGAATGTGCCAGGTGCTGGGCGTAGAGGGCGTACCCATTGAAACTGATGCCGAAGGCAGGCTCTCGCCCGAGGCCTTCGAGCGGGTGGCGCACCGCCTTGGCACCCTGGTGGTCACCCTGGGCACCACCGGCACGGGGGCGGTAGACCCACTGGCCGACCTGCTGCCCCTGTGCCGCGCGCGGGGCATCCGGGTACACCTAGATGCCGCCTACGGCGGGTTCTTCTACCTCATCCGGCAGGGGCTGCCCCAAACCGCCGATTGGGCCGCGCTGTCCCTGGCCGATAGCCTGGTGGTAGACCCCCACAAGCACGGCCTACAGCCCTACGGTTGTGGCTGCGTGCTGTTTGCCGACCCCGCTGTAGGGCGCCTTTACCGGCACGACTCACCCTACACCTACTTTTCATCCGACGAGCTGCACCTGGGCGAAATCAGCCTCGAGTGCTCGCGTGCCGGGGCCGCTGCGGCGGCGCTCTGGGCCACCCTACGGGCCTTCCCCCTGGCGTCCGACCGGGGGCTGGGGCCCATCTTGGCAGCCTGCCGTCTGGCCGCAGTACGGCTTAATGCCGCCCTAGAGGCTTCGGCGGCCTTTACCCCCTTGCTGCCCCCCACGCTCGACATCTGCACGTACTACCCCCTGGCCCCAAGCCCAGCGACCGTCAGTGATCGCAGCCAGCGCATCTATGCCGCCGGGTTGGCAAAACCACCCCACCAGCAGCTGCACCTGAGCCTGTACCGTGCCCAGCCGGCGCTGGTAGGACGCCACTTTTCGGATCTGCCGAACGAAGGGGCCCAGGTGCTGCGTAGTGTGCTCCTCAAGCCCGAGCACGCCGAGTTCGTACCCGAGCTTATGGCTCGGTTGACCCAGCTGGCGGCCGAAACCTAAACCGGTACACCAGCCCCTCGGTACTCTCGACGGTCAGGGTGGTCTGTAGCTGCTGGCCAATGAGCCGGACGAGCCTCAGGCCTAGGGTGTCGCTCTTCTGGGGGTCAAAATCCGGGATGCCCACCCCAGTATCGCCCACTTCCAGCGTCTCCAGCTTGCCGCCAACGGCCGTCACCCGGACGATAACCTTGCCAGGCTGCCCCGCCGGAAAAGCATACTTCAGCGAATTGGACAGCAATTCGTTCACCACCAGCCCACACCGCATGGCTGTATCCAGGTCTACAGCCACCGGGGGCACGCTGAACTCGAGCTCAATGGGCAACCGGCGGCGCTCTACCTCGTACGCCTCGAGGATGTAGGTTGTAAGCGCGTAGAGGTAATCTGAGAAATCGAGCTGGTTCAGGTCTTGGGTCCGGTACAGTTTCTCATGTACCAGGGCGATGGCATAGATGCGGTTGCGGCTTTCCTGTAGCACGCTCAAGAGTTGGGCCTGCTGCGTGCGGTCGCTCTCGAAATCAATGAGGCTGATGACCACCTGCAGGTTGTTCTTTACCCGGTGGTAGATTTCCTGGAGCAGTACTTCTTTCTCTTTCAGTGAGCCCAGCAGTTGGCGCTCGCTTTCTTTCCGGCCCGAGATGTCGCGGATGTAGAGCACCACCGCTTCTACAGCAGGTTCGTGCAGCAGGTTGATCCCCGCCGCCTCAAGGTCTACCCAATGCCCCTGCTGGTGAAGCCCCCGGTAGTTGAAGGTATGGTAGTAACCGGGGCGGCTTACTAGGTCGGAAAACTCGCTAAGGACGCGTGGCAGGTCTTCGGGGTGTATAAACTCGAAGCCCGTCTGGCCCAACCGGTCATCGGGCGTAAAGCCCAGAATACGCTCCAGCGCCGGGCTGATGTACGTATTGCGGCCCTCGGTATCCATCAGGATGAGCGCATCCGAGGCATAGCGCACCAACTGCTGCAGCCGCTGTTCGCTCCGGCGCAAAGCCTCTTCTACCTGACGCTGCTGGGTGATGACGGTGTAGGTGCCCAGAATTTCGAGCGCCCGGCCGTCGGTATCCCAGCTCAGTACCCGTTCGCGCATCCTGAGCCATTCCCACTGCCCCTGTACATTCTTGGCGCGGAACTCAATGGCACACAGTGTACCCGGGGGCTGTTTGAAGAGCCACTTTCGGGCGGCGGTGTACCGGGGCAGGTCTTCGGGGTGTACCAGGCCAAAGACAAAGGCCGAGTCGCGGATCTTGTCGCTGGGCCACCCCAAGTAGCTCTCCAGGTTTACCTCGGTGATCTTCCAGGTTCTGGCGTTGACAATCTGGATGATGTCTGGCGAGTTCTCGGCCAGCCCCCGGAACCGCCGAACGCTGGCCCGGAGCGCCTCCTCGGCCAACTTGCGCTCGGTGACACTCCGCGAGTTGATCACAATGCCGCGAATGGCCGGGATGTGCAACTGGTTCACCGCCACCGATTCGAGGTACTGCCAGTCGTTGGCCCCCATGTGCCAGCGGTACTCCAGGGTTAAGGCATCGCGGGTGCCCTCCTTGAGCAGCTCGAAGGCAATGATGGCCGGGATCAGGTCATCAGGATGAATCGAATCGAAAAACCGCTGCCCAATAAGCTGTTCAACCGGGTAACCCATCACCCGCTCGGCCGAGGGGCTCAGGTAGGTAAAACGACCCTCTTCGTTGACCACGCTGATGACGTCGGAAGAGTTGGTGAAGAAGGCGCGAAATCGCTCTTCGTTCGCCCGTAGGGCTTCGGTGACCAGGGTTTCTTCGGTGATGTCCTGCAGCGTACCCCCCACTTGCCGGGTGAGCCCCGTAGGGTCTTCGAGCGGCCCCCCGCGGATTTCGACCCACTTTTCACGCCCCTCGGCCAGGCGCAACCGGCCCCGGTGGCTAAAGGGCGACTGTGTAAGCTGGGCAGTGACCAGCGCTGCTGCCAACTGCTCGGGCGTATCGTCGGCCCACTGCGGCAAATCGGTAAGCTTCCAGGGCGCCGGCACGGCCATTTGCTCCAGAATGCGCACTACCTCCTCGCTCACCTGCCAGTTGTCGGTGGTCGGGTCGTACGTCCAACTGCCAATGCCGGCCGCCGCAACGCTGGCATCTGGGCCCCGCAGCTGGTCTGGGGTTAGCACCAGTGGCGACTCGGTCACGTGCCCCCCAGTTGGTGGCGTAGCCGGTGCGGTGGCGGGGGGCAGGGGTGCCAGCCAGGCTACGTAGCACCCGTAGGCGGGGTCGTGTAACCGGTCGGCCACCTGAACAACCCAACCCCCAGGCTTCCCGTGGGGGCTTGGCAGGCTCAGTACCCAGGGCGCTGCGGGGGCCGATCCCGCCGCCGCCGCACGCAGGTGCCGGGCCAGTTGCGCCACCACCTCCGCCAGATGGGTCTGTTCCAGCACGGTGGCCGCCGCCGGGCTCTGCCACGTAAGGGTGTAGTCTGGGCCCAACAGCAGCATAGGCAGCCCGGTATCGGTGGCCAGCTGCTGCACCTGTACCGGGCGCGCAGGCGTGGTGCCGCGGGGCAGAAGCCCTACAGCGCGCCGAAGTCGCCGCACCCATGCTTGCATCAATGCGGTAAATTACAGGGTTTCGGGGTGTCGTGGGGCAGGCATCCACCCCCCAGGTGCCAAACAAGGTGCAAAGCCTGGCACGCCCCACCGCCACACGGGCCTTCCCCCGGCTGTAGATTTGCACCGACCGGTACAGGCAGATGGGGCACATTGGCACACGCATCAAGGAACTCCGCCAGCAACTGGGGCTCAGCCAGACCGAGTTTGCGCGCCGTATCCAGCTCACCCAGCCCAGTCTCTCGAACATTGAAAGCGGCGTGACCTCGCCTTCGTGGGATACTGTACAGGCCGTACACGCTGCCTTTGGTGTATCGTTCGACTGGCTGGCGGGCGCCGCACAGCACGTTGCGCCCGCCAATGCCGTGCTCACCCCCGCCGATGCAGCCCCGAAGGCAGCCCGTATCCCACTGCTCGACCAGTCGGTCATGGCCGGCTACTTCGCGGGCAGCGCCGACCCCGACTTCAGCCGCGAGCCCCGCTACCTGGTACACCCCGACTTCCCCCGTGGCATCGCCGTCGAGGTAACGGGCAACAGTATGGAGCCCACCATCCGGCCCCGCGACATCCTGATCTGTACCCCCGTCGAGACCATCGACGAGCAATTCGACGACAACTACATCTACGTCGTCGTAACCGCCGAGGGCGCCCTGGTCAAGCGTGTCGTTAACCGCTCGGCCGCTGATGCCACCCTGGTGCTCACCTCCGACAACCGCGAGTACGCCGTGCAAACCCTCCCCCTGCGCGAGGTACTGCAGCTCTACCGCGTACGCCGACGCATCACCGCCAACCTCTCGGGGCCAGAACGGCTCAACGAACGCCTCTGGGAGCTTGAGCGCCAACTGAGCGACCTGAGCCGGAGCTATCAGCTCCTCGAAACTCGGCTCGACCGGGCGCCGTAAACTTTGCCCGGGCGGTAGCTGCAGCTGGCCCGTTCGCGCAAATTCACCACATGACCTGCAATGATGAACAGGCTGCCCGGTATGTGCATGTAATGCCACAGCGGGCCGCTCTCGTGCAATACAACCCCGGCATAAAACAGCCCTAGCCCTACCCACAGCAGCCAACGCACCCGTGCCGAAGCCGACTGCGATACCAGCACTACCGCCACCGTTGCCACTGCCACAAACACCACGTCAAACACCCGCCACCGGTTGGCCACAAACGCCGAAAGCACCGAGAGCACAACCGGGGTGGCTAGGCAATGGATCAAACAGGCCGTAGAAGCCCCGATACCCAGCCAATCGAGTTGTTTAGAGACAAACTGCCGCATTTCATGCAACTGTGTTGCAAATGTACATGGCCAGACCCTTGCCCTCCAAGCCTGCGGGCCAAAGAGCGTGTACCTTTGGGGCAGAGTTGAGTACAGTGGCGCGCGACCGGGCAGTAGTCATGACCATCGCCGGGTCCGATTCGGGCGGCGGGGCCGGCATCCAGGCCGATCTGAAAACCTTTGCTGCCTTTGGTGTCTACGGCACCAGTGTCATTACGGCCCTTACCGCGCAAAACACCCAGGGGGTACTGGGCATTCACCCGGTGCCGGCGGCGTTTGTCGGCCAACAGTACCAGGCCCTAGTGGCCGACTTCGACATCCGGGCCATCAAAGTGGGCATGCTGGGCACCCAGGCGCTGGTTGAAACCGTGGCCGAGTTGCTGCGCGAGGTTACGTGCCCCCGCATCGTAGACCCTGTGCTGGTGAGCACCTCGGGCCACCGGCTGCTAGAGCCCGCGGCCGAAAACGCGCTCAAAACCCAGCTCCTGCCCCTAGCCACCCTCATCACCCCAAACACCGACGAGCTGGCCTGCCTCACCGGCCTACCCGTAGCCTCCGAGGCCGACCTACTCGCCGCTACCAGCGCCGCAGTAGCCCTTGCCCCACAGGCCGCTTGGCTTTTCAAGGGCGGCCATCTGGCCAGCCCCACCACCGTTACCGACTACTTGTACCACCAGGGTAACCTAACCCCCTTCCAGGGGCCACGGGTTGCAACCACCGCCACCCACGGTACGGGCTGTACGCTGGCCGCAGCGCTCACGGCCCAGTTGGCCGTGGGGGTACCGCTTGCACACGCCGTCGAGCAAGCAAAAGCCTACCTCGTGGCGGCGCTAGAGGCCGCACCCGCTAACGTTGGCACAGGGCAGGGGCCCCTCTGGCATTTTCCATCGTCGACCCCGCCACTACCGTGAGCCTGCTGGTCGAAATACTACCCATCCGAGACACGTTCTGGCTCATGCTGCCAGCGAATGTGCTGCTGTTGGTCCTCATACCTTGGGGTCTGAGCCGTGCTGTAGCCAAGCCAGGCCTGGAACGTCGGTACTTTTTGCTCAGCACCTACCTCTGCATCGCAACTGGGCTGGGTATTGTCGCACTCTACAACTTGGTTTACGGTGGCGGCGACTACAAAGCCTACGAAAAGGGCACGATCGCACTGGTGCACGTTGCCTACCGCGACCCAGCGTTTGCCTGGGACCTTGCCCAAAACTTTTCTTACAGAAGAGGAAGTGAAGCTTTGTCCCAAATACGGCAAGCTATTTCATCCGCCCCAGAGTTCGATAATCTCATATTTTACTTAGGATATGGTAAGCCAGAACGTGTTGTGATGCTCTACTTCGCCACTTTAGGGTTACCCGGCGGAGGAGACTTTGTTTTCATAACGCTCATGCAGGCGGTTCTTTCCAGCCTCATTCACTTCAAGTTTGCCCAAGTACTCGTAGCCCGATACGATGCGCTGTCTAGGCCCCTTTACCAGGTGGCGCTATTCATACCTGGAGTGCTCATTTGGGGAACAGCCGTCTCAAAAGATAGCATCCTGCTTAACGCTATACTGCTCATAGTGATTGCAGCTCTCCGACCTAAGCAAACACTTCGACATCCAATCTGGCTAGGCCTATTGGTGCTACATATTATGCTGGCGTACTTAATCCGCCCATTTGTACTGACAGTACTTTTACCTCTTACACTACTTTTTATTCTTCAACGGAATCTACAAGTGCTTTCTGGGAGTGTTCGATACCTGGTCCAGCCAGTGGTGTACGGGCTGACAGGAATTGGGATTATTGTAGTGATCGCAGCTCGAAGCGAAGTGATCGCCCAAGAGGCTGGGCAGATTACCCAGCAGGCCGTCGTGGCCTCTAGCTTCCAGACCCGACAGGCCTTGCAAGATCGTGGGGAAACCAGCAGCGCCTACACCTTAGGCGACTATAGCCCAACCCCTGCGGGCATACTCGCAACTTTCCCCATCGCGACAGCAACCTCACTATTCCGACCCTTACCCTGGGAGGTGCGCAACCCGCTTATGATAGGCAACATGCTCGAATCGCTGGGGCTCCTATTGGCCACTCTGTACGTCCTAGTTAGGCTAGGACCCTTGCGCTTGGCACGTACCATCAGCGCGGATCCCTTCCTGGTCTTTTGCTTGCTCTTTACGCTCCTGTATGGGTTTCTCGTAGGCTTTACCAGCGGCAACTACGGTTCGTTGTGGCGGTACCGGATCCCTATCGTCGTCTTTTTTCCTGTCCTGTTAGTTGTCGCTAACTCGGCGGTCTCAGCCCGTAAACATCTAGCCCCGGCAGTTTAGCGCAGTGCCGGGAACTGGGCCGGGTTGCTCGCGTGCATCAGCCGGAGGGCAACCTCGATAAGCTGCTCGACGGTAGGCTTCGAAAAATAGTCGCCATCAGACCCGTACGCCGGGCGGTGCGCCTTTGCCGTGAGCGTCTGGGGGGCTTCGTCGAGGTACCGGTAGCCGCCCTGTACCTCCAGCACTTGCTGCAGCATATAGGCCGTGGCCCCACCGGGCACGTCTTCATCCAGGAAAATGACACGGCTTGTACCCTCCAGCGAACGCACGATTACCCCCTCGCGGTCAAACGGCAAGAGGGTTTGCACATCGATTACCTCCAGCTCGACGCCCACTGTGGCAAGCGCCTCGGCGGCATCCAGCGCTAGGCGGCAGTTGGGCCCGTAGGTGACTACCGTAATGTCGCGGCCCTGCCGAAGCACCTCGGGTACCCCGAGCGGCACGCGCATTTCCGCCAGGTTACTGGGCATCGGCTCTTTGAGCCGGTAGCCATTCAATACTTCAATGACCAGCGCGGGGTCATCGCCTTGGAAGAGGGTGTTGTACAGGCCGGCCGCCTGGGTCATGTTGCGGGGCACACACACGTGCATCCCCCTGAAGGCGTTGACGATGACACCCATCGGCGAGCCCGAGTGCCAGATACCTTCCAGCCGGTGGCCCCGCGTACGCACAATGAGTGGCGCCTTTTGCCCACCCTTGGTACGGTAGCGCAGCGTCGAGAGGTCGTCTGATAGGATCTGTAGCGCGTAGAGCAGGTAATCGAGGTACTGGATTTCGGCAATGGGCCTCAGGCCCCGCAGCGCCAGCCCAATGCCCTGGCCCACAATGGTCGCCTCGCGGATGCCCGTATCGCTCACCCGGTGCTCGCCGTACTTGGCTTGTAGGCCCGCAAACGCTTGGTTGACATCGCCCAAAAAGCCCACATCTTCGCCAAAGGCCAGCACCCGTGGGTCGCGGCCCAGCAGCCCGTCAAAATAGGCCTGCAGCAGCTCGCGACCATCGACCAACGGCGCATCGGGCGCATATTGGGGGGGGACCGAAGTAACCCGTAGCGGCGATTGGTCCGACTCGCTGTAGAGGTGGCTGTTGTAGCGCTCAGCGTTCAGCGCTTCCTGGTCACGTAGCCAGGTACTCAGGGCCTGCCGGGCCTGGCTACTGCCGTGGCCCAGGGTAAGCAGTAGCGCTTTGCGTGCCGCCGAAAGCACATCGCGGCGGATAGGATCGAGGGTCTTGCCAAGCTCTTCGGCAAGCGTGGCCAGCGCAGCGACACCCGTCTCGGCTTCCAGGGCTTTCAGGTGCCCTGTCACCACCGCCAGTTCGGTCTGGATGGGCAGGAAGAAGGCATCCCAAGCCGACTTACGCGCGTCGCCCACCATACGCTTATCTTCCTTCTCATACGCCTGCAGCTCAGTATCGGTCGCCAGACCCTGGTCCAGGATCAGCTGCCGCAGCACGGTAAGGCAGTCGTGCTGACGCTCCCACTCCAGGCGCTCTTTGCTTTTGTACCGCTCGTGCGAACCGCTGGTACTGTGGCCCTGGGGCTGGGTTAGCTCCACCACATGCACCAAGGCCGGGGTATGGGCCGTGCGCACCTTGTAGGCCGCGCGTTGGTAGGTATCGATCAGGGCCAGGTAGTCCCACCCCGGCACTACGTAAATGTCGTACCCCGGGCTGGTAGCCGTGGCCTGAAACCCCGCCAACGCCGCCGAGATCGAGGCTTTGGTCGTTTGGTACTTGATGGGTACCGATATGCCGTAGCCATCGTCCCACACACTCATCAGCAGCGGCACCTGCAGCACACCTACGGCATTGATGGCCTCCCAGAAAAGCCCTTCCGAGGTGCTGGCATCCCCAATGGTGCCCCAGGCGATCTCATTGCCCCGGTACGAAAAATGGGTCAGGTGCGCCAGTTCGGGTACATTCCGGTAGAGCTTACTGGCCTGGGCCAGCCCCACCAAGCGGGGCATCTGACCGGCTGTGGGCGAGATATCGGCGACCGAGTGCTTGGCTTCGGTGAGGTTCAGGTAGTTGCCCTGCCCATCGAGCATCCGGCTACCAAAGTGCCCGTTCATCTGCCGGCCCGCAGAGGCCGGCTCGGCCGTAACGTCGGGGTTGGCGTAGAGCTGCGCGAAAAACTGCTCGATAGTCAGGAACCCGGCCGCCAGGGCAAAGGTCTGGTCGCGGTAGTAGCCCGAACGAATGTCGCCGGGCCTGAAAGCCTTGGCCATGGCAAGCTGGGCCACTTCTTTGCCGTCGCCGAAAATGCCAAACTTGGCCTTGCCCGTCAGCACCTCACGCCGACCGATAAGGCTTGCCTGCCGGCTCTGGTACGCCAGGCGGTAGTCGGCAATCACTTCTTCGGGCGATAGGGTCAGTACCTGCGGGGGGGCGGTCACACTCTGCTGCATACCTGCATGGGGTAGTCTTGGCCTACCTGGTGGCAAAGGTAGCCAATGGCCCTGAGTAGCCTTGGGCCGCGCCGTTGTACATTTCGGGTAACCTTTCATCCGCTACCGCCATGCCCAAAGCCGCGCGTATTGTGCTCATAGTACTGGGGGTCCTGCTCTTGGTGCTCGTTGGGGCCTACTTCGCCATGCCCAGCCATGTCTCCACATCGGTCACCAAAACCCTCAACGCCCCGCCCGAGGCACTCTTTAGCCACGCAGGCAACCTGCGCACCTGGCAGGCCTGGACCTCCTGGGCTAACGCCGACCCCACCTTGACCTGGACCTACGGCGAGACCACAAGCGGTGTCGGCGGTCGCATGCAGTGGGCAGGTAAAGACGGCAAGGGCTCGCTCACCTTCACCGAGGTCGTGCCCAACGAAAAATTGGCCTTCACCATGACCTTCGGTGACTTCAAGCCCACCAAGGGCAGCATGGTCTTTACCCCCAAAGGCGCGCAAACCGAAGTGACCTGGACCCTGGAGGCCGACCTCGAGGGGGCCTACCGCCTCGCAGCCCTGGTCTTCGACAGCGCCATCCAGGAAGACTTCACCAAGGGCCTCTCCGCACTCGAAACCTACACGACCGACAACCCCATCCCCGATAAGGCCTCGCTGGAAACCCAGACCCCCCCAGGCAGCAATTAAAACTCAATCTACCCTACCCGCCTGCCACACCCAGGGCACCTATCGGGCCCCTCACAACGTTTGTTACACATGGCAGTTCCTTCCGCCCAGCTTGTTAGCGCCCTACAGGCCACCGCCGACCGCCTCGCCACCGGCGCCCCCTACCAATGGACCCACCAGGGCCACTGCAACTGCGGCCACCTGGTGCAAACCCTTACACACCTGAGCCCCGCGGCCATCCACGCCGCCGCGCTGCGTACCCCCGGCGACTGGGCCGAAAAGGCGCGCGACTACTGCCCCGGTACCCACCTGCCGCTCGATACCATTTTCGATAGCCTCTACCAGGCCGGACTCAGCAGCGACGACATTGCCAACCTGGAGCGCCTGGCCGACCCCCGCATCCGTGCCCTCATCCCCCAGGGCGCGTGGCTCGACTACCGCAACCGCGACCACGTGGTGGCCTACCTCAGGGCCTGGGCACTACAACTCGAAGCCCAGCTCGTCGCTACTACCGCCTACGCCTAAGCGCCGACGCGCTCCACTTCAAAGCGCTCGAGCAGTAGCGCCAGGCCTTCTTCAAACCCGACCGTAGGCTGGTAGCCCAGTTCGGCTTTGGCCCGGCTGATGTCGGCCGTCGAGTGCAGAATGTCGCCCGGGCGCGCGTCGAGAAACTGCGGGGCAATGGCGGTGCCCATAAGCTTGTTAAACAGCCCGATCAGGTCGAGCAGCGAGTGGTTGTCACCGCAGGCAATGTTATACACCCGGCCCGCCACACCCGGCGCCTGGCAGGCCAGTAGGTTGGCCGCTACGTTGTTGGCCACGTAGGTAAAGTCGCGGCTTTGCAGGCCATCGCCGTGCACCGTTGGCGCGAGGCCATGTTTCATGGCCCGCAAAAACTTGGGGATGACCGCCGAGTACTGCGAGTTGGGGTCTTGCCGCGGGCCAAAGACATTGAAGTACCGCAGCCCCACCGTTTCGAGCCCATAGAGCTGGTAAAACACCCCGGCGTAGTGCTCTACGGCCAGTTTGCTTACCGCATAGGGGCTTTTGGGGTTGGGCGTAAGGCCCTCGTGCTTGGGCGAAACGGGCGTGTCGCCGTACACCGACGAGCTACCGGCGTACACAATGCGCTTCACCCGGGCCTCGACGCTGGCGTGGAACAGGTTGAGCGACCCCATCACGTTCACCTCGTTGGTCGTGATGGGGTCGGCAATCGAACGGGGCACCGAGGGCAGGGCCGCCTGGTGCAGCACGAAGTCGATACCCTGTACGGCTTTGGCCACCACGTGGTAACTGCGCAAATCGCCCTCAATCAACTCAATGTCGCGGGCAAAGGCCTGCAGGTTACTGCGCCGCCCGGTCGAAAAGTTGTCGAGGACGCGGACAAACTCACCTTGGGCGAGAAGCGCTTCCACTAGGTTCGAGCCTATGAAGCCTCCACCACCAGTTACCAAATACCTGGCCATACGCTACGTTAGGCCCCGAAGGTACGGCCCGGTGGCACGTAAAACCAGCCGGCCCAGCCCCCGGGGCTAGGTTACTTGTTGTAGCTGAAGTTGCCCGATGCCTCAAGTTCGCGGGCCTGGGGCAGCAGCTCCAGCGCCTTGAGGAACTGCGTGTCTTGGTCCAGCAGCGTAGGCCGCGCAGCATCGTCGCCAAAGGCCGCGTGCCCAATCTGGCTCTTAACCAGGTTGACCAGCAGAGGCTTTGAGCGCGTGTAATCGGCGTCTACGTACGGTATGCCCTTTTGGCGGGCAAACTCAATGAACTCGGCCATCACCGCATCCGATACCTGGTGCTTGGCCGCAAAGGCAAACCCATCGCGGTACTGGTTCTTGAGCTCGGGGTGTCGGTCAAAATAGGCCGTGCCAAAATCGCGGATCATGCCCGCATTGCTCACCTTAAAGAGGTACTGCGAGTACTGGCTGGTGTCTTCGGCCACAAACACATCGGGCATGATGCCACCCCCGCCGTACACCGTGCGGCCCGAGCGCTGGGTTTTGTACTTCAGCGAATCGGGTACCTGTATTTTGCTCGCGTCGTACAGCTCGCCGCTCTTGTAGCGCTCCAAAATCTCGGCGTTGTAGTCTTCGCCGCTCTTCCCTTCAAAGGGCTTCTGGATGCACCGGCCACTGGGGGTGAAGTAACGTGAAACCACCACCCGCACCGCCGAACCATCGCTCAGGGGGTGCTGCTGCTGCACCAGCCCTTTGCCGAACGATCGTACACCCACTACGAGCCCGCGGTCCCAGTCCTGCACCGCGCCCGAAACAATTTCACTTGCCGAGGCCGAGCCTTCGTCGATGAGTACCACCAGTGGGCCCTTTTCGAAGGCATTGTAGGTATTCGTGGCCACGTACCGAGCCCGCACCTGGGGGATGCGCCCGTCGGTGTACACCATCAGCTGGCCTTCGGCCAGGAATTCGTCGGTAAGCTGCTTGGCTACCTCCAGGTAACCGCCCGGGTTGCCCCGCAGGTCAAGAATCAGGCTCGTGGCACCTGCTTTCTTAAGCCGCTCAAGGTGGTCGCGGAACTCACGCCAGGTGTTCTCGGCAAACCGGCTCACCTTGATGTAGCCCACGCCGGGCTTGGGCTGGTACGAAAAGTCGACGCTGAACACCGGTATGGCATCGCGTGTGATGGTAAAATCCAGCTCGCCCCGCACCCCGCGCCGCACAATGCCCACCTTCACCTTGCTGCCTTTTGGGCCGCGCAGGTAGCGAATGACATCGCTGTTGGTGATGCCTTTGCCCGCAATGAGCTCGCCATCTACCCGCACAATGCGGTCGCCGGCCTGGATGCCCAGCTTCTCGCTGGGCCCACCCGAAAGGGCCGCCACCACGTACAGCGTGTCTTCAAGCAGGTTAAACTCGATGCCAATGCCATCGAACGACCCCTGCATCTGCTCTTCCATCGCCTTGAGCTCCTGCTGGCTGATGTAAAACGTGTGGGGGTCGAGCTTGCCCAGCATGCCGTTGATGGCGTCTTCGATGAGCTTGTCGTTGTTGATTTCCTCGAAGTAGTTGGCATTCAGGTAGCGCACCACGTCCTGGAACTTCTCCAGGTTCTCCAGGTACGAGCGGGGATCTTTCGTGGTACTGGGGCTGGGCTCCCGGAAACTCATGCCCAGTAAAAGACCCACGAGTAAAAGTGCAACCCCCCAGAGCGGGTACGTGTACTTGGCGCGCATAGATGTAAGCGGTAAAAAATGGTACCGAAGCCCAATGGCTAGGGTGCAATGTACGAGGTGCAACAACTGCGCCAGTACATCGGTTGCAGCCCAAAACGTTAATTTGAGCAATGCACCTACGAAGCCTTGCCATGGTAGCGGCTCTCCTGCTGGCCGGTTGCGGCGGCCAACGGCACCGGCTGGGCACCTCAGGGCAGGGTACGCTGCACTACGAGGCCGGGGTTGCCCTAGAGCGCACCTGGGCCCAGGCGCTCAGCACCCGCTTTGTGCTCGACACCAACGGCCAGGGTTCGGTCGACAACCTCGAGCGCCTCATGCGCGGCGAGGTAGCCTTTGCCTTGGCCCAAAACGATGCCTCGGTGCGCAGCACATCTGGCGCCCCCTACACCCAGCTACGTACCGTGCTGCCGCTCTACGAGCAGACCCTGTTCATCATTTACCGGCCCCAGGGGCCGTCGCCAGCTACCCTGGCCGAGCTCTTACAGGGCAAGCGCGTGCACTTGGGGCCAGCCGGTGGCGGCACCGCCTACCTGGCCCGTCGGCTGTTTCAGGCGTTCGGGCTCGATACCACGCGGTTCAGGCTGCAACACGGGCCCTACCGCGAAAATGTGCTAAGCGACACGACCGATGTTTCCATCTCGGTCACCTCGCCCTACAACCCCCGCGTGGCGGCCATGCTGGCGGCGGGTGGCAAACTCTGGAGCCTGGACGACCCCGCCCACCTGGGCCGCGGCTGCGCCGCCGAAGCCTTCTGCCAGGGCTACACCATGGCCCGCCCCACCATCCTACCCCGCTACCGCTACCCCGAGCTCACCGAGCCCGTACTCACCATCAGCGTAGACAACGTGCTCGTCACCCGTGCCGATACCGACGAGCGACTGGTCTACGAGCTCGTGGCCCAGACCCTTGCCCACCGGCGCGAACTCATGGAGGCCTCGCCGCTCTTCAACCAACTCTCCGAAACCTTCGCGACCGACCGGCTGCACTACCCCCTCCACGTCGGCACCGAAGACTACCTGCGCCGCCACGAGCCCAGCTTTTTGGCCCGCAACGCCGAGCTCATTTCCTTGCTCATCACCCTGGGCTCTGTCGTCTACGGCGGGCTACTCATCGTGGCCAAACGGCGGGCCAACCGCGTGCGCCGCCGTATCGAGCAGCACTACGAGGCGGTATTGGCCGTAGAGGCCCGCATCCCCACACTCCACCAGCCCGAGGACTTTGCCCAGGCGCTCGACACCCTGCACCACATACGCGCCCAAGCCTGCGCCGAGCTGGCCCGCAAGGAACTGGAAGCCGACACCGCCTTCCGCATCCTGCTCGATCTCATCGACCAGGCCCAAGACGGCCTCCATGCCCGTAGCCAGCAGCTCCTCACCCACCCTACCACCAGCCTCTAACCGTGGACATTGAAACCCTGCGCCTGCACTGCCTGGCCAAACCCGGCACCACCGAAGGTTTTCCGTTCGATGAGCAGACGCTGGTATTCAAAGTCCTGGGCAAAATGTTCGCCCTCATTGGGCTCGACGACCCCACCAGCGTAAACCTGAAGTGCGAACCCGCCTACGGCCTTGAGCTACGCGCCCGCCACCCCGAGGTGCAGCCCGGCTACCACATGAACAAACAGCACTGGATCACCGTGAGCTTCCTGGGCACCCTGAGCGATGCGTTTCTGCTTCAGCTCGTCGACCACTCCTACGCCCGTGTTGTAGCCGGGCTACCCAAAAAGCAACAGGCCGAACTGTTAGCCCAGCAGGGCTAGGTAGTCGGCAATCTGCGCCTGGGTAGTGGCCGGTTTATCGCTGGCCCTGTGCCAGGCCAGGGTGAGCCCCAACGCCGTTTCCCAGTCGTACCGGGGGTGCCAGCCCAGCTCCCGCCGGGCCAGGCTGCTGTCGAGCTGTAGGCGTTGGGCCTCGTGGGGCCCTTGGGGCTCCGGTTCGCTTTGGTAACTGCCGCTACCCCACTGGACAATCGCGGCCTGCACCAGGTGCTCAACGGTAGCTTCTTGGCTGGTATCGGGCCCAAAATTGTAGGCCTTGCTGTAGCGTTCGGGGGTGGCGTGCAAGCCTGCAGCAAGCTGCAGGTAGCCCACCAGGGGTTCCAGTACGTGCTGCCAGGGGCGGGTGGCCGTGGGGCAGCGCAGGTAGAGGGGCTGGCCAGTGGCCAGGGCCCGGAAGAAGTCGGGCACAATTCGGTCCTCGGTCGTATCGCCTCCGCCAATCACGTTGCCGCTGCGGGCGCTGGCCACGCACAGGGTAGGCTCGGCCCCCACGGGCGTGTAAAACGAGCGCCGGTACGAGGCCACCACCAGCTCGGCGGCTGCTTTGCTGGCACTGTAGGGGTCGTAGCCCCCCAGGGGGTCGCTCTCGGCGAAGGCGGTGCCGGTTTCGGGGTTTTCGTACACCTTGTCGGTCGTAATGACCACGGCCGCGCAGCGTCTGGTAAGCGACCGCAGGGCTTCGAGCAAGTGCACCGTACCCAGGGTATTCACGGCCCAGGTGCCCACCGGCTCGCGGTAGCTGCGCCGCACCAGGCTTTGGGCCGCCAGGTGAAACACCACATCGGGGCGGGTATCGGCCACCACTTCGCGCAGCAGCGGCAGGTTGCTTACATCGCCAATCACGTGGGGGTCGCACCGCTGGGCGGTGTGCAGCACCTCGAAGAGCGGGGGCTCGCCTTCGGGCGGCAGGGCATACCCCACCACACGGGCCCCCAGGCTGTGCAGCAGTTCTACCAGCCAGCTGCCCTTAAAGCCCGTATGGCCGGTAACCAGGACGGTCTTGCCGGTGTAGAAGTCGCGGAGCAGTTGCATAGCGGTGCCGAAGTGCCTTGGGTATGGGCACACGAAAGGTACACAGCCCGGGGCAAGTACCTTTGCCCCCGTCATGCGCATCGGTATTGTGATGGGGGGCCCTTCGCGCGAGCGTGAGGTCAGTTTTGCCGGCGGTCGTACGGTGTACGATAACCTCGACCGGCGGCTCTTTACCCCCGTGCCGCTCTTTGTCGATAGCCGGGGGCGGCTGGTCCACCTCGACTGGCCCTACCTCTACAAAGGCACGCTACGCGACTTCTACCCCCCGGCCCACGCCCTGCCCCCCGGCCCCTTTGCCCCCTACAGCGAGCAGCTGGAGGGCCTGAGTGATGCCGACTTCGACGGCCTGCTGGCCGAGCTCGGCACCCCCATTCCCCTAAGTGCCCTTGGCCAGCACATAGACGTAGCCTTCCTCACCCTCCACGGGGCCTTTGGCGAAGACGGGGCCATCCAGGGCCTGTTGCAGTGGCTGGGCATCCCCTACACCGGGGCCGGGCTCTTTGGCTCGGCGCTGGGGATCGATAAGCGGCTGCAACGGGCGCTCTTGCCCGCCCTGGGGTTCGCCTCGCCCAAGAGCCTGACCCTGACGTGGGAAGACTTTCAGCGGGCACCCGAGGCCGCCGTCAACCGCATACAGCGCGAAATCGGGCTGCCCTGCGTCGTCAAACACCCCACCCAGGGCTCCAGCATCGGGGTGCAAATCGCCGAGTCGGCCACAGCGCTCATGGCCGCACTCCCGGCCGTAGCCTTCCGTACCACCCTTACCCCGGCCCAATGGCAGGCCTTGGGCCCCGAGGGCCAAACGCAGTGGCTTGCCCAGCGCTGCGACCCCCGCGAGGGCCTTTCGCTGCCCATCACTACCGCCACCGGCCAGCGGATTACCAGCCCCCAGGCGCTGGGGGCCTACCTCGACACCGCCACCGGGCCCGTCCACCTCGCCAGCCACGACGCACCCCAGGAGCTGCTCATCGAGCAGTTCATCGCGGGCACCGAATTCTCGTGCATTGTCCTCGAAACACCCGAGGGCGTGCCCATAGGGTTACCCCCCACCGAGATTATCAAACCCCGCGCCCTGTTCGACTACCGGGCCAAGTACCTGCCGGGCCAAGCCCGCAAGCGCACCCCCATTCACCTGCCCGACGACGCCGTTGCAGCCCTGTGCAGCGAAGCCGAGCGGCTCTTCCGGGCCCTGCACTTCTCGGTCTACGCCCGGCTCGACGGCATCCGTGCCGCTGACGGTACGGTGTACTTCAACGACCCCAATACCACCAGTGGGATGCTCCCGGGGTCGTTCTTCTTCCACCAGGCCGCCGAGGTGGGCCTTACGCCCACCGAGCTCCTCACCTACATCCTATTGCGCTCGCTGCAGGTCCGCGCCACCGAGGGCGTGTACGGTGGCACGGCCCAGGGGCTGCACCAAACCCTTCTGGGGCAGCTGCAGCGCGAACGCGCCGCCGCCGATACCCGAGCGCGGGTAGGCGTGTTTCTGGGCGGCTACAGCGCCGAGCGCCACGTGGCCCTGGAGAGCGGCCGCAACGTGTACGAAAAGCTCGCCGCCAGCGCCGACTACCGGCCCCTGCCGCTCTTTGTGCTCCAAAACGCGCTGCTGCCACCCGCCTACCGCGCTGCCCACGGCCTCAGCGCCGATTTCTCGTTCTGGGAACTGCCCACCGCCCTGTTGCTCAAAGACAACGCCGACGACATCGCCCACACCCTCGTGGCCGGTATCGTGGGCACCCAGGCCCAGTACCCCACCCGCCCCGTCGTGGCCAGCATCCGTGCACGGGCCCAGCCCATCACCGGTTTGTTTGGCACCGAACCCCGCTACAGCCCCCAGCTGGTGCCCTTTGAGGCCCTGCCCCAGCGTATAGACCTGGCCCTGAACACCGTGCACGGCCGGCCCGGCGAAGACGGCCAGCTCCAAACCGTCTTCGAGGCCCTGGGCCTGCCCTACAACGGCAGCCCCCCCGCCGCCCTGAGCCGCACCCAAGACAAGGCCGAGACCAACGCCTACCTTGAAACCCACGGTGTGCGCGTGCCCCGGCGTGCCATCGTAGCCCGCCAAGACCCCGCAGGGCTCACCCTCGCGGGCACGGGCCTGGCCTACCCGGTCATCGCCAAACCCATTGACGAGGGCTGCTCCAGCGCCGTGAAGAAGCTCCGCTCCGATGCCGAACTGGCCGCCTACGCCCGCATCGCCTTTCGCGAAGTGGCCGACTGGCCCGCGCCCGAGGCCACCCTGCTGCGCCTGCAGCCCGGTGAAGACTTCCCCCAGAAAGACCAGTTTCTCCTCGAAGAGCTCATCGCCAGCACGCCCGAGGCCTCCGTCATCGAGGTCACCGTTGGGTTCGTCACCCACCGGGGGGCCGATGGCACGCTGCGCTACGAAGTCTTTGTGCCCAGCGAAACCCGGGCCGTGGGCGAGGTGCTCAGCCTGGAAGAAAAATTCCTGGCCGGCGAGGGCCAGAACCTCACCCCGGCGCGCCTGAGCCCCGACCCCGACCGCCAGGCCCTGCTCGTAGCCCACGTGCAGGCCGAAGTGGCCCGCAGTGCCGCCCTGCTGGGGCTGGAGGGCTACAGCCGTTTCGATGGCTTTGTGCGCCAATGGACCGATGGCCGCTACGAGTTCATCTTCCTCGAGGCCAACACCCTACCCGCCCTCACGCCCGCCACGGTGCTCTTCCACCAGGCGGCTGTGGCGGGGTACACGCCCTTGGGGCTCTTGGCCCACCTGTTGGTTCAGGCGCAGGCGCCCAGAAGCGCCTAGTTTTGCACCCCTATGCGAGGTCTCGTTTTGGCAGTGGTACTGCTACCCTCTTTGGCGTCGGCCCAGTCGGCGACCGACAGCCTGCCGCCCATAGAGTCAGTCTTCCCGCTCAAATGGGCCCAGCGGATAGGCCAGACCACGTTCCGCACGAACCTGCTGGCCGCCGAGGGCTACGTCCTGGCCCCCAGCAACGGCGTATCGCGCAACAACCTGCTCGACCCCGACGACGGCCTGTGGGTGCTTAGCGGCACCACCGGCGAGGTCGTGTACCGCATCCACCCCACCGGTGCGGGCGATACCGACGTCAACGGCCTGGCCCTCGACGGGCGGCGGCTCTACTTCGGCAACGACCTGGGCCAGGTGTTCTGCACCTCCATCAGCGGCAAAGAGCACTGGCAGGTGGCCCTGGAGGGCGACATTGAGGGCTCGCCCGTGCTGGTAGACGTTAACCGCGACGGCACCCTCGACTGTGTCGTCGCCACCGAAGACCCCGCCACCCTCGTTGCCCTCGATGGCACCACCGGCGCCAAGCTCTGGAGCTTCACCCCCCGCGACTACGGCACCTTCATGGCCACCCCCCTAGCCTATGACCTCACCGGCGACGGCCTACCCGACTACGTCATTGGCCTGGCCGGCGGGCGCAGCATTTTTGCCGTCAACGGCGCGACGGGCCGCCAGATGTGGCGCTACCAGACCCTGGCCCGCGCCGGTTTGGTCGATGGCAGCGCCGTCCACGCCAGTGCCACCCTCATCACCGAGAGCGGCAAGCCCCCGCTCATCCTGGCCGCCGAGGTGCACGGCCAGCTACACTACATTACCCCCGAAGGCCGAGCCGACCGGTTCTTGAGCGCGCCCACCGGCCTCTTCAGCAGCCCCATCGTGTCGCCCCGCGGCACGGTCATCCTGGGGGCCTCCTGGCAGGGCAAAGGCAGCATTCACCTGGCCGATGCCGGGCCCGACGACCATTGGAAGGAAGGCAGCTTTGCCATCCGCACCCTGCTCTGGAAGCACTACCACAGCGGCAAACCCACCGGCCGGGTTTCGGCCAGCGCCAGCATAGCCGATGTGCTGGCCGATAGCACCTGGCAACTGCTCATCCCCACCGAAGACGGGCAGCTCCAGCTCTTTACCGAAGACGGGACCCTCTTGCACCGCCTGCGCCTGCCCGCCGGCGCCGAAGCCTCCTGCCTCGTGGCCGATGTAGACGGCGATGGTACCCTTGAGCTTCTCATCGCCACCCTCGATGGCTACCTGCGCTGCTACGCCACCCGGGGTACACAGGTGTTCTGGGGCAGCTTCCGGGGTGGGCCCCACAACCTGGGCGTGTGGCCCGGCGGCACTAGCGGGGGTGGGGGCAACTAGCCGCCCAAGCCCACCAGCAGTACGTCGTCTATCTGGGGCGTGGTACCCTGCCAGTCGAAGTACGTCGTGCGGAAAACCTCGAGCTGGGTAGCCGCCGGGTTTTTGCACATCGCTTCCTGCTCAATGAGCTCGCGCAGGCGCTTCGAGCCAAACTTCCGGTGCTGGGGCCCGCCAAACTGGTCGCCGTAGCCGTCGGTAAAGAGGTAGAGCCAGGCGCCGGGGGCAAGCTCGCCTGCCAGAGTCTTAAACACCTTGTCGCTGGCCGAGGGGCCCCCAATGGGGTGCTTTACAGCCTCGTACTCGGTCAGGGCACCCGGGCCTGCACAGTGCCACAGGGGCCGGTTGGCCCCGGCGTACCAGAACCGGTAGCCGCCCTCGGGGCGGGGCACCAGGGTCAGGAGGCAGACGTCCATCCCGTCGCGTACGTCGGAGCCCGCCTCGTCTTGGCCCAAAAAGAAGCGGATCCGTTGGTCAAGCCGGGTCAAAATCTCGGCAGGGTCGGGGTACTGCTGCCCCTCGCTGATCAGCTCTCGGATAACTTCATTCAGGTTGGTGTGACCCAGCGCGCTCATGAAGGCCCCAGGCACCCCGTGGCCCGTGCAGTCGACCACGGCGAACACAACCCCCTCCGGTAGCGGAAAGGTGTAGTAGAAGTCGCCAGAGACAATGTCTTTGGGCTGGTAGAACAGAAAGTGGTTCGGCAGGTAGCGCGTCAGTTGCTGCTGGGGCGGCAACAGCGCGGTTTGGATGCGCTTGGCGTGCGTGATGCTGTCGAGTATGTCCTGGTTCTTTTCCTCGATTACCGCCTTTTGCTTGAGGATTTCCCGCTGCTGGGCCTTGAGGTCGTTGATGTCTTTCACCACCACCGCGTAGCCCACCAGCTCGCCTGCGGCGTCGATCTGCGGCGCACCGTCGAGCTGTAGCCAGGTAGCCTCGCCGTATTTGGTCAGTAGCTCAAGCTCGGTCGAGAATACGCCCCCTTCGTCGAAGCTGGCCAGAATATCGGCCCGCACGGCCTCGGTCAGCCCCGGGCCCTGCAGCAGCTCGAAAGGGTTCATGCCCGAAAACTCGGCCAGCGTATACCCCGTCAGGGTGATGAAGGCCGGGTTGCTCCACAGGGGTTGCTTGTGCGGCCCCAGCAGCAAGATGCCCGAGTCGATGACATCGGTCGCCTCGCGCACGTGCCGCAGCAGCATACGTTCGGCGCGTTCAAATTCAATGTCGGTCACCAGCCCATTGATGCGCTCCGGTTTGCCGCCAGGGCCCACTACCAGGGCCACCTGCAGGTGCACAAAGCGTTTGCCACCCCCGGGGGTATTCAGGGTGTGTTCAACGCTGAAGGGCTCTTTCGTAGCAGATTGGGCCTGTAGCCGCGCGGCCAGCGTCGCCCGGTCACGCTCGGCCAGGGCGTTCAGGTAGTCGGCCAGGGTGGGGGTGGCAGTGGCGGTGGGCAGCCAGGCGCGCAGGTTGTCAGATAGGCTAAATTCCTGCCCCTCGAGCTTTAGGCTGAACCAGCCCACACCGGCCCGTT
The DNA here is from genome assembly GCA_033763015.1 of Bacteroidia bacterium. Taxonomy (GTDB): domain Bacteria; phylum Bacteroidota; class Bacteroidia; order J057; family JANRLA01; genus JANRLA01. The sequence goes on from JANRLA010000049.1 coordinate 26,310, forward strand.
CAAGGATAGAAGCTACCAGTTCGGTCGAGGGGCCTTTGCTGCCACCAAAGAGTGCCATAGAAACAAGGGGGCTACTGGGGGTGATGCGGGCAATATCGGTACCTACTGGGGCCCCGTGGCCAACCCCGGGTGCTAACGACCCCCAAAGGCACCGGGCCGTCTAGGCCAGGGTACCCTGCTTAATCTGTTTCAGGATGTCGATAAGCTCGGCGGGGCTGGCCCGTTTGGTGTAGTCGGCATCCACAAACGCGTACACAATCTTGCGGTTCTGGGCCACGATGTAGGTCGCCGGAATCGAAAGCTCGGGCGTAAAGTCGTCGCCGCCACCGTGGTCGGCCTTTAGGTCTACACCCACCGATTTGAGCGCAGCCTGGTAGTCGTCGTTCAGCTTGTACACCAACCCAAACTGCTTGGCCACCTGTCCGCCCTTGTCCGAAAGCACGTGGAACTTGAGCGGCATCTCCGAGGCAAAGCTCTGCGTTACCTCAACCGTCTGTGGCGAAATGGCCAGCAGCGTTGCGCCCAATTCCTTGAACTGGTCGAGCGTCTTCTGCATGGCCCGCAATTCCAGGTTGCAGTACGGGCACCACCGCCCCCGGTGAAACGACAGGATGACTGGACCCTGCTCCAGGAACGGGTGAAACTGGATGGGCTCGTTGTACTGGTTGGGCAGCGTAAAGTCGGGGGCCGTGTCGGGCGCTTTGTACGCCTGGGTTTCGGCGCCACTTTGCTTCAAGTCGTCTACCTGCTTGTCGTTCGCTTCCTTAAACCCTGTCGGCAGGTTCTCCATAAGCTTGGCTGCCACGCCCCGCAATTGGGCCTTTACGTCACCGAAGAAGGTCTTGAAATCGAGTGCCATACGAATTAGATGTTTGAACGATTACCTGACAACCACGCACCAAGCTACTTAGTTTCGAAACGTCAGCTGCCACCCCTGGCCATCAAATATCAGTATCCTGTTACGGCCGGGGCAACACCCGTACCCGTACCTGGCTTGGGTGCTCGTTGCTGTGGTGCACCCGGTGGGTCTGGCGGGTGTACTGGCTGGGGTCGGCCATATAGGGGTTCTCGACGAACACCTGCGGGTTGCGGTCAAACAGCGGGTACCAAGTGCTCTGCACCTGAATTTGCAGCCGGTGGCCCGGCAAAAAGGTGTGGTACACGTCCTGGAGCCGGAAGGTCACCTTCGTCACCTGCCCCGGCACCATCGCCTCGGGCCGCTCAAAGCTGTTCCTGAAGCGTGCGGGCATGATTTCTGAGCGTACCAAGAGTTGGTAGCCCGCCAGCTGCTTCCCCTTGGCCATCAGCTCAGGGTTGGTCGTATCGCTCGGGAAGACGTCCACCAGCTTCACCACCCAGTCGGCATCCGTACCCGTCGTGCTCACATAGAGTTCTACCTCCAGCGGCCCGGCCAGGGTCAGTTCCTCGGTCAAAAACCCGCTATCAAAACTCAGTACATCGGGCCGGTGGCTGTTCTCGCGCTGGTCGCTCGCCATGTAGGGGCGGGGGGTAAACACGTGCGCATTGGCCTCGCTGTAGGGCACCGGGCGGTTGGGGTCAGACACAAACTCGCTTGCAGCGGCCCCGGCCAAGGGCGTACCCAGCCCCAACTCACCGACCGCGCCCGTGGCCTGGCCGGGGGTATCGCCCAGGTAGAGCGTCAGGGGCTGGCTTTCAGCGGGGGGCCAGGCAGGGTAGCTGGCCCAGCCCAGCTTGCCGGTGTTGTACACCGTAGCCTCGGCCACCGGGGGCTCTTGGCCGTCTTTGAGCAGGCTGCGGAAGAAGGGGTACTCTACCGTGCGCTGGTAGTGCTCCGACAGGTTCGAGCCGAAGTAGAACCCGTCCACCAATTGGTGCTCGGTCTCGCGGGCCCAGTTGCCGTGGCTCCAGGGGCCCATCACAATCCGGTTGCTCATCCCGGCGTTGCCTTTCTCGAGGGTCTGGTAGATGTTCAGGGGCCCAAAGAGGTCTTCGGCATCAAACCAACCGCCAACGGTCAAGACGGCCGGCCGGTGCTGTAGTCGCCCCAGGTGCTGCAACAGCCCCCGACGCTGCCACAGGGTGTCGTAGTTGGGGTGGTTTACAATCTCGCGCCACATGAAGTTGTCGTCGGGCACTACCCGGTTGGCGTGCTTCAGGCTACCCATGGCCAGGAAGTACTCGTAGGGCGGCAGGGCAGGGTCCGGGTCGTCGGTGTACCAGGGTTTGGGCGTGGGGCCACTGCGGGGGGTGCCAAAGAGTCGGTTGGTCCAGAAGTAGCCCAGGGTGTAAGCCCCGTTGTGGTGAAAGTCGTCGAAAAAGAAATCGGCAATGGGCGCCTGGGGCGAAACCGCCACCAGCGCCGGGTGCGCGTCGGGCAAACTGGCCGCCGAGTAAAAGCCGGGGTAACTAATGCCCCACTGGCCCACCCGGCCGTTGGTTTTGTCTTTCAGGTGCCCCAGCAAGAACTCAATGGTATCCCACGTGTCGCTACTTTCGCTCGTGGCCTGGGTCTTGGGCGTGTGGGGCACGTGCGGGGTCATGTTCACGAACTGCCCCTCGCTCATCCACCGGCCCCTTACGTCTTGGTACACGAAAATGTAGCCGTCCTGCATCAGGTATTGGCTGGGCCCCAGGCGGCTGCGGTACTTCACCTCGCCCCCGTCGTTGTAGGGCGCTACGCTGTAGCACGTGCGCTGCATCAGGATGGGGTACCGGCGGTCCTTGCTGGCATCCTTGGGCGTGTAGACGATGGTAAAGAGCCGGGTGCCATCGCGCATCTCGATGGTGAGCTCTTCTTTCGTGTAGTGGTCTTCTACCTTGTAACCTTCGGGCAGCGGCGTTTGGCCCTGGGCTGCCAGGCAAAAAGTAACAAACGCAAGACTTAGGGCACGTAGGCGCATAGGGGTGTAAGGGTCTAGTAATGCAACCTACGCGTAACGCGGGGTTACACAAACTTTAAAAAGGCCCAAAACCGACGCCCCGCCAGGTAGCCGGGTGTAGCCTCGTGGGTGTAGGCTTCGCGCTCAAAGCTCAGGGCCCGGTACGCCTGGGCGTGCGTCTGGCCCCAGCGCCGCACCAGGTACTCCAGCCCATACGCAAGGTAAAAGGGCACCACCAGTAGCTCGGCTTGCTGCCTGAGGTGGATGGCCTCGTGCTGCACCAGCCGCTCGGGCACCTCCCAGGCCCCACCCGGGCGGGGCAGGTACACAAAGCCCGGTCGCTGCACCGCACCTGCGGTCAGCCACCGGGCCTCGACAAGAACCACTGGCCACAGCGCCATACCGCTAATGCCGCGGGGCAGGAGCCAGGCGTTGGGTACAATCTGCCAGGGGCTTAGCACGCCCCAAACCTACACCGGCCGCGTTATTGTTTGTCCTGCAGGTAGTCGTGGATGACCCGGCCGTAGGGGAGCGTCAGATCGGCGATGATGTGCACCCCGCCAATGACTTTGCGGATGGGGATGTCGGCCACCGGGGCATGTACATGGGGCACCAGGTGCAGGGCCGCTTTGCCTTTCCACGCGCCCTTCACCGTTATGTCGGTCAGGTTGTAGGCCACCAGTTGGGCAATGGCCAGCGACCCATCGACGTGGGGGATGAGCTTGAGGTTGATCTGCGTGCGCTGCATAGACTTCACCACATCGTCGTACTCCCAAATCGCAGGCTTGTACTCCATCGTACCGGTCGCTACGCGGGTGCCGGCATACTCCAGCGTACCGGTCAGGGTATCTTTCTCGACCCGCAGTACGGGGTGGGCATACTCTTTCGGGAAGCCCCAGATCTCGCGGCCCGCCACGATGGGCGAGAGGTCGTCCAGGTACATCTGCACCACGAAGTTGCAGTGCTCGCCATGCCACCGGCAGGGGATGACTACCCCGCTCTCGGTGTAGTCGCCAAACCCGGCGCTGTCGGGCATTTTGATCCACTCAAAGTGTACGTGGGGCAAATCGGGCAGCTCCAGCGGCTCGGGCAGTATCTCGCGGATAACGGCCATGTCGGTCTCGTACGAGATGATGCAGTACTCGCGGTTGATAAACCGGTAGGGGCCTAGCGGGTACGAGGGGCTGGTGTGGGGCATGGCCCACTGCTTCAAGATTTCGTCGCGTGTCATGGGTTGGTGGAGGGGGGTTGGTAGTTGCGGCCGCTAGCTACCACTATCACATAAACAGCAGGTTACCACCCTTCCTAAGGTTTCCTTAATGCCCTAGGGGCCTGCTACGGGGGCACGGCGCCGCCCCAGTTAAATCCACCGTTGGCCCGTGGCGTCCTACCCACAGACCAACCAGTAAACAACCCACCCCATGAAGCGATCTACATTCAGCGCACTCCTCGTTGGCGGGGCGCTTCTCCCGAGCCTACCCGCTGTAGCTCAAGGCAATGCCTCCGGCACCGGCACCGCTGCCGGTAGCGGCACGGCTGTCGGCAAGGGTATCGCCAGCGGTACCGGTACGGTTATGTACCGCGACAAAAACGGTAAAGTCCGCAAGAAAAGCGGCACCGGTACCGTATCGGGCAAAGGCGTTGCCGTAGGCACAGGCTCGGCCAGTGGCAAAGGCGCCGCCCGTGGCAAGGGCAGCGCTACCGGCAAAGGCCGCAAAAAAGGCAGCGGGTAGCCCATCAGCCAGAACGGCACAGCCCGGGTTGTGTACCCGGGCTGTGCCGTTTGACCATGTGCCGTTTGGCTATTCGTAGCGTAGGCTCTCAATGGGGTCGAGCCGGGCCGCGCGCCGGGCCGGTATCCAGCCCGAAAGGATCCCCACCACAAACCCGATGGCCACCGAAAAGAGCATCATCATCCACGGTATCTGGATGTCGGCACTCAGCAGCGCGCCCACCAAATTGCCCAGCAGGATACCTAGTACGATGCCAAATAGCCCGCCCAACTGGGTGATGGTAATGGCCTCGACCAAAAACTGCTGCTGGATAACCCGGCTGCTAGCCCCCATGGCCTTGCGCACCCCGATTTCACGAATCCGTTCGGTGACAGACACCAGCATCGAGTTCATCAGCCCTATCGAGGCCCCAAATAGGGTAATAAACGCAATGGCCCACGCCGAGATCGAAAGAATGGCCAGGTTCTCCAGCAGGATCTTCACAATCGCATCGCTCTTGACGATACCAAAGTTGTTGGCCTCCGACGGTCGCAGCCCCCGGATCAGCCGAAACGTCCCCACCGCAATGTCTTCCACCACCGGCATCTGGTTCACATCGTCTACCATCACGGCCATTCGGAACGATCGGTTGCCCACATTCCAGTCTTTTGTGTGTGTCGTATAGGGTATCACCACCGTGCGGTCTTCGCCCGAGCCGCCAAACCCACCCCCTTTTTTGGCAAACGTGCCAATGACCCGATACGCCTTGCTGCTCACATAAATCATCTTCCCGAGCGGGTTCTCGTTGTTGGGGAAGAGCTTGGCTCGGATTTCGTGCCCCAGAATGCACACGTTGGCCGCATACTCCACTTCCTGGGTGGTAAAGACCCGGCCCAGGTCCAGCACATACGGCGTTGGGCCTATCAGGTTCTCATCGTGCCCGTCTACATCAATGTTTGGGTTCGTCGTGCGGTTGCCATACTTGGCCGTACGGCCCCAAACCCCGTACACGAAGAGCGAGGTTTTGCCGTAGGGCGCCATCTTCTCTTTTAGGTCGAGCGCCTGCCGTTCCCGGATGGGCGGGTACGACACCCGTCGTCCCGAACCGTTGAACGAGATGGTCGCCTCGCGATTGAGGATGATAAACGAGTTGCTGCCGAAGCTCAGCAGGCTGTTTTTCATCCACCACTTCACCGCGTCTATGCTGGTCATCACCCCCACGATGGCCGCAATCCCGAAGGCAATGATGCCAATGGTTAGCCCGTTGCGCAACCGGTTCGACTTGATCGACTCCAGCGCCTGCCTCACATTTTCAACTAGCATACGTTTCCCCTCTGGGTAGTGGTTACCTACTGCCAAAGACAACCCCAGATGACCCGGGGTTGCAGGCCTGCCCCCCCGATTTAGCCCTTCCTTCGCAGAAAAGCCCCCAACGTTTGCAAAAACCCCGCCCGGGGTGCCGCCGCAAGCTCGGCGTCGCTATACCCCAAGGCCAAGATCTGCGCGCTGGGTAGCCGGTGGTACTGTACGAGCAGGCCCAGGTAGGCCAGCCGTGCAGGGCCGGGCTGGGCCAACACGCTGGGTAACACGGCCGGTGGTTCGGCGATGGCCCACAGCACCGGGGTACTGGCAGGGGTGGGCGAGAGCGACTTTGCCAGCGCCACCAGGGGGCGATGCAGCCGGGCCGACCAGCCGTGCTGGGCCAGGTGCCGGTCGAGCACCTCGGGCCAGGCATTCGGTGTCGCCAGGGCCCCAAGCGCCTGCTGGTGTACCACGGCCTCGGCCAAGAGGTGCTTTACCGTAGCGTAGGCACCACCGAACTGGCCCGAAAGCCAGGCCGTAAGCCCACTGGCGGTGTCTTCGGCCTGCAAAAGCCGCCCCAGGAGCTGGGGCTCTTCCTGGAGCAAGCCGTACACCCAGGGCTGCTTGCGGTACTCGCTGCGCGAGAGGTAGTCGAGCAGCTCTCGCCGCTCGGCCTCGGGCACGGTCTTAATGTCGTCGGGGGTCAGCTTCCCGCCCCGCCACAGGCGCATCAAGAGCTGTAGGCGCACCGCACCAGCGGGCACAAAGCCCTCGGGCAGCGGCGCCCGGATGTCGGCCGGTGTAAGGCCCTGGCGCAAAATCAGGTGCTCAACCCTTCGGGCAAAGCTGCCCCCTACCACGTTGTTCAGTATCAGCCCCAGCAGCTCTTCGGGGGCCTCGCCTTCGGCAAACCGCTGGGCCCAGGGCTCGCCCACCTGCTGCGCGGCCCGTTGCAAAAACGTAGCCTTTAGGGCGCTCAGGTTGGCGGTGACAAAACTGGGCAGTAGCTCAAGCGGGTTGGGCAGCTCACGCCCGGTGCCTTCTAAAAAGCTGGCCAGCTGATACGTGGTTTCGATCTGCCCTTGCCGCAGGGGCGCATCGTGCACCTGCAGCCACCGGCTGTAGTAGGTAGTGGGCTGGGCGGCAGCGGTCAGGCGCTGGTGGGCTTCCACCACCTGGGTCGCTAGGTCCACCCGCAGCGGGTCGCCGGTGGTTGGGGGGGTTTGGCTGTAGCCGACCACTTTCAGCGGAAAGAAAAACAGCTTCCCGCCGTCAAAGCCGCTGTCAAAGCCCAACCGCACCCGCAGCGCCCGTGGCAGCCATGCCAGCGCTACGCACAGGCTGGCCGTTACCTCGGCGGGCGGGCCCTTTACCACCAGTGCATCGTTGTTCGTACCCTGCTCCGCGATGTACTGCAAAAGGGGCAGCAACCGTCGCTCGCGGGGCCCCAGGGCAGGCAGGTTGGCCTCGGGGCCCACCGCTTCTGAAACGGTCACGCCGCGTTTCGGCAGGTGCCCGGCCTCCCAATCTGCCTCCGGGTGTGCCAGCAGCGCCTCGGTCGAGGCCAGCACAAACGGCCGAAGGGCCTCGATAAGGGTCCTGAAATCGGCTATCTGCTGCGCCTGCGCTTCGGGTAGGGCAAACCCATGGGCCAGGAACACCCCCTCTCGGCCAAACTCGTCGCGCGACTGTAGGCTGCGTACAAACACCACCAGCCAATGGAGGCCTGTACTTAGCTTCTGCGGGAAGACCACCAGTTTCTCCTCAAACACGCCCTGCCCGGGGTAGTGCAGCTTGCTCTCCAGCTCCAGTAGGTCCTTTTTGTCGAAGGCGCCCTGGGTGTAGAGTACCGTATGAAACCCCGACTTTTTCCAGGGGCTCCTCTCCGGTGGCACCTTGGTGTAGATCAGCTGCGCAAGCTCCAGGTTCATACCCCCAAGCTAGTGGCTGGCCCCCCGTTGCCAAAACAGTAGCCGCAGGCCGCCGCTACCGGCCACGGCCCATCACCACAATGGCCACCGAGTACCACAGGATGCGCAGGTCAAGCCAAATGGAGCGGTTGCGGATGTACAGCCGGTCGTAGCGCAGGCGCCGGAGCATATCGGGCAGGTTGTAGCAGTACCCGTTTTTGATCTGCCCCCAGCCCGTGAT